>NZ_JBAZUD010000102.1:0-18959 GCF_041661565.1 Mesorhizobium sp.
CATGATCGCCGCGATCGCGCTGTCCACCGACGCTGCGTCGCGGATGTCGACGGTACAGGCCATCGCATCGGGCAAACCGGCCGCGACCTGGCTCGCGCCCTCGCTGTTGATATCGGCGACGACGACAGCGGCGCCATTGTCGGACAGGCGTTTGGCGATGGAACTGCCGATGGCGCCGGCCGCTCCCGTGACCAGCGCCACCTTGCCTCGCAGATCGCAGCGCATGTCCCGTCAGCTCCTGTCGGCCCCTCTTATGCTATTATAATAATCAGGGGACCTGGACAAGCTGTTGCGTGGCGGCCAGGCGGCTTATTCGGCCGCCGCGCCGGCGACGCTTTTGCGGGTCGCGTCGGCCATCAGCCGCCGGGCGCGGAACACGCCCCATTGCTGGTCGACCAGCACGCCGATGAGGATGACGCCGCCCATCACCGCGAAGTTGAGGGAGGACGGGATGCCGAGCAAATTGACGAGGTTCTGCAGTTCCTGCAGCAGCACGGTGCCCAGCACGACGCCGATCAGCGAGCCTTCGCCGCCGCGCAGCGAGAAGCCGCCGAGCACGGCGGCGGCGATGGCGTAGAGCTCGTAGAACTGGCCATGGCTGGCCGGCGAGATCGAGCGCGTGTACATGGCAAAATAGATCGCCGACAGCGCCGTCAGCACGCCGCAGATGACATAGGCGGCGATGACGACGCGGCCGGTGCGGATGCCGGAATATTTCGCCGCCTCCTCGTTCTTGCCGATGGCGTAGAGATAGCGGCCGAACACCGAGCGGTGCAACACCACCCACATGATGATGGCGATGACGATCAGCGCGATGAAACTGTTGGGCACGCCCCAGGATCGGCCGGCGGTGAGGAATTCGAGTTCGGGAAAATTCTGGCCGAAGGCGAAGCCAGCGGTGCCGTCGGCGGTGTAGAAGCGGGCGACGCCGCGATAGATCAACAGGCCGCAGAGGGTGACGACGAAGGGTTGCAGTTTGAGCCGCGTAATCAGCCAGCCATGCGCGAGGCCGATGACAGCGCCGAGCATCAGGATGATGACGAAGGCGACCGGCCAGCCCATGCCGCGCGTGGCGATGAAGTCGATGAACAGCGTTCCCAGCAACGCCACCAGCGAGCCGACCGACAGTTCGATGCCGCCGGTGATGATGACGAAGGCCTGGCCGATCGACAGGATGCCGAACAGGCCGATCAGGTTCGAGGTGTTGGCAAGGTTGATCGGCAGCAGGAAGCGCGGATTGATGATGGCGACGATGGCGCCGACCACCAGGATCAGGATCAGCAGGCCGAGATCTTTCTTGCTCATCGTCTTCTCCCAAACGCCTGCTCGAGCAGGTCCTGCAAAGTCTTCCGCCGGCTTGCGCGGCAGGACAAAGGCTATTTCGGCGGCTTGCCCACCGCCAGCAGCAACACGTTTTCCTGGCTGAACCGGTCCTTGTCGAGAATGCCGGAAATCTGCCCTTCATGCATGACGGCGATGCGGTCGGACACGCCAATCACCTCTTCCATGTCGCTGGAGATCATCAGCACGGCGACGCCGGCGTCGGCCAGCGCCCGCATCAGCCCGTAGATTTCCGCCTTGGCGCCGATGTCGATGCCGCGCGTTGGCTCGTCGAGAATCATCACCTTCGGGTTCATGGCCAGCCATTTGCCCAGCACGACCTTCTGCTGGTTGCCGCCCGACAACGTGCCGGTGCGCGTCTGCACCGACGGCGCCCTGATGCCGAGATCCTTTTTCTGTTTCTCGGCGGTTGTCGTTTCGGCACTGGCGGACACCAGCAAGCGCCTTGCGTGCGCCGGCAGGTTCGGCAGCGAGATGTTCTGGGCGATCGACAGGTCGAGCAGGATGCCGGTCAGCTTGCGGTCTTCGGGCACCAGGAAGATGCCGTTCGCCACGGCATCGGCCGCGGAGCCGAGGACAAGCGGCTTGCCGTCGAGTTCGAGCGTGCCGCCAAGCGCCTTGTCGATGCCGAACAAAACCCGCGCCAGTTCGGTGCGACCGGAGCCGACAAGGCCGGCAAGGCCGAGGATTTCGCCGCGCCGGACGTCGAGATCGACCGGGCGGCCGGGATAGGCGCCGGTGCGGATGGCCTTGGCACAGAGGGCGACGGCGCCAGGCGCCCGCGCGGCCTCCGAAGCCTTTTCGCGCTCCTTGAGCATGCGGCCGATCATCAGCTTGACCATCTGGTCATGGCCGATGTCGGCCTTCGGCAGCGTGCCGGCCAGCATTCCGTCGCGCAGCACGACGACGCGGTCGGCGACACGCTCGACCTCGTGCAGGCGATGCGAGATGAAGATGACGCTGATGCCGTCGGCCTTCAGCGCCTTGATGACGTCGAGCAGTTTGTCGGTCTCGGCGATCGGCAGGCTCGATGTCGGCTCGTCGAGGATGACCAGCCTGGCCTTGATCGACAGCGCCTTGGCGATCTCGACCATCTGCTGCTGGGCGAGCGACAGGGACGCCACGGGCGTGTCGGCGGTGAAATTGGCGCCGACGCGCTTCAGCAGCGGCGCTACCATTTCGCGCAGCCTGGCGCGATCGACGAGCTTCAGCGGTCCGGCGCGCAGCGGCTCGCGGCCAAAGAAGATGTTGGCGGCGACATCGAGATTCTCGAATAGGTTGAGTTCCTGGTGAACGAAGGCGATGCCCGAACCGAGGCTGCCCTCCACGGTCAGCCCCTGATGCGCGGTGCCGTCGACCGTGATGGTGCCAGTGTCGGGCGTGGTGACGCCGCCGAGGATCTTCATCAGGGTCGATTTGCCGGCGCCGTTCTCGCCGACGAGGCCGATGACCTCGCCTGGCCTGACCTCCATGGAGAAGCCATCGAGCGCCACCACGCCGGGATAGGTCTTGCGCACGTTCTCCAGGCTGAGGAACGGCGCCGATGCGGCAATGGAGGTCTCGGAATAATTCATCATGCCTGACAGCGATTGGCGGGCCGGCCTTTCGGCAGACTGACGGTCCTTGCAAGGTTCGTCAATGCGGGACGCCGGCCCGGGGAAGATCCCGGACCGGCGCTGTTGCAGTCGCTCAGTTTCCCGACATTGCCTTCAGGTTGGCAGCGTAGGCGTCGACGTCATCCTTGCCGATGATCTTGGTCGGGATGATGATCAGGCCGCCGTCCGGGATGCCCGACTTGTCGCCCTTGAGATAGGCGGCCATCAGCTTCATGCCCTGGTAAGCCCATTCGAAGGGCTGCTGCACGACGGTGGCGGCAATCGTGCCTTCCTTGACGCCGCCCAGCGTGATCGGATCGTCATCGAAACCGACAACGGTAATCGCGCCGAGCTTGCCGGCATCGCGCAGCGCTTCGTAGATGCGCGGCGTGTTGTAGGAATAGAAGCCGACCATGCAGGTGACGTCGGGGCTGGCGACCAGCGCGTCCTCGACATTCTTCTTGGCGCGCGCCTGGTCGATGTCGTCGCCGCGCACGTCATCGAGCGTGATCTTGGTGCCGGCGAGGCCGTCCTTGAAGCCCTGGATGCGCTCCTTGGCATTGTCGGCGCCGAGCAGGCCGACGAAGCCGAGGCACTTGCCGCCATTGGGCATCGCCTTCTTGGCGATGTCGGCGGCCTGCTTGCCGGCGTCGACATTGGACGAGCCGATATAGGCGACGCGCTTGGTCTGCGGGGCATCGCTGTCGGTGGTGAACAGCGCCGTCTGCGACGCGATCTTGTTCAGGCCATCAGTCGAGGTCTTGGGATCGACGGCCGAGACCATGATGCCCTTGACGCCGGCCGTGACCAGGTCGTCCATCAGCCGCTGCTGGATGGCGACGGAGGACTGCTCGGGATATTTGAGCTCGAGATTGTAGTCCGGCAGCTCGCCCTGCGCCTTCTTGACGCCGGCTTCGGCGGCCTTCCAGAAATCGGAAGCGCCGTTGACGACGAAGGCCAGCGTCGGCTTGTCGTCGGCGCGCGCGATTGCCGTCGCCGACAGACCGAGCAGCAGTGCCGCAGCGGCGACCGACGCATTTCTGATGACAGATTTCATGTTGAACCTCCCGTTTGGCATTTTCGCCCGTTTGATGACTTCGCCTGTTCACATTTCGCTAGAACGGAATTTCGCCGAAATGGCTTCGACCTCCTCCCGGAAGCCTCCCGTCACGACCTTGACCTTACAGCCTCATGCGATGCTCGTAAATAATCGGATTTGTCTGACATTTGATTTTCAGGAGTGTCCCCTCGCAGGCTTGCCAGCGCCCGCCAGGGCCTTGCTCCCAGCGATCAGCGCCAACCCGGATCGACCTGAACCGGACTGACGATTTGACATTACAGAGCTCCCGGATATTAGTAAATAGTTATTAGTTTTGTTGATCGGGAGGATCGCGAGGCGTCGCTTTCTAGGCATCATAGGCGTCGGCGCTCCGCCGAAGCCCGTTGAAAGCTGAGCAATTGGCCAGGAATTACGGCAGAGGGGCGGCCACGCCGCGCCACCGGAGCGGAGCTTAGGCTTCGCCCGTTGATAATACTTATTATCAAGCTCCGTCGTATTATAAACGACCGGTATGGTGTGGGCTTGCGGCGCGAGTGGCCGCTGTCTAGACACCCCGAAGGGGATGGGAAGTCAGATGAGCGAACCGACGGATCCGCGCGATCCCGAGACATCGAGGCGCCGCAAGGCGCCGGCGAAGACCGCCAAGGGCAAGGTCACCATGACCGACATCGCCAGGGCCGCCGGCTGCTCGCAGGCGACGGTGTCGTTCGTGCTCAACAACACGCCGGGCATCAGGCTGTCGCGTCAGACGCGCGACCGGGTGATCGAGGCCGCACGCGATCTCGGCTACACCGCGCCGGCCTTCGCCGCCCTGCACAAGCCGGTTGCCGCCTTCGACGGACTGGATGGGGTGATCGGCTTCGCCGTCGACCAGCTCGCCACCAGCCCGGAGGCGGTCGTCGCCATCGAGGGCGCGCGCCAGGCCTCGTGGAATGCCGGCAACGTGCTTTTGGTGGCGCAGACGCTGGGCGATGCCGCGATGGAGCCGCGCGCCATCGCCGCGCTGACCAGACGTGGCATTTCGGCGCTGATCTACATGACCATCTTCACCCGCGAGATAACGGCGCCCGACTACCTCTACAGCCTCGACATCCCGGTGATCCTGCTGAATTGCTACACCGCCGACTATGCCTTCCCGGCCGTGGTGCCGAGCGAGATCGCCGGCGGCCAGAGTTCCACCCGCCATTTGATCAGCCACGGCCACCGCCGCATCGCCACCATCACCGGCGAGCCGTGGATGCAGGCCGCGCAGGACCGGCTCAAAGGTTACCGCCGCGCGCTCGCCACCGCCGACATCCCGTTCGATCCCGAACTTGTGGTCGAAGGCGACTGGTCGGCCAGCGCCGGCTATGCGGCGACCGTCAAGCTGCTGGCGCTGAAAGACAGGCCCACCGCCATTTTCTGCCAGAACGACCGCACCGCGATCGGCTGCTACGAGGCCCTGAAGGAAGCCGGCCTGCACATTCCGCAGGACATTTCCGTGGTCGGATACGACGACGAGGAAATCGCCCGCCATCTGTTCCCGCCGCTGACGACCTCGATCCTGCCGCATATGGCGATGGGCCAATGGGCGATCGAACAGCTGGAAGTGCCGTCGCCGCCCGGGCGGGGGCGGTACCCGATCACCAAGCTGGAGTGTCCGCTGGTGGAAAGGGAGAGTGTGCGGATGGTGGCCGGCGGCTGACAGCAGTGTGGCTGTAGCCGGCCCGGCCGAGTCCAATGTCGCTTAATCACCAATCGGGATGAGAGGGTTCGCTACGCGCCTTGCCCATTGTCATTGGGGATATGCGCGATGATCTCATCGATCCCTCCTCATCGATCCTGCACGCTCCTTATGTAGGCGATGATCGCATCGATCTGGTCCGGGCTTGCCACGAATTCGGGCATGTCGGGATGCCCCGTCGAAATTCCCTCCGCCAGAGCCTCTTCCAGATCCTCGATCGGATATCGCTTCGACAAGGTCCGAAAAGGCGGCGCGTCAGGATGCGTGCTGGTGTCGTTGCTGCCGACCGCATGGCATCTGGCGCAGTTGGTTTCGACCAACGCCTTGCCGCGGAGTTCCTCCGCCTCCGTATGGGTCGCCGGCAACGCGACCAAGGCGGCAATGATCGCGGCTGATAATCGGCTGTTTGGGCGCATGTCCGGGCCTCCGAACTGCAGTCTGCCTCGGAATCGCACCATGCACCTTGATGTCGATCAAGGGTAAGGCTTGGATGAGTCAATCCGACGCTGATAACGAGCGGCGCGGAACGTTCATCATCACCTCGAAGCCATCCTGAGAGTCCGTGGATTTGCGCCAGTCTAACTGTCCGTCGTTAGCGTCCGCGCGACTATCGTGGAAACGATCTCGGGCACCGGCTTGGCTGCGTCCATTCCTTGCCAGCCGGTGCTGTCCACCTTGCGTGCCAGCTGACGGGACAGAACGTCGACCGTCGCATCGGACGGACCGCCGCGCCGTGCGGAGACGCGTCGCCTCAGAAGCTCCGGCCGCGCTTCGAGCCAGATGCCGAAGAACGGCACTCCCGCCTTGCGCGCCGCCATCTCGATCAGGTCACGATCCGGGCCGCGATCGAAGACCGCGTCGGCGACGACGGTTCCGCCGTCCGAGAGAATGAGGCCCGCGCGCGTCGCCAATCGGTCATAGACCTTCTGCGAGATTTCAGGCTTATAGGCGTCGTCCGGAAGGCGCGCTTCGGCGGGAACGCCATGCATGGCCTTGCGGATGCGGTCGCTCTCGAGGATACGCGCGCCCGGCGGCACACCTATCCAGGCGGCAAGCGCGTCGGCGATCGTTGTCTTCCCCGAACCGCTCAGCCCGCCAATGGCAATGAGTTGCGCCGGCTTCTCCCGCAGGAGCGACAGGGCAAGATCGTAATAGGAACGGGCCTCCAGAACCAGGCGGTCGGTGGCGTCACTGCCTTCTTCGACCTGCGTCGCGGTCACGTGAGCCCTCACTGCCGCCCGCACCGCCATGAAGAAGGGCAGAAGGACAAAGCCGTCCTCGTCGTCCGACTCGTCCAGATATCGGTTCATCACGAGATTGGCGAGGTCGGCCAGTCCTCGATACCAAAGATCCATAAGGAGAAAAGCCAGGTCATAGAGCACGTCGACCGTCGCTATCTGGTCGTTGAATTCGATGCAGTCGAACAGGCTGGGCTTGCCGTCGAGCAGGCAGATGTTGCGCAGATGCAGGTCGCCATGGCAGAGGCGCACCTTGCCGGCCTTCTCGCGCCGATCGAGCCGATCCGAGTGGCGCGCCAAAGCCGAACGGAAGGCGGCGTTGAAAGCTAGCTTCTCTGAAGCCCCGAACACATGGCTTGTCGCAAAGCCGGCCTCATTGATATCGAGCACGCCGGCCAGATTGTCCCGGCCCGCGCCGGCATGGACCATTTCGGCGTCGCGATGAAACCGGGAGATCATACGCGCGGTTTGCGTCATCAGCGCCGGCGTGAGCCTGCCGCCGACGGCCATCCGGTCGAACAGGCTTTCTTGGTCGAAGCGCGTCATCTCGACGACGGCATCGATCAACTCGCCTTCGCCGCCGAAGCCGATCCGGCCGTCCTTTCGCCGGGTCAATTCGCGCACACCGAGATAAAGGCCGGGCGCCGTCCTGGTGTTGAGGTCGACCTCCTTTCGGCACGTCGCAAGCCGCAAGGCCGGCGTCGAGAAATCGGCATAGGGCAGCTTGACCGCGCGCTTCATCTTGTAGGCCCGGCCGCCGACCAGGAATATCCGGGAGATATGCGTTTCCACCATCTCGACCGGGGTCGAGGCCCCGTATGAAGACGCATCGCGCATGAACGCGGTCGCCGCGACTTGATCGTCAACGATCATGAAATGGGCCCGGCAGACATGGAAAACCCATCGATCCCGACGTCGAGAGCGCGCGGGATCATTCCGTCGCTTCCCTGCCGGAAACCCGGTCCACGAGGATGCGAAAGAAGACATGCTGCGAGTGATCGGAAATCGAGAATTCGACGGGTTTGAGGGCCCCCGGCTCCCACCAGTCATTGTGCTTGCTCAAAAGCGACCAGGCGTGGTCGCGTGCAACCTTATGATCGATATGGTCCGGCAATTCCTCGTAGCGCCCCTCGGCGATAACACTCGTCCATCCCCTGCCTTCCCCCCGCTGATCCACCAGCAAGGAAACAAGAGGGTTCGCGCGCATCCAGTCGATTTTCTTGCCTGGCATCGAGAACGCGTAAATGTGGATATCCGCATAGGCATAGTGGATGGGAATGACGTAAGGCTGGCCTGCCTTCGAGCAGGCCAGGAAGCCCACCCGATGCGCCGTGAGCAGGTGCGAGCATTCATTGTTCGACAGCGTCCGAATATCCATCGTGCATGACTCCTTTGCAGCTTATCTCATCGACCCTGGCGGTCCGACATGTCCTGTGAAGCTGCGAGGCTTGGGGGCCTTCATCAGATATCCTTCGACCCGGCTTCTCCTTGATGCGGGTCAAACCGCAGAAGAGCTGTCCAACCCGCTGGATCTTTGCCGTCGT
The DNA here is from genome assembly GCF_041661565.1 of Mesorhizobium sp. Taxonomy (GTDB): domain Bacteria; phylum Pseudomonadota; class Alphaproteobacteria; order Rhizobiales; family Rhizobiaceae; genus Mesorhizobium. The sequence goes on from NZ_JBAZUD010000102.1 coordinate 8,502, forward strand.
TCGGCCTCATTGTCCACGATCCGAGGAGCGATGCGATCCTGGTCGCGACCGGTCCACGCGGCCGGCCTTTACTGCATGCTGAGCAGCGCCTTGCGGAAGCGCAATGAGGCAAGTCCGACAAAGACGGCGCCTATGACGACGAGCGCGGCCATCTGCGGCCAAATGATCGCAAGACCTGCGCCGCGATAGAGGATCGCCTGCGACAGGGCAACGAAATGCGGCGCCGGCGAAGCCATCATCGCCTGCTGAAGCCATTCGGGCATGCTCTCCATCGGCGTCGTGCTGCCGGACAGAAGGTTCATGACGATGAGCACCGGCATGACGATCAGGCCGAACTGCGCCATGGAGGTCGAAACCGTGGCTATGAGAATGCCGAGCGCGGTGGTCGAGAAGAGATAGAGCACGGCGGCCGTGACGAAGAGGGGCAGCGAACCCGCCACCGGGACGCCAAGAAGACGCTCGACCACGACCAGCAAGCACAGGATCGCCGCCACCACGATCACCAGCCCATTGGCCCAGATCTTGGCCAGCATGATCTCGATCGGCCTGACCGGCATGACAAGAAGGTGTTCGATCGTGCCATGTTCCCGCTCGCGGATCAGGGCCGCGCCGGCCAGGATCACCGACAGCATGGTGATGTTGTTGATCACCTGCATGACGGCGGTAAACCACCCGGATTTGAGGTTGGGATTGAACATGGCGCGGACCACGAGGTCGATCGGCTGGGCCAGCGCCCTGGTGGGCATCGCGGCAACCACCTCCTGCAGGAGGATGTTCTGGATATAGGAGGCGCCATTGCCGGCCTGCGACATGGCGGTCGCGTCGATGTCGAGGCCGATCTGGGGATGCCGCCCGGCAATGACGTCCTGCTCGAATCGGGGCGGGATCTGCACGACGAAGACGACACGGCCGGAGTCCATCGCCTGGTCGACCTCATCGGCGTCGATCAGCGCAGGCTCCTTGAAGAACGGCTTCAGCAACGCATCGCGCAGGCGGGCGGAGAGCATTGAACGGTCTTCGTCGACGACTGCGACAGATGCGTTCTCGACTTCAAATTTGGCGCCCGTCGACACGGCGTAGATGGCGAAGGTGAAGGTGTAGACGATCAGCACCATCAAGATCGGATCGCTCCACAGGCTGCGGAGCTCCTTGAGGCCAAGCCGGAAGATCGTCACGAGCGATGCAGCCATGTCAGGTTCCCTGCTTGCGCAGTGCGACGACCGAAGCCGTGATGAAGCCGAGGCCGAACAGGACCAGCACCGCGAGATTGAGCCACAAATCGGCGAAGCCGAGGCCCTTGGCGAACACGCCGACGCTGATCGGCTGATACCAGGCGGCCGGGAAGGCAAGGCCGAGCAGGCGCCCGCTGCCCGAAAGCGACGAGACGGGCACCAGGAGGCCGGAAAAGTTGGCCGCCGGAATCATGGCGATGATCGCCGTTGCGAAAATTGCGGCAACCTGGCTTTTCACGAAACTCGACACGAACAGGCCGAAGCCGGTGGTGGCGAGGACATAGGCCAGCGAACCGACGGCGAGCATGGGAAACGAGCCCTTGAGCGGAACGCCGAAGACGAGCCGGGCAAGGATCACCAGCGAAAGGAAGCTCACAAACGCGATGGCGACATAGGGAAGCTGCTTGCCGAGCAGGAATTCGATCCGGGTGACGGGTGTGGCCCGGAAATTGGCAATCGACCCCGTCTCCTTCTCCTTGACGATGCCGATGGCTGTCATGATGGCCGGGATCAGCACCAGCATCAGCATGATGACGTTGGGCACGATGGCGTTGACGCTCTTGAACGCCTGATTGTAGCGGAAGCGCGGCTCGATATCGATCGGATAGGGCGACACGGCCTTGCCATTCCGGCGGATCGCGGCGTCGGCCAGGTAGCTCATCGCCAGACCGTTCACATAGCCGCGCGCTGTCTCTGCGCGGAACGGCATGGCGCCGTCGAGCCAGACGGCGACCTGGGGTTGGCGCCGCCGCAGCATGTCCCGGCCAAAGTTCGGCGGCACCTCGACGGCCAGCTTCAGTTCCCCGCTTCTCAGCCGCGCCTCCATATCCTGCGGCGAGGTGATGGGCGGCCGCTCATCGAAATAGCGCGAGCCCTGGAAGCTCTCCAGCAATTGCCGGCTCTGTGCGGTCTGGTCCTGGTCGAATGCGGCAAAGGGCAGATGCTCGACGTCGAAGGAGATGCCGTAGCCGAAGGTCAGCAGTAAGAGCACCGGTCCGAGAAAGGCGAAGACCAGACGCGCCGGATCGCGCAGGATCTCCAGCGTCTCGCGCCATGCATAGGCCCAGAGCCGCCGCGGATCGACCGCCCTCGGCTTCGACGCCTTCTGGCCGGTCGGCGCGGACAGCGTCACCTGCCCGGCATCGCTGCCCATGCCTGCCTCTTCGAGCACGGCGACAAAGACGTCCTCCAGCGTCTCCTTGCCGCGCTGCTCTTTCAACTCGGCCGGACTGCCGAGCGCCAGAACCTTGCCGTCGTGCATCAGGGAGATGCGGTCACAGCGTTCCGCCTCGTTCATGAAGTGGGTGGACAGGAAGATGGTGACGCCGTCGTCGCGCGACAGCGCCATGAGGAAGCGCCAGAACCCGTCTCGGGCGACCGGGTCGACGCCGGAGGTCGGCTCGTCGAGGATGAGCACCTGGGGCTTGTGGATGACGGCGACCGCCAGTTGCAGGCGCTGGCGGATGCCGAGGGGCAGGCTTTCCGGCTTGCTGTCGGCAACGGCGCCAAGATCGAAACGGTCCAGCATCTCTTCGATGCGCGGCTCGATCTCGCTGCGGCCGATGCCGAACAGTTGCGCGTGCAGCAGCAGGTTCTGCCGCACGGTCAGTTCGCCGTAGAGCGAGAAGGATTGCGACATGTAGCCGACGCGCCGTCGGGTCTCCATGTCGCCGGCGTGGAGCGGCTGGCCAAACAGCTCGGCCTTGCCCTCGGTGGCGGGCAGGAGACCGGTCAGCATCTTCATGGTCGTGCTCTTGCCGCTGCCGTTCGAGCCGAGGAAGCCGAAGATCTCGCCCTTCTCGATCCGGAAACTGACATGATCGACGGCCGTGAAGTCGCCAAAGCGACGCGTGAGACCGTCGGCCTGGATGGCGGGGACACCATCGTAGACGACGCGCGGCGTGACCAGCAAAGCCGCATCGCCCCGGCGCACCTCTTCCGGCATGAGGGCGACGAAGGCGCGCTCCAGCGTCGCCTCGCCGGCCTTTTCGCGGATTTCAGCCGGACTGCCGGTCGCGATCACGCGGCCGCCATGCATTGCTGCGAGCCAGTCGAAGCGTTCCGCCTCTTCCATATAGGCGGTGGCGACCAGCACGCTCATGCCGGGGCGGCGCTCGCGCATGCGAGCGATGAGGTCCCAGAACTGGCGGCGCGACAAAGGGTCGATGCCGGTCGTCGGCTCGTCGAGGATGAGCAGGTCGGGGTCGTGGATCAGCGCCGCGCAAATGCCGAGCTTCTGTTTCATTCCACCCGAGAGTTTGCCGACAGGCCTGTCGCGGAACGGGGCGAGGCCAGTGGCCAGGAGAAGCTCGTCGATGCGGGCATGGCGCTCCGCGCCGCCCTGCCCGAACAGCCGGCCGAAGAAGTCGAGATTCTCCGCCACGCCAAGCGTGGGATAAAGATTGCGGCCGAGCCCTTGGGGCATATACGCAATGCGTGCGCCGGCCGAATGGCGCTCGCCCGCGAGCGTCATGTTCGCGCCGAGCACGCGGACCTGTCCCTGCTGAACGCGAGTGACGCCCGCGGCAATTCCGAGCAAGGTCGACTTGCCCACGCCATCGGGACCGATGAGGCCGGCCATGAACCCGGCGGGAATGGCCATGTCGACCCGGTCAAGAGCCAGCGTCTTGCCGTATCGATGGACGACATGCCTGATGTCGAGAACGGCCTCGTTCATTGCGGAAGCTTCACCGCAAGCTCGGCCGGCCAGGCCGTTGCCTGGTCGGTCCGGACGTAGGAGACGCCCCGCACGCCGATCTTCACGCGCGATTCATATTGTTTGAGCAGGCTCGAAGCGATCCGCAGCTTGACGCGGAACATGAGCTTCTCGCGCTCGTCCTGTGTCTCGACGGTCTTTGGTGTGAATTGTGCGTCGGATGCGACGAACGAAACCGTGGCCGGGATCACATATTCGGGTGCGGGGTCGAGCACGATCCGCGCCTCGTCGCCGACCGCGAGGCGGCCGGCCTCCCGCGCCGGCAGAAAAACGGTCATGTAGACGTTAGACAGGTCGAGCAGGGTGACGATGGGCGCGCCGGCGCCGACCACTTCGCCCGACTGCACCAGCTTGTATTCGACGCGACCCCGCCGCGGGGCGGTCAGCAGGGAGTCGTCGAGCGATGATTGAATGCGGGCAACGTCGGCGCGCGCCGCGTCGGTTGCCGCGTGCGCCTCTTCCAGTCCCGCTTCGGCGGCGACGCGGGCGGCCTGCGCAGCCGTAAGCTGGCTTTTGCGCAGGTCCAGGTCCTGCCTGCTGCCATAGCCGCGCGCATTCAAGGTGGATGCGCGGTCATACTCCTGCTGGGCAAGCACCAGCTCGCTGTCGCGCTGCGCGATCAGCGCTTCCGCTTCGGCTGCCGCCTTTTCCGCCCGCCTCACCTCCGCTTGCGCGCCGGCCATCTGCGCCAGCAGATCGGCCGTATCCATGCGCGCCACCACGGCGGCGGCATCGACGGTCTGGCCCTCGTCGACGAGAACGTCGGCGACACGGCCGGCAAGCTTTGCCGACACCAGCACCTCCTCCGCCTCGATGCGGCCGTTGGTCATGGTCACGGTGTCGGGCAGTTGGGTGCCGCCCAGCCTTCCCCACAGCGCGTGAATCCGGTCGCCGAAGCTCGGCTGATCGGTGGAAAAAGCCGGAGCGGCGGACAAGATGCTGGCCGTCAGGACGGCCGCGAAAAGGGAGGATCGAAAATGCGCCAAGAGACAGCTCCAACGAAGATCTGACGGGGAAAGACAGCCCCAACCTCGCTCCATTATCGCGGCGTCCTGGCTCCCACATTGACGCAGATCATACCCGGGCGGTTGACCCCTGCTGCCGGCCTTCGATGTTCGCGGGCAAACGTCGACGGCTCAAGTCAAACACCAACAATTCGCGTCCCGGTTCGATTCCGGCGTTCGACTTTGACGCGCATCAAAGCCCTCCGGACGGATCCGGCACAGTCTCTGGTGGAAATTGGCCCAGAACCTCGGGAGACCCGCCATGGCCGCCACTGAAATTTCCACATCCGCCTTACCGGCTAGTTCGACAATGGCGGGGTCGAGCAACAAGCTGCGCCTCGGCGCGCTCACTGCGCTTGTCATCGGTTCGATGGTGGGCTCAGGCGTCTTCAGCCTACCGCAGAACATGGCGGCCGGGGCCGGGCCTCTCGCCATCATCATCGGCTGGGGCATCACGGCGGTCGGCATGCTGGCGCTAGTCTTCGTCTACCAGTCGCTGGCCACCCGAAAGCCGGAACTCGATGCCGGACCCTATGCCTATGCCAAGGCCGGCTTCGGCCCCTTCATCGGCTTCAACAGTGCCTGGGGCTATTGGATAAGCGCATGGGTCGGCAACGTCTCCTACGCCGTGATCGTCTTCAGTGCGCTGTCCTATTTCTATCCATCCTTCGGCGACGGAAATACATGGCAGGCCGTGCTCGGAGCATCGGTGCTCCTATGGATCATTCATTTCCTCATCATGGCCGGCGTGCGCCAGGCGACGGTTGTCAATACGGTCGTCACGATCGCCAAGATCGCGCCGATCGTGCTGTTCATCGGCGTCGTTGCCGTGGCGTTCAAGATCAATGTCTGGTCGCTTGATTTCACCGGATTGGGCAATGCCAGCCTCGGCACGGTCATGACGCAGGTGAAGAGCACGATGCTGGTCACCTTGTGGGTGTTCATCGGCATCGAAGGCGCCAGCGTCTTCTCCGCCCGCGCCGAACGGCGCAAGGATATCGCCACCGCCACGGTCCTGGGCTTCTTCACCTGTCTGGCGCTCTACGCGCTCGTGTCACTGCTCTCGCTCGGCATCATGACCCAGCCGGAACTTGCCGCGCTCAAGAACCCCTCGATGGCGGGCGTCCTGGAGGCGGTTGTGGGACCTTGGGGAGCCATCCTCATCAACCTGGCGCTCGTTGTCTCGGTCACCGGCGCGTTCCTGAGCTGGACCCTGCTCGCCGCCGAAATCCCGCACGCTGCCGGCAACGACGGGACGATGCCCAAGTTCTTCGGTCATGAGAACACGCGTGGCGTTCCCTCCACCTCGCTGCTCATCACCAATCTGCTGGTCCAGGCTTTTCTCATCATAGCGCTGTTCGCGCACAGCACTTACCAGGCCCTGTTCTATATCGCCTCCGTGGCAATCCTGGTGCCGTACATCTTCTCCGGCGCCTATGCGGCGAAGCTCGCCTTCACCGGTGAGGCCTATGGCGCAGGCGAGAACCGGTTCGGCGCACTGATCATGGGTCTTCTCGCCACGATCTATGGCCTGTGGCTCGTCTATGCGGCGGGGCTTTCGTACCTCTTCATGTGCGCGATCCTCTATGCGCCCGGCATCATCTTCTACATCTGGGCGCGGCGTGAAAACCAGGCACGTGTCTTCCACCCGGTAGAGGCGGTCCTTGCGGTGGCCTTGGTCGCAATCGGCTTCTACGCCGCCTACGAAATGTGGACGGGTGCCGTCAGCGCGCTCTGAAGCTCACCTGCCCTTTGAAAGGAACATCCTCCATGACCACCCTTGGGAGCGCCCTTGGCGTTCATTCCGAAATCGGCCGCCTGCGCGAGGTGATCGTCCATCGGCCCGATCTCAGCCTGCAGCGCCTGACCCCCGACAATTGCAAGGCGTTGCTGTTCGATGACGTCTTGTGGGTCAAGCGCGCAAGGCAGGAACACGACGTCTTCGTCGATGCGTTGCGCGAACGTGGCGTGACGGTGCATCTGTTCGGCGAGTTGCTGGCCGAGGCAATGGCCTTGCCCGAGGCGCGCAAGTGGTTGCTGGACCGACGGGTCGATGCCTCTGTGGTCGGCTACGACATGGTCGACGAGATGCGCGGCTGGCTCGACGAAATGCCGGCGCATGAGCTTTCGACCGTCCTCGTCGGCGGCATCGCTCGTGCTGAATTGCCCTTCCAGCCGGCGGGTCTCACCGGCAAGACGCTGCTGCCGCAGGACTTCGTGCTGCCGCCGCTGCCCAACCAGCTTTTCACCCGCGACAGTTCGTGCTGGATCTACCGCGCGGTTTCGGTCAACGCCATGTACTGGGCGGCAAGGAAGCCCGAGGCCGCCAACGTCGAAGCTGTCTACCGCTTCCATCCGCGCTTCCGCGACTCCGGCGTGCCTTTCGTCTCGCCCGACACTCCCGGCCCCGGCGTCAGCCTCGAAGGCGGCGATGTGATGCCGATCGGCAACGGCGTCGTGCTGGTCGGCATGGGCGAGCGCACCACGCCGCAAGCCGTCGGCGGGCTGGCTCGCAGCCTGTTCGCCGCCGGCGAGGCGACCCGCGTGATCGCCGCGCTCATGCCGCGCGACCGGTCCTTCATGCATCTCGATACGGTGTTCACGTTCTGCGATCGCGATCTGGTCACCATGTACCCGCCCGTCGTCGAGCGGTTGCGTACATTTTCCCTGCGCCCCGGCGAGGGCACGGCCTCGGTCGATGTCGTCGAAGAGAAAAAACCGTTCACGGACGTCGTCAAGGAGGCGCTGGGATTGCAGACCTTGCGCATCGTGGCCACCGGCGGCGGCGCCTACGAGGCCGAGCGCGAGCAATGGGACGACGGCAACAATGTGATCGCCGTCGAGCCAGGCGTTGTCATCGGCTACGATCGCAACGTCTATACCAATACGCTGCTGCGTCGTTCCGGCATCGAGGTGATCACGGTGGAAGGCGCGGAGTTGAGCCGCGGCCGTGGCGGCGGTCATTGCATGACCTGCCCGATCGTCCGCGACGCGATCTGATGCAACCGTGATCCAACAAGGAATACCGACATGCCAGTCAATCTCCATGGTCGCAACGTTCTGACACTCGACGATTTCTCGCCATCCGAGATTCGCTACCTTCTCAGGCTCGCCGCCGACCTCAAGACAGCCAAGCAAAGTGGCACTGAGGTGCCCCGGCTGACGCGCAAGAACATCGCCTTGATCTTCGAGAAGGATTCCACCCGGACGCGCTCCGGCTTCGAGGTCGCCGCATACGACCAAGGCGCGCACGTGACCTATCTCGGTCCGACCGGCAGCCACATCGGCCATAAGGAATCCATGAAGGACACCGCCCGCGTTCTGGGCCGCATGTACGACGCCATCGAATATCGAGGCTTCGGCCAGCACCAGGTCGAACTGCTCGCCGCTTACGCCGGCGTGCCGGTCTACAATGGCCTGACCAATGAGGATCATCCGACCCAGATCCTCGCCGACCTGATGACCATGCGCGAATTCACGCACAAGCATCTGTCGGACATGACGGTCGCCTTTGTCGGGGAGGGCCGCGACAACGTCGCCCAGTCGCTGGCGATCGGCGCGGCCAAGGTCGGCATCGACATCCGCATTGCCTCTCCGAAGGAACTGTGGCCGGACGATCGCTTCTGCGCCCATGTCACCGCACTGGCCGAGCGCAGCGGCGGCCGCTTCAGGCTGGACGAGGATGTGAAAGGCTGTGTCGAGGGCGCCGATTTCATCTACACCGATGTCTGGCTCTCGATGGGGGAGGACGAAAGCGGCTGGGCAGAACGCATCAAGCAGCTCACGCCCTACCGCGTCACCCGCGAGATGATGGCATCGACGGGCAACCCGTTCACGAAATTCATGCACTGCCTGCCGGCCTTCCACGACACCGAGACGGAGGTGGGCGCGCATATATCGCAGAAATACGGCATCGATTGCATGGAGGTCACCGACGAGGTGTTTGAATCCGAAGCCTCGATCGTCTTCGACCAGGCCGAAAACCGCATGCATTCGATCAAGGCGATCCTCGTCGCCACCATCGGCGGCTGAGATGCGCATCGTCGTGGCGTTGGGCGGCAACGCCCTGCTTCATCGGGGCGAGCCGATGACCGCCGACAACCAGCGCGCCAATGTGCATGGCGCCGCGGCCGTTCTCGCGGAGCTCATCGGCGACGGCCACACGCTGATCATCACGCATGGCAACGGACCGCAAGTCGGCCTGCTGGCCCTGCAGGCGGCGGCGTCGTCCGAGACCCCCTTTCCGCTCGACGTGCTCGATGCCGAAAGTGCCGGCATGATCGGCTATGTCCTGCAGCAGGAACTCGGCAATGTCGTCAAGGACAGGCTGTTCGCCACGCTGCTCACGCAGGTGAAGGTCGACCCGCGCGATCCCGCATTCGCCAATCCCACCAAGCCGATCGGCGCCGTCTATGACGAGGCGACGGCGCGCCGGCTTGCCGCTGAGCGCGGTTGGAAGATCGCCCCCGACAACGACAAATGGCGCCGCGTGGTGCCTTCTCCGAAGCCGTTGGAAATCCTCGAAATAGAGGTGCTCTCCTTCCTGATCGACCATGGCGTCATCGTGATTTGCGGCGGGGGCGGCGGCATCCCCGTGGTTCAACTGGAGAATGGCGGCATCGCCGGCGTCGAGGCGGTGATCGACAAGGATCTCGCTTCCTCGCTCCTGGCCCGCCGGCTTGGGGCCGACATGCTGCTCATGCTGACGGATGTCGATGCCGTCTATCTGGGCTGGGGTACGGCCGATTCCCGTCCGCTCGGCCGCGTGCTCACCTCGGACATTGCCGGCAGGGACTTCTCGGCGGGATCCATGGGACCCAAGGTCACGGCGGCGGTGGAATTCGCCGAGGCGACCGGCAAGCCCGCCGCGATCGGCAGGCTGGAAGACGCGGCGCGCATCGTTGCCGGCACGTGCGGCACGTTTGTCACGAAGCAATAGGCTAACCGTGGGGCTTCACTGATCCAGTTCGGCCCCGTCATGGCCGGCCGAGGTCCGCAAGGACGAGCGATGCCTTGGTGATCCCGACGCCGGTGGTGTCGGGAACGAGCCGGAAGCCGATCTCCCCGCACATCTTCAGCATCTTGGCGTTGCCGCTCAACACAAAGCCCTCGATCCGTTCAAGTCCGTCCGCCTTCGCGTAGTCGATCAGGCGGTGGAGCATCGCCCAGCCGAGACCACGGCCCTGCAGGTCGCTGCGAACCAGGATCGCATAGTCCGCCATCTCGTGGTCCGGATCGGCCGAGAGCCGGGCGATGCCGCACAGCGCGCCCGTTTCGCCATCGAGCGCGACGAAGGCCATTTCCCGGTCATAGTCGAGCTGTGTCAAGCGAACCAGCATCTTGTCTGGAATATCCGCGCGCGCGCCCAGGAACCGCGAACGGATATCATCCGGCGATGTCTTGGCGAGAAAATCGGGATAGAGCGCGGCATCTTCCGGCCGGATCGGCCGCACATGGTAAGTCCGGTCGTCGAGACGCACATCTTTCGCCCATTCCGCCGGATAGG
>NZ_JBAZUD010000103.1:0-18830 GCF_041661565.1 Mesorhizobium sp.
CTTTCGGCAATCACACGGCCTTGACCGGGCTCGACCTCGAGATCGCCGATGGCGAGTTCTTCGTCCTGCTCGGCGAGACCGGCGCCGGCAAGACGACGACGCTGCGTCTGGTGGCCGGGCTGGAGAAGCCCAGCGAAGGCCAGGTCTTCATCGACGGCGTTGACGTCGCGGCCTGGGGGGCGGCCGAGCGCGACGTGGCGCTGGTGCTGCAGCAATATTCGCTCTATCCGCGCTATACTGTACGGGAGAACCTCGAATTCCCGCTGAAGCCGAAAAGCCGCCGGCTGCCCGATGCCGAGATCAAGGACCGCGTTGACCGCGCGGCCCGCACGCTGAGGATCGAGCACCTGCTGGACCGCAAGACCGACCGGCTTTCCGGCGGCGAGATGCAGCGTGTCTCGATCGGCCGCGCCATCGTGCGCAAGCCGCGCGTGTTCCTGATGGACGAACCATTGTCGGCCCTCGACGCCAAGCTGCGCGAGGCGCTGCGTACGGAACTCAAGAACCTGCAGATGCAGCTCGGCGCCACCTTCCTGTTCGTCACCCACGACCAGATCGAGGCCATGTCGATGGGCGACAAGGTCGGCGTTCTCAATCATGGCCATATCGTCCAGACCGGAACACCACACGAGATCTACAACAACCCACGCGACACCTATGTGGCGAGCTTTGTCGGCTCGCCGCCGATGAACCTCATCGACGGCAGGCTCGTGAATGGCCGCGCGGTGATGGCGTCACTGAATTTCGAGCTGCCTTTTTCGGCTGGAGCCAAGACTTTCGGCGGGCTGAGGACGGACGCGGCGACCGACGGCCGGCCGCTCGTCTTCGGCATCCGCCCGGAGGATGTCTATCTGGAGAGCGGCGCGCCGGTCGAGGCTCGCGTCCACGATGTCGAGAACCATGGCGTGGAGAAGATCCTGACGCTGCGGGTGGGCGACGCCACGCTGCGCGCCACGGTCCCGGCCAGGACGGATGTGGCGATCGAGCAATCGGTGCGCTTCGCCTGGAACGCCGACAAGGTCGTGCTGTTCGACAAGGGAAGCGGCGTCAGCTTGCGGCACGCGGTGTGATGCCGGCCGCTTCGGTCACCCGAAGCAGGCGCTCGACAGGAAGATCGGCTCAGCCGGCCTCGCGCATGTCGGCAAGTTCGCCGGCACGAAGGTGGCTGGGCGCGGAGCCGATGACACGTTTGAAAGCGCGGCTGAAGGCGGCGTCCGATTCATAGCCAAGGCGCGCGGCAACGACGGAAATCTTCATCCTGTCGCGCACCAGCCACTGCCTTGCCTGATGCATTCTCACCTGGGTGACGTATTTCGCCGGTGTTTCGCCGACGATGGTGGCGAAACGCTCGGCGAAACCCGATCGCGAGGCACCCATCATCCTGGCCAGCGATTCGACGGTCCAGTCCTGGTCGGGCTCGAGATGGATGGCGGCCAGCACGCGGCCGATCTCTCGATCCCGCACCGCCGCGATCCAGCCTGACGCGTCGCCACAGCCGCGCTCGACCCATGAGCGGATGACGGTTGCCGCCAGCACATCGGCCAGGCGTGCCAGGATGCCGCCGGAGCCGACGCGCTCCATCGTGACTTCGCGTGCCATCGAATCCAGCAGATGCGGAATTCCAGGCTCATAGGCTTCCAACTCATGGGTGTGCATCACATCCGGCATCATGCCGAGCAAAGGGTGCAATCCGTCGAGATTGAAATACATGCTGGCGCAGAACAGCAGCGTTCCCGGCTGGCAATTCTTGTCGCACATCTCCGCATTCGACGTGCAGTAAACGTCCTTGCAAACCTCCTCGCGCTTGTAGCTGTGAATCGGCCAGGTCTGGGCGCCGGGCTCGCTCGCCAGCACATGCGCCGATCCTCGCGGCAACAGCACCGCGTCGCCTGCATCAAGCTCGACCCAGTCACCCGAGGGCTGCTTCAACCAGCAGCCCTCGCGGCCGATGAAATGAAAGCGGGCGGCGGGATGGGACGGAAACTGGATGCCCCACGGCTCCTTCAGCTCGCAGCGGCCATATTCAACGCCATCGAGGCGCAGCCCGCGCAGGATGTCTGTAAGCGGGTCACCAGTGACTGGAATTCTGGACGAATGGTCAAGCATAATGGGGTTTCTAGCATGGAAACTCCAGGCGGTCACTGCCTATGTTGCGGTACAGCCAAATGCTGCGCTGCAAAAGATTTGGAACCGACCACGCTGCCAAGCCTTGATGGGCAAGCATGTAACGGGTGGGACGCCCGGTCGGCCATTTCCCATGTGCGCTTAAAACAGACCGGAGACAGACCCATGGCCGACCCGTCAACAGGCGTCATCGACGCGTCCCTTCTGAACGCGGAGTCAGACGAGCGAACCGAGCCCGCCTGGGGTGCGGTCGTGTCCTTAGCGCTTGGCGTCTTCGGCCTCGTCACAGCCGAATTCCTGCCCGCCAGCCTGCTGACGCCGATGGCGCGCGACCTGGGCGTCAGCGAAGGCGTTGCCGGGCAAGCGGTGACGGCGACCGCGATCGTCGCCGCCGTCTCCGCGCCCACCATGGCGATCATCACCAGGCGCCTGGACCGCAGGCTGGTGATGTGGATGCTGACAGGGTTCCTGATCCTGTCCAACCTTCTGGCCACCTTCGCCTCGTCGCTTACCTTGCTCTTGCTGGCCCGCGTCGTGCTCGGCGTCGCGCTTGGCGGCTTCTGGGCGATGTCGGCGGCGATGGCCTTGCGGCTGGTGCCGATGCGGCTGATGCCGCGGGCCATGTCGATCATCCTGACCGGCGTGTCACTGGCCACTGTCACGGCCGCTCCGGTGGGCGCCTATGTCGGTGACATCTGGGGCTGGCGCACCGCCTTCATGATGGCCACGGTCGTCGCCGCCCTGGCGCTGCTGGTGCAGGTGGCGACCATCCCGAAGCTGCCGCCGGTGGGCGTCGCCAGCTTCCGCACCTTGCTCGCAGTGCTCGAGCGGCCGTCGATCCGGGTGGCGCTGCTGGTCGTGCTGCTTGTCGCTTCTGGGCATTTTGCCGGTTTCACCTATGTCCGCCCCTTCCTCGAAAAGGTGCCCGTGCTTGATATCGAGACCATCTCGCTTGTGCTGCTGGCCTATGGCGTCGGGGGGTTCTTCGGCAATCTCGCCGGCGGGTTCATGGCCGAACGCAGCCTCAAGACCGCCGTGGCAATGGCGCCTTTGCTGATCGGCCTGGCGGCCATCTCGCTGCTGGTGCTGGGCGTTTCGCCGCTGGTGTCGGCAGCCGCGGTGGCGGTCTGGGGGTTTGCCTTCGGCGCCGTGCCGGTCGGGCTCCAGACATGGCTCGTGCGCGAAGCGCCCGATCAGGCCGAGAGTGCCGGCGGGCTGATGGTCGCGACCTTCCAGGTCGCCATCGCGCTGGGCGCGGTCTCTGGCGGCCTGCTGGTCGATCATGCCGGCGTGGCCAGTGCGTTCGCCTATTGCGGCTCGGCGACATTGCTGGCGGCCGTGGTGGTGTTCCTTCTTGGCCCGAAGCGCGTCGCATAGGGCGCTGGTGGGCGTCGGACCCTTCCTTACGTTGTCCGGCGCCCGCTTCGACCTCCCTCGACGGATGCCGCGGATTCAGGCCGAGCGTCCGTCGAAGTCGAAGATCGGCAAGGTGGAAGGGTCGAGACCGGAAACGCAGTTGATGTTTATATAGGCGCTGCGCCCCCCGCCGCCGCGGACGTCCTCGGCGAAGGGATGGATGCCGCAGCTGCGGCAGAAACGATGCGCGATCGCATGATTGCCGAATGTGTAGGTGCCGAGGTCATCGCCCCAGGCGAGGAGCGTCAGGGATTCATGCGGAATGGCGCATAACAGCGCGCCCTTGCGCGCGCAAATCGAGCAATTGCATCGCAGAGCGCCCGTCAGTTCAGCCGCGAATTCGAAGGCGACCTTGCCGCAATGACAACTGCCTTTGTGGAGCATCGGGTTTTCCTTCCATCCGCCTAGGGTGCAAAGCCGCTTGCGCCGGGTTAAATCTCTGCAAGCCATGCGCTGGCTGTTGATCCAAGGACGTTCAAGGCGCTCGGAGTCCGACACTGAAAATGCAGTCCGTCCGCGACCATCTCGAAATCATCCTCTCGCGCCTTGCGGCTCGTGCCGACGATGAGCGCGTGTTCACCAGGCTCCATGCCGAAGCCGCGCGGGCGGCGGCCGACGCCAGCGACGCACGCAAGCGCGTGGGCGTGACGCTCGGACCGCTCGACGGCACCATTGTCTCGATCAAGGATCTCTTCGACGTCGCCGGCGAGGCGACCATGGCCGGCTCGCTGATGCTCAAAACCGCGGCCCCCGCCCCGCGCGACGCCGCCATCGTCAGCCGGTTGCGGCAGGCCGGCGCCGTCATCATCGGCAAGACCAACATGACCGAATTCGCCTTCACCGCGATCGGCGACAACATGCACCACGGCACGCCCGGCAATGCGATGGAGGCCAGCCGGATTCCCGGCGGTTCGTCCTCAGGCGCCGGCGTTTCGGTGGGCGAGGGGACGAGCGAGATATCCATCGGTTCCGATACCGGCGGGTCGGTGCGTATCCCGGCGTCGCTCAACGGCGTCGTCGGCTTCAAGCCGACGGCGCGGCGGGTGCCGCTTGCCGGCGCCTTCCCCCTGTCCGCCACGCTGGACTCGATCGGTCCGCTTGCCCGAACCGTCGCCCGATGTGCTGTCGCCGACGCGGTGATGGCCGGTGAGGCGCCGACCACGCCGGCGCCGATTTCGCTTGGGGGACTTCGCGTCGGCATCCCGCGCGGCGCGCTTTTCGCGGACACGGAAGCCGAGGTCGCAGCAGCATTCGAGTGCTGTCTGGGCAAGGTCGAGCGCTCTGGCGCGCGCCTCGCGGATATCTCGATCGATGACCTTCTTGCCGATTTGCGCGCGGCAACCAAGCGCGGTTCGATCGCTGCGATGGAAGGGGCAGAAGTCCATGCCGATTGGCTGGCAACGGGGGCATCGGTTCCGGTCGATCCACATGTCAGCGGGCCCTTGTCACGGGCGGCTATGCTGCCCGCTCCGGTCTATATCAGGGCTCTACGCCGCCGCGCCGCGCTCGCAGCCGCCATGGAGGATCGGCTGGCATCGGTCGATGTGCTGGCCCTGCCGACCACGCCGGTGATGGCGCCGACCATCGTTTCAATGGCCGAGGACGCCGCGCTTCGTGACCGCACCGAGGGCCTGCTGCTGCGCAACACACAGGTTGCCAACCAGTTCGACCTCTGCGCGATCTCGCTGCCGATGCCAGGCATGACGCTTCCTGCCGGATTGATGCTGGTAGCGCGCAATGGGCATGACCATCATCTGCTGCGGATCGCCGCTGAAGTGGAGCGGCTGCTTGGTTCGTAACCGGACTTGAACCGGGTTCTCAATGCGAAGAACAGTGCTTGCGCTCGCTATCCCTGGCGGTGCGCACGATGCGGGTCGCGACTAGCCATGGCAGGCTTTGGTCCTTGCCGTTGATGGTCTGGGTGCGCTGCTCGATCGAGCCCCTGACGATTATCTTTCCCGTGTAAAGCGCGTCTGAAAGATCGGTTATCGCCTTGTCTTGCTGCGGCAATCCGCTGGCATCGATCGACACGCCCTCGATGATCGCGCCGGTGGCGAGGTCAAGCGCACTGTTGGACGGGCACGGCGCCTTGAAGCAGCGCAGTCCGTTGTCGCAGTAGACATAGCTGCTTTCGGCCGCGGCGGGCGACGGCGAGGCGCAGATCGAAGCAGCAACCAGAGATGCGAAGCGAAGAGGGAACATCGGGTCAGCGATGCCGAAGAATAGGGCAAAACGGCGATGTGTTATGCGCCGACCGGAAACCGTTGCCGGTAGTGACCGACAACATCGGGGTTTCGCAGATTGACCGGCAGTTTGCCCGCCAGCACCAGCAATGCCTCGCCGGCGGCGCCGACGCCCATGCGCATCATCGATTCCTCGGTGATTCCCGCCATGTGCGGGGTAATGATGACATTGTCGAAGCCGAAATAGGGATGGCCAGGCGGCAGCGGCTGCGTCGAAAACACATCGAGCGCGGCACCGCCAATGCGGCGTTTCCGCAGGGCCTCGATCAGCGCATCGTCGTCGACGACCGGTCCGCGCGACACGTTGATCAGCAGCGCGTTCGGCTTCATGCGGGCTATGCGTTCGCGGCTGATCAGGCCGCGCGTCTCTTCGGTGAGCGGGCAGCACAGGACGATGATGTCACTCTGTTCGACCAGGGCGTCGATCGACAGGAAGCCGACCTTGTCCGGTGCCGGCCGCATGCTGCGCGTCGTCGCCACCACCTTCAGGTCGAAGCCGTGCGCGGCGATATGGCCGACGGCCTGTCCGACGGCGCCAAGGCCGACGATACCGATGGTCTTGCCGGCAAGCTCGCCGTTGGAGTTTGCATGCTCGCGCCCGGCGAGCCAGCCCTTTGCCCGCAGGTCGCGGTCGACGACGCGGAAGTTGCGAAGCAAGGCGAGTGCGACGAACATGACGTGCTCGGCGACCGAGCGCGCATTGACCGCCGGAACGTTCGCAACCAGCACGCCGGCGGCGGTTGCCGTTTCCATCGGGATCATGTCGAGCCCGGCGCCATGGCGGATTGCCGCCCGCAACTTTGCCGCGCCTTGGAAGAGGGCCGGCGGCAGTGGCGCGCGGACAATGACGATGTCGGCATTCCTGGCCTCGGCGGCAAGCGTCGCCGCGTCCAGGGCGGATGCGACGACGAGCTCGCCGGCGCCGGCCAGCATGGCCGAGGCGTGCGGATGCAGAGGGTGCGTCGTGAGGATACGGGGCATGCCGGTCAGGCCTTCTCGAGTGCCGCGCGTTGCGCTTCCTCGGCATGGCCCTCGATCAGGCCCTTCCAATAGCTCTCGGCGCCTTGCAGGTGGGCGCTCATCAGCGCCTGGGCAAGATTTCCGTCGCGGCGCAGCAGCGCCTCGTAGATCTGGATGTGGTCGGCATGCGAGCGCACGCTGCGCTCGGGGTCGTTGAAGTAGATCGGCAGGCGCTGCTCGCCCATCATGTAGTAGACGCTGCAGACATTGTGGAAAACGCTGTTCTTGGTCGCGCGCACGATCTCGAGATGGAATTCGCGATCTTCCCTGGCAAGGCCCTCGCCGGCGGCGATGCGCTCTTCCGAGGCTTTCAGGATTTCGCGCAGCCGCTCGAAATTCTCCTCGGTGGCGCGCGAGCAGGCAAGCTCGGCGGCCTTGATCTCGTGGATCTTGCGCAGTTCGACGGTCTCGTAGATCTGGATCGGGTCCAGCGGCAGGCCCGCTCGGGCAAAAAGCGCCATGGCTTCCACGCTGGCCTGCTTGGTGTCGATGTAGATGCCGGACTTGGCCCGGCGTTCGACGATGCGCATGGCTTCGAGGATAGCGAGCGCCTCGCGGAGCTGGCCGCGGCTGACGCCGAAATGCTCCGCCAGTTCACGTTCCGACGGCGTCCGCCCCGTTTCCTTGTCGGAATGAGAGAACAGATAGGCGGCGAGTTCCGCGAGAAGGTTCTTTTCTTTCATCGTCAACCGCGTTGCGCGTGCGCCTCCAGGAACCGCTCCGAAATGGTGAATCCCAGACCCGGTGTTTCCGGGATCGCTATCATACCGTCCTTGGCTTCGACAGTCTCTTCGACCAGATCGTGGATCATCGGGTTGGCGCCGAGCGAATATTCGACGGTGAAGCTCGAGGGCGACGCCGCGCAGACATGCAGCCCGGCGAAGAAGCAGGGCGCGCCGGCCCAAAGATGCGGCGCGAACCGCAAGTTGAAGGCGCTGGCGATGGTGCCGATCTTCATGGCCTCGCTGATACCGCCGCAAAAGGCGGGATCCGGCTGGAAAATGTCCGCGGCCTTGAGCACGGCAAGGTCGCGGAAGGCGTAGCGTGTCGCCTCGCTCTCGCCGGTGGCGATGGGAACGGTTCCCGATGCCCGCACCTCGGCCATGCCGGACTTGTCGTCGGCGATGACGGGCTCCTCGAACCAGGCGAGATCGAGGTCGCTGACAAGGGTGATGAAGCGCTTGGCTTCCGCCACCGTGTAGGTGCCATGGGCGTCGACCATCAGCTCGACATCGGGGCCGAGCGCCTGCCTTGCCGCGCGGACGCGGGACGCGGATATGTGCGCGGCGCCGTCCATCGAGCCGACGCGCATCTTCAGGGCCTTGAAGCCGCCCTTGGCGATGTAGGATTTCAGCTGCTCGCCGATGGCGTCGGCCGCCGCCCAGCCGCCCGAGGCATAGGCCGGCATGCGGTCCAGCTTGCGGCCGCCCAGCAGCCGCCAGACCGGCACGCCAAGCGATTTGCCGAGAATGTCCCAGAGAGCGATGTCGACGGCGCTGATCGCCGCGACGCTCATGCCGCGTCGTGCCAGTTGCGGCATGGCGTGGCCGGCCCGGGCGGCGCTATCGTGCCTTACTCCGTTGTAGAGCATCTCCCAGATGACGGAGATGTCGGCCGGATCACGGCCGATCAGCTGCGGCCCGACCTCATGGTTCAGCATGTGGACGAGGGCGCCATAGCTGCCGGCGCTGCCAGCCGCGTTCTTGCCTTCGCCCCAGCCGACCAGCCCGTCATCGGTCTCGATGCGCAGGATGGCGGCGTCAAAGGTCGTCACCTGGCCGAAATCGCTGCGGTGCTGCCGAGCGGCTTCGATCGGCACGCGGACCCACCAGGCTTGGACGTTCTTGATGCGCATGGTCTTCCCCAGCCCTGCCGCCGGTCGTGGCGAAAGGGCAAATTTCCTTGGAGCCCGTCGACTACTTGATCAGCGGCAGCAGCGTTTCGGCGTTGATGCGCATCTGATCGGTGTAGAACTTCTCGGTGAGTACGCTGGAGCCGTGATCCTGGATGAACTTCAGCTGTTCGGGCGAAATGTCGACCGGGTGGCGCTCGACCATGTCGGGATAAGGCGCTGCCGGCGTGCGATCGACCGGCGCGACGAATTCATTGGTCAGCGCGCCGTCATAGCCGATCTCCCGCAAGGTGGCGACGATCCTGGGCCAGTCGATCTGGCCGAGGCCGGCGGCGAAACGGTTGTTGTCGGCGACATGGAAGTCGAACAGGCGCTTTCCAGCGTTCCGGATTGCGTCATAGACGTTAAATTCTTCCATATGGATGTGGTAGGCGTCGAGGCAGATGCCGCATTCGGGATCGACCGCGTCGGCCAGCGCCAGGGCCTGCGAGCCTCTGTTGAACAGATAGGTCTCGAAGCGGTTGAGCGGTTCGATGGCGATCTTGACGCCGACCTTCTTGGCGTGGGTGAAGCATTCGCGGGTCGCATCGACAACCCATTTCCATTCCTCTTCCTCGGTGCCGTCCGGAACCACCTTACCAACCGTCGCCGGAACCAGGGTGATGATCTCGCCATCGAGTTCGCTGACCATGGTCAGCACGTCCTTGACATATTGTACCGAGCGCTCGCGCTGGCCTTGATCCTTGGCGGCGAGGTTGCGCTCGCCCAGCATGAGCGTGACCGCGCCCCAGCAGCGGATGCCATGCTCCTTCAGGAGCGCCCGGGTCTCGTTGGTCTTGTACTGCTCGGGCTCGCCGGAAATCTCGATCGACTCATAGCCGAATTTCTTGATGCGCTTAAGCGTCGTCTCCAAAGGTTCGGCTCGCATCCAATTGTGCGTCGAAAGATGCATGGTCTGTCCTTCCCAAATCGTCCTGATGGTTCGCCTGCGACACGCGTCGCCGAAAGACGACGCAAAGGTTCCTCCCCAAGGCATCCCCAGCCTTTTCTCGCAAACTGGTTCGACCAATTGGGCCTGTAACGACCTCTACAGGAAATTCCGAGGGACGGCAAGAAGCGCTCGAACGCAACTTTATGTGTTTGATACGGGCTTGATTTTGCTGGAATAACCGACGGCGAATGGCGTGTGTTTGCTGATATTCGGGCACATCGCCTGACTTGACCAAATTCCCGTATTTGGTAATACCAGAATAGCGTACACATAAAGCGACGAGCAGGGACCAAAGTGGCTGGCCCTGCTTCCAATCGGCGCTATGCTGGCCGCACAATGTAAGGGGAGGATGCCGATGCCGACGACAATGAAGGGCCCGGGGCTGTTCCTGGCGCAGTTCGCGGGCGATGCCGCGCCGTTCAATTCACTGGCTTCGATCACCAAATGGGCCGCGGGGCTCGGCTACAAGGGCGTGCAGATTCCCACCTGGGACGCGCGGCTGTTCGATCTCAAGAAGGCGGCGTCCTCCAAATCCTACTGCGACGAGGTCAAGGGGATCTGCGCGGACGCCGGCGTCGAGATCACCGAATTGTCGACGCACCTGCAGGGCCAGTTGGTGGCGGTGCATCCGGCCTATGACGCGCAGTTCGACGGTTTTGCCCCTGCCTCGGTGCACAACAATCCCAAGGCGCGGCAGAAATGGGCTGTCGAACAGATGAAGTTCGGCGCCAAGGCGTCGCGCAATCTCGGGCTGGACACCTCGGTGACGTTCTCCGGCGCGCTGGCCTTCCCTTATCTCTATCCATGGCCGCAGCGGCCGGCCGGGCTGGTCGAGGAGGCGTTCGCCGAACTCGGCAAACGCTGGAAGCCGATCCTCGACATCTATGAGGACAATGGCGTCGATGTCGGCTACGAGATCCATCCCGGCGAGGACGTCTTCGACGGCGCCACCTTCGAGATGTTCCTCGATGCGGTCGGCGGTCACCGACGCTGCAACATCAACTACGACCCGTCGCACTTCCTTTTGCAGCAGCTCGATTATCTCGACTTCATCGACATCTACCACGAGCGCATCAAGGCGTTCCACGTCAAGGATGCCGAGTTCAACCCGACCGGCCGGCAGGGCGTTTATTCCGGCTACCAGAGCTGGACCAACCGCGCGGGCCGCTTCCGCTCCCTCGGCGACGGGCAAGTGGATTTCGGCGGTATCTTCTCCAAGCTGACGCAGTACAACTATGATTCCTGGGCGGTGCTCGAATGGGAGTGCTGTCTCAAGCATCCGGAGGATGGCGCGGCGGAGGGCGCGCCCTTCATCCAGCACCACATCATCCGGGTGACGGAAAAGGCATTCGATGACTTCGCCGGCGGCGCCACGGACAAGAAGGTGCTGCGCGGCATGATGGGGATCTGAGGGAGGAAAAAATGGTCGGCGCTTCGAAGTCGGAAACGGGAGGCGGCCCGATCCGCTATGGCATGGTTGGCGGCGGGCAGGGCGCCTTCATCGGCGCAGTGCATCGCATCGCGGCGCGCATGGACAATGACTTCGTGCTGGTCGCCGGGGCGCTGTCGTCCGATCCGGCGCGGGCCAAGGCATCGGCCGCCGAACTCGGGCTCGATCCGGAGCGCAGCTACGCCTCCTATGCCGAGATGGCCAAGGCCGAGTCGCAGCGGCCGGACGGCATCGAGGCGGTTGCGATCGTCACGCCCAACAATGTGCATGTGCCCGCTGCCAAGGCCTTCCTCGAGGCCGGCATCCACGTCATCTGCGACAAGCCGCTGGCGACGACGCTGGCCGAGGCCAGGAAACTGGCGGCGATCGTCGAGAAGACCGGCAAGGTGTTCGTTCTCACCCACAACTACACCGCCTATCCGATGGTGCGGCAGGCGCGCGAGATGGTGGCCAAGGGCGTGCTTGGCGACATCCGCATCGTGCAGTCCGAATACCCGCAGGACTGGCTGACCGAGGATCTCGCCGCCACCGGCCAGAAGCAGGCGGCCTGGCGCGCCGATCCTAAGCAGGCGGGCGCCGGCGGCGCGCTGGGCGACATCGGCACCCATGCCTACAACCTCGCCCGCTTCGTCTCCGGGCTGGAGCTCGATTCGCTTTCGGCCGACCTCGATGCCTTCGTGCCGGGGCGCCAGCTCGACGACAATGTCAACGTCATGCTGCGCTTCAAGCCCATGGGCAAGACGCATCCGGCCAAGGGCATGATCTGGGCGAGCCAGGTTGCGCCCGGCCATGAGAACGGGCTGAAGCTGCGCATCTATGGCTCGAAGGGTGGGCTGGAATGGGTGCAGGCCGATCCGAACTATCTCTGGTACACGCCGTTCGGCCAGCCGAAGCAGCTGATCACCCGCAACGGCGCCGGCGCGCTGCCGGTGGCCGGGCGCGTCAGCCGCGTGCCGTCGGGGCATCCGGAAGGCTATCTCGAAGGCTTCGCCAACATCTACCAGGAAGCTGCGCGCGCCATCCGCGCGGCGCGCCGCAAGGGCGGCAAGCCGGCAAAGGATGTCGTCTTTCCGACCATCCAGGATGGTGTCGAGGGCATGGCCTTCATCGAGGCCTGTGTGAAGTCTTCGAAGAAGAATGGGGCGTGGACCAAGCTTTAGGCGCGCGGCGGGTACGAGGGCCCCCTCACCCGGATTGCCAGCCGAATTGCGAAGAGCAATTCGGGGCAATCCGACCTCTCCCCGGAGAGAGAGAAGGTGCCGACGCCAGCCTCTTCTCCCTCGAGGAGAAGGTGGCCGCGAAGCGGCCGGATGAGGGGGAGTGGCATAGCCGTAGGACAACACAGCCGGCAAAAAGGGGAGGGTTTCAGATGAAAATCGGCATGTGCATGTTCTTGTGGACGACGGCGGTGTCGAAGAATCACGAGCCATTGCTTCGCGACATCAAGGCGACGGGCTTCGACGGTGTCGAGATCCCGATCTTCGTCGGCACGCCGGACGATTACAGGAAGCTGGGCGACCTGCTCGACCGCATCGGGCTGGAGCGCACCGCGGTCTCGGCGATGGGCGACCCGGCGATGAACCTGATTTCCGCCGATGCGGCCACGCGTAAGGCCGGTGTCGACTACATGAAATGGGCGATCGATTGCGCCGATGCGCTCGGCGCGCGCACGCTGAGCGGTCCGCTGCATTCGACGCTCGGCGCCTTTTCCGGGAGCGGGCCGACGGCGGCCGAGAAGAAGCGTTCCATCGCCTCGCAACGCGCGATCGGCGACCATGCCGGCAAGCGTGACGTCACCATCGGGCTCGAGGCGCTCAACCGCTTCGAATGCTATCTTCTCAACACGATGGCCGATCTGTCCGAGCACATCGATGCGATCGACCGCCCTCATATCAAGGCGATGTATGATACGTTCCATGCCAATATCGAGGAGACCGATCCGATCGGCGCCTACACGAAGCACCGCGACAACGTTGTGCATATCCACATTTCGGAGAACGATCGCGGCGTGCCGGGGCGCGGCAACATTCCGTGGAAAGAGACGTTCGCTGCAATCCGCAAGAGCGGCTATGACGATTGGCTGACGATCGAGGCCTTCGGCCGTTCGCTGAAGGACCTGGCGGCGGCGACCAAGGTGTGGCGGGATTTTTCCGAGACGCCGGAGGCCGTGTATCGCGAGGGGTACAGGCATATCAGGGATGGGTGGAAGAAGGCGGCTTAAGAACTCGATCGACTCCTGGGGCCGGTCGCGGCGATGCTGGCATTCGTTCCATTCCATTGCGTGCGCGGCGGTTGCCAGGTGGTTCCCCCACTCCGTCTCGGCTTCGCCGAGCCACCTCTCCCCGCTCCGGAGGGACAGGAAGGGTGCCAGCCTGAATCGCCTCGCGCCTTTCCTCTCCCCCGTCGATCGGGGGAGAGGTGTCGAGCGAAGCTCGACGGAGTGGGGGGTCGACCCTTTGGTGCCGGGCGAGACGATGCTCGCGCCTCTGTATTACAACGCTATTCCCGCTCGGCCTGGGTCCTGTTGTAATCATGGATGGTGGGGCTAAGTCTGCGACGCAGGAAGTTCGATATGTTGTCGAAGGTGAAGACCACGGCAAGCGTCAGCAGCACCATGTAGAAGACGTTGGCCCAATTGGAATTGGTGCGCATGGCTTCCCACAATTTCAGGCCGATGCCGCCGGCGCCGACGGCGCCGATGATGGTGGCGCCCCTGGTGTTGGATTCCCACTGGTAGAGGGTCTGGCTGATGAACACCGGAATCACTTCGGGTATCACGCCATATCGCTGCACGAGAAGGCCGTTGGCTCCGGTCGAAATGACACCTTCGCGGGGCTTGTCATCGATGTTCTCCAGCGCCTCGGAATAGGTTTTGCCGAGCGTGCCGATCTCAGTGAAGAAGATCGCCGCGCTGCCGGCCAGCGGGCCGGGGCCGAAGGCGCGGGTGAAGAACAGCGCCCAGATCAGCATGTCGACCGAGCGCATGAAGTCGAAGAAGCGCTTGAGCACCTGGCTCAACAAGCCGCTGGGCGTGATGTTGCGGGCGGCGAAGAAGGCGAGAGGGAAGGCAACGATGCCGCCGAGCAGCGTGCCGAGGAACGCCATGACGATGGTCTGCAGCATCTTGGTCCAGACGTCGCCATGCTGCCACTGGGCGTTGTTCCAGATGTTGTCGCCGGCAAGCGCGAGGTTGGACGTGCCAGGCCTGAGCTCGGGTCCATACAGGATCAGCGAGACAACTTCGCCGGCCGGCTTGCCGAAGAAGGGCGAGCGGGTGTCGAAGACGAAATTCGCCCAGCCGAGGAAACGCTTGCGCACCTTGACGCGGTCGACGGTGACGCGCACCTCGCCGGCAAAGCCCATCTTGGCGACCACCTCGTCGTCATGCGCCGTGATCCAGTCCGGCACCGGGCCGGTGATGACCGGCTTGCCGCTGGTCAGCGCCACCGGCACGGTCTGGCCGTTTGCGACGATGGTCGCTTGCGTCTTGTCGAAGGTGACGGATTTCGCCGGGCCATCGATCAGCACGGTGAAAGTGCCGTCCGCATTCCTGGTCACCCAATCGGGGTTCGGATTGTCGCCAAGCGCCGAGAAGCGCGGATATTTGGGGGTGATCTGCGGCTGGTCGAGACGGAACTCGGGCTGCAGATCGTAGCTGACCCATTGCGACAGGAAGAGCGGCAGCCGCTCCCAGTGCGAGTCCCGCAGCACCTGCGGCAGGCTGAAGAACCACATGGCGTAGGCCAGGTAGAGCACGGTGCCGACAAGCAGGAACAGCGGCCCGAAGCGCTTGTAGGCCGGCCGCCTGAACACCTGCGGGAAACGGTGCTCGATCGCGCTGATCTCGTCGGCGGTCATCGCAGCCATGTCAGGCCCCCATCTGGAAGGCCTGTTCGCCGACGAGCTTGCGGCGCAGCCAGGCGGAGAACTGGTCGACGATGAAGATGGTGGTGAACAGCAGCAGCACCAGCGCCAGCGTCTTGGCGCCGAAGCCGCGCGAGATGGAGAGCTTCAGCTCCTCGCCGATGCCGCCGCCGCCGACAGCGCCCATGATGGTCGAGATGCGCACGTTGATCTCGATGCGGAGCAATGTGTAGGACATGAAATTGGGCAGAACCTGCGGCAGACCGGCAAAGCGGACACGCTCGAACCAGTTGGCGCCAACCGCTCGCAGGCCTTCCTCGGCCCTCATGTCGATGTTCTCGTTGATCTCGTAGAACAGCTTGCCCAGCGCGCCGATCGAATGCAGCCCGATGGCGATGATGGCGGCGACCGGGCCGATCGAGACGATGGCCGCGAACAGGCCGGCGATGACGATCTCAGGGAAGGCGCGAAGCAACTCCATGAACCGCTTGACGACGAGGCGCAGCACCGGATGCGGCGTCAGGTTGCGTGCCGCGATGAACGAGAACGGCACGGCGAAGATGAAACCGATGAAGGTCGACACCAGCGCCACGTTGACCGTGGTCAGCATCAGCTCGAAATATTCGGGAATGTAGAAGCCGCCCCAGACATAGGCGCGGCCAAGCGGGAAATTGAACTCCTGGGTGCCCGTGTCGTGCGGCGAGGCGATGTCGAACAAGGCCCGCCAGACGTCGTTCCAGTCCTTGGGGACGAGCCAGCTCAGGAAATCCAGAATGTGCGGCAGGCGGTCGAAAAAGTGCCCGGCATTGGCTTCGTCGGCGAACCACATGCTGGCGAACATCGCGACAAGCAGCAAGGCGATCCCAAGCACCGTATAGAACCGGCGAAGGGATGTCTGGCGTCGCCAGGCATCGGCCATCTGGTGGGGGGCGCCGGAGGAGGGTGCGGCGGAAGGGGCTGTCACAGAGAGGGTCATGATCGGGATGCAAAAAGGGCGGCGCTTTCGGCACCGCCCTTCCTGATTTCGCCGTTAGCCGCCGATGGCTGCCTTACGGGCTTCGATGATGACGTTGTAGAAGTCTGCCTTCACGGGCACATAGCCGGTAAAATCGCCACCCTCGACGCCTTCGAAGCAAGCCTTGTCCTTCTTGGGCAGGTCGGTGAAGAAGGCCGCCAGCTTGGCGCTCATGTCGTCGCCAAGCGCGGTGCGCACGACCAGCGGGCCGTTCGGGATCAGGCCCGAGCGCCAGACTTCGACGAAGTCGTTGGGGTCGACGGCGCCCTTGGCGACTTCCTTGTGGAAAGTGCCGGAGGTGTAGCCGTTCTTGAAGTCGCCGATGCCGGAGGAATCGTCAACCGCGACATCGACCTTGCCGTCGCGCACGGCCAGCACGTTGTTTTCGTGGCCGCCGCTGAACTGGGTCGAGGCGAAGAAGGTCTCGTTCGAAGCGCCGGTGTCCTTCGGGATCTGGGTCAGCGGGATCAGATAGCCGGAGGTCGAATCCGGATCGGCGTAGCCGAGCTTCTTGCCCTTGGCGGACTTGATGTCGGTGATGCCCGACGACTTCAGCGCCAGGCCGATCGAATAGTAGCCGGTGGCGCCGTCGGTCTGCTGGGTGGTGAGGATGGGCGTGACGGCCTTCGGATCCTTGAGGGCGATGCTGGCATAGCCGGATGCACCCAGTTCGGCGAAGTCGAGCGTGCCGCCAAGCAGGCCCTGAATGACGCCGTCATAGTCGGCGGCCGGGAACAGCGACACCTTTTCGAAGCCGAACTCGGTCTTCAGATGATCGGCGAGGCACTGGAAGTTGCGCAGCCGGTCGGTCTCGTTCTCGCCGCCGAGAATGCCGACGCGAAACTCTTTCATGTCGGCGGCGTGAGCGGCGCTTGTCGCCATGGCGAGCACCGAAACGGCGCTGAGAACCATCTTCCTGAACATTGGATATCTCTCCTGTAGGTTCCGGCCCCGCGCCGGCAGCGTTATCGATTGTGACAGGTGCCCTTGACGCGGGCTGGCGATCCAGGCCGCTCTTTCCTCGCCCATGATCTTTCCCGAAAACCGGATTCCACTTTTCGGGATCATGGGGTCAGTAACCCGGGAATGCGGGTTCGAGCGGTCCGGCGGATGCGATGATCTTTTGCTTGAAAGCGACGCTGGTGGAGGTGATGGCCTCGGAGATTTCGCCGCCATTGTTGTCGGCGCCATAGACGAGGCGCACGGCCTCACGGTTGAGCTCTTCGGGCGGGCCGTCGAAGACGACCTTGCCGGCGGCCATGCCGATGATGCGGTTGCAATAGGTGCGGGCGGTATCCAGCGTGTGGAGATTGGTGACGACGGTAATGCCCTCGCGCAGATTGATGTCCTGCAGCGAGTCCATCACCACCTTGGCGTTGAGCGGGTCGAGCGAGGCGATCGGCTCGTCGGCGAGGATGACCCGGGGCTGCTGCATCATGGCGCGGGCAATGGCGACGCGCTGCTGCTGTCCGCCCGACAGGGTGCCGGCGGGCTGCAGCGCGGTGCGGGCAATATCGAGGCGATCGAGAGCGGCGACGGCCTCGGCGCATTCGGCGCGGGAGAACACACCGAACAGATTGGTGAGGGTCGAACGGTGGTTCAGCTTGCCAAGCAGCACATTGGTCAGCACGTCCAGGCGCGGGACCAGATTGAACTGCTGGAAGATCATGGCGCAGTCGCGCTGCCAGCGCCGCAGCGGCGGACCCTGCAGTTTGGAGACATCGGCACCGTCAAAAAAAATCGACCCCTGGCTGGGATCGATGAGACGGTTGATCATGCGAAGGAGGGTCGACTTGCCGGCGCCCGAACGGCCGATGATACCCACCATCTGACCGTGCGGGATCGAGATGTTGATGTCGCTGACAGCGGTATTCTTGCCAAATCGTCGGCTGACACCGCGAATTTCGAGCGTGGCGGAAGTTGCTGACATGGGGCTGGGCTCCAGTCTGGGCCTTATTGATCGTAGGGCCCTCGCCTAACGCAGCCACATGAACCTGCCGTGTCGCCAGCATGTCAGTTTTGTTACGGTCAACAGGCGCGGAGGCTCGCGCGTGGCGGCAATCAGCCGAGCACCAGCAACTCCTCGAAATGCTTCATGTCGCGGAAGGCGCAGAAGGCGGGAGGCTTGATCTCGATGACCGGTACCTGCCGTGCGAACAGTGCCAGGCTATCATCGAACAGCGCCTGCCATGCGGCGGCCCTGTCGTCGGCAAGGCGCTGGATCTGATAGGCGAAGGTGATGTGGAAGACGTAAGCGTCGTGATCGGGATGCCGGTAGCCGAACGGCACCGCCAGCGCGTCGCGCCATTGACGCATGATGCGCACGTCCTCGTCGGTCGCGCCGGCCACGGTGAGGCCGGTCGGCACAATTTCGACCACCCTGATGTTGAACGGCCCGAAACCCCGGAAATCCTTCAGCCGTTCCAGATAGAGCCGGGTCATGGCGTCGATGCTGGTATCGAGCGGGACGTCCTGCGGCCAGTAGGGCAAGCGGCGGCGATACTCGATGATGCCCTGGAACAGCGTCATGTGCAGGCTGGAGACAGGCGTGAAAGCCAGCCGGTCGGCATCTTGCATCGCCAGCATCTTCTCGCGCACGGCAAGCACCACGGCCTCGGACGGTGAACCGCTGACCAGATGGCTGACGACGGTGTTGCCGGGCTCGGTCAGGAAATTCCCTGACATGTCGTAGCGCGTCCCGAGATGCACCGGTGGGGTCGGGTTGGAGCCGGCAAAGAATCCGGCGAGCGACAGCTTGATGATGTCGGGCATGGCGATCTCCTGGGAAAGATCGGGTCCTGCCTGTCCTCTATGTCAGGGATATGAAACAGGTTTCCCCCTGACGATGATGTGAG
>NZ_JBAZUD010000104.1:0-18828 GCF_041661565.1 Mesorhizobium sp.
GTATCGACCTTTCTCGGCTTCGAGGCTTCGATCCGGCCCTATCGTCGCGAGAACGCTCCGCAGGAATATTCCGGCCCGTTCACCGCCGAGCGCTACGCCAGGGCGCCGATCCGTCTTCTCACCGCCGCGTCCATGGCACGGCTGAAGGCGCTGCATCCGCAGGGCGTCCCGGATCCGCGCCGTTTTCGCCCCAACATCGTCGTCGACATGGCGGCCATCGTGGGTTCGTTTCCGGAAACCGAGTGGATTGGTCGCAAGCTGGCGATCGGCGACCTTTTGCTGACGATCTCGGACCCCTGCCGCCGCTGCGGCTTCACCATCATCGCTCAGGACGGCTTCGACAACGATCCGGGCATCCTGCGCAATCTGGTCCGCTACAACGCCCACAATTTCGGCGTCTATTGCACCGTCGACCGCCCGGCGCGCGTCGCCATCGGCGACACGATGCGCTTCGTGTGAGCTGACGCTGCAAGTCCGCCCGCGCCGGAGGCAGCCTGCCGTGCCGGCGCGCATGGGTGGCGACACATCTGGAATGTCCGTTCCGCAACGCGTCGGATGGTGATCGCCATTCTCCGCCCTGGCGTTTTTCAGTCCCGGCATCTTGTCATTTGCAACAACGCACCCCATCATGTCTGTGTGTTCAACAAATCGAAAGGAGGTGATCCGATGTCGAGTGATTTCGTTTTCCAGAACGTGGCCTCAGCGGATTGCACTTTCGGGAAGCAGTCTTCCCGTTAAGGCGCGAAATGCGCGGCGGATGACCAGCGGTCATCGCCAAGGGGCCGCGCCACGGACGGAAACACGGAAGGCCGCCAGCTTCGCGAAGAAGCGGCGGCCTTTTCCTTTTTGGTCGGGCAAAGCTTAATTGGGTTCGAGCGTTCGTCAGGCGAACGGGGTCACTTGGTGACGGTAAGCCGCTCGATGTTCTGCACAATGGCGCTGAAGGCATCGTCAAGTTCGGGCCCCGTTGCGGCCTCGTAATAGTGCTTCAGCGACGACGTGTCCGCGGTGGAGCAATGCTGCAGAACCGTCTTGGCCTGATCCTTTTCGGTCGATGTCATGGACGGATCGTCGAGGTCGAAGCCGATCGTGAATATCTCGATTCCGTCACGCTTCATGTTGGCGCAGATGCCTTCGGCATTGCCTCGCGACATCTGTCCGGCATTCTGTGATTTGGGCGCGCCGCGCCCGCCGGCGAATGCCGTGTTGAACTGGCCGTCCGTCATCAGGATGGCGACCTTGGCGACTTTCTTCACGTCGAAATTGGCCGGCCCAGTCCCGAGCTTAGCGTCGACGATGGCCGACCGCCATGTCGGTGAAAGCATATAATAGCCCCATTGCGCGGCGATGCCGCCGGCGGTCACGCCATCGGCCTTGAAGGCCGCGATTGTGTCGAGCAATTTCTGCTTGTCGGCCGTCAGCGGAATGAGTGCCGGTTTGGGGCAGTTGCGGCTCATGTGATCGTCCCGGTTGACCCTGGCCAGGTAGGTCCTGCCGCTGTTGTTGAGCCGCGGCTGGGATGGCCCATCCGACGAATAATCGGCATAGCCGTCCTTGTCCTTGCGTTCGGTTGCGCAATTGTCCGGGGGTGTCACCACCGCAACCGAAACCGGCGCATCGACGGGCGGCGGCAGATCCGGCCCGTTCTTCTGTTCGACGAAGACGCTGCCGGCGAGGCCGCCCGTATTCACCGCCTCGGCGTAGGGGATGATCGAAACACGCACGCGCGGATTTTTCGGATCGATGTTGTTGTCCAGCAGATCCTTGACGGCCGCGGAAGCTGCGGTTTGCAGGTCGCCGATCTTGTTGGTCTTGCCCCGAATGTTCTGCGCCATCGATCCCGTCACATCGAGCATCATGGCCACTTCGATGGACTTGTCGGAATAGAGCGCCGTCGTCGAAGCGCCGACGCGCCGCATGTCGCTCAGGCCGAAGATCGGGAAATACAGGGCGATATCGGCGTGGACATCCGCCTGCACCGTCTTGGCCGTCTTGTCGACGATCAGCCTGTCCATGACGATCTGGTTGGCCTGCAGGACGCCGGCCTGGCTGTTGGCGTCGAGAAAAGCCTGCACCGATTTGTTGGCATCGGCTTCCTTGATGACGCCGGTCGTCAGGTCGCGCGCCGTCGACGTCACGGCGGCATCCACCACGCCCTGCAGGCTCGATCTGGCGTTGTAAAGCTGCGATATGTTGACGGAAAAGCCGACGCCCAGCGTCAGCATCGAAGCGGCAAGACCGAACACAACAGCGAAATTCCCACTGCGGTCCCTCGCGAAGCAGCGGGCCGCGTCAACAAGACCACCGTAATTTCGCATCCAACCGCCTCCGCATGCCGCGGCCTTGTCGCCGCGCGGAGGTCAATGCAGGATTGGAGCCGGATGCCACCATCACCGGAAGGCTGATGCGGCGGATAGTCAACACATTGTTTTTGTTCGGTTGCGAACTCCAACATGGTTAGCGATACGTTAATCAATAAGCTTTGCCGTGATTTCGTTTACGCGTCGCTTACCATGCTCGGAGAGCAAGCCCCCGGCATCCCCACGACGTCCTGTTGCGGCACAGGCTGCTGTGCCGAAGCGGACCATCTGTCTCGAAATTGCTGACTGCCCGAATTCAGGCCAACATTTGTGCCCCGACGGTCCTGTCGACGCCGTGATAGGGCGGGTTGAACAGATTGCCTTCCTGCTCGTAGGTCCACACCTTGAACAGGCTGAGGCGATGCGGGCCGAAGCTGTGCAGCAGCGGCACGTCGGTGGCGTCGCGGCCGCGCGCGATGACGACCCGGCCCATCCGGCGCGTGTTGTGGCGGGGATCGAACGTGTACCATTTGCCGTCGAGAAACACCTCCATCCAGGCCGAGAAATCCATCGGCGACGGATCGGCCGGCACGCCGATATCGCCGAGATAACCGTTCACATAGCGGGCCGGGATGTTCATGCAGCGGCACAGCGTGATCGCCAGATGGGCGAAGTCGCGGCAGACCCCGACCTGTTCGTCATGGGCCTGCGCCGCCGTGCGGGTCGAGCGGGCGTAGCCATAGCCGAATGACAGCCTGTTGTGCACGTAGTCGACGATGGCCTGGACCCGGGCCCAGCCGGGAGGAACGTGACCGAACAGCTGCCAGGCGAGATTGCTCAGGTGGTCGGTCTCGCAATAGCGGCTGCCCAGCAGGTAGAAAAGGACCTCGTCAGGCAGGTCCGCCACTGGCACTTCCCTGGCCAGCGTGTTGACCTCGTCCGGCTCACCGCTGTCCGAGACGACGGCATCATAGAGGATGCGGAACCCGCCGGCGGGCGCCGTGAAGCGGCGGCAGGTGTTGCCATGCAGGTCCTGATAGACGCTGGTCGACACGGAAGGCGAGGTCAGCACGCGGGTCTGCCGCTTGATGTCGGCTTGTCGGTCCTTGTGAATCTCGAGCAGCGAAATCACCGGCGTGGCCTCGGTGCATTCGATGGCGATTTCGTAGCCGAGCCGGATCAGCATATAGCCCTCTTTCGATTATCCAGAAAAAACCGTTTTGATCAAACGTTGCAGGATTGACGGAGTTCCCGGGCCCGCATGAAAACACCGCGGCGCGACTTCCTATCTTGCGGACACGCCGCTACGGTGGCCGCGTTCCCGCCAACGGCCGTCAAAGGATGCCCATGTTCCCCGGCAGAAAATTCGCCGCCTTTCTGTTCGATATGGACGGCACGGTCCTCAATTCGACCGCCGCGGCCGAGCGCGTCTGGAGTGACTGGGCACGGCGTCACGGCCTCGACGTGGCAGCCTTCCTGCCGACCATGCATGGCAGGCGGGCGATCGAGACCGTCAGCCGGCTGAGGCTGCCGGGAGTCGATCCGCAGCGCGAGGCGGACGAGATCACCCGGGCCGAAGTTGCCGATGTCGATGGCATCCACGCCATCGAGGGCGCCGCTGCCTTCCTGGCATCGCTGTCGAGGCAGCGCTGGGCCATCGTCACATCATCGCCGCGCGAACTGGCGCTGCGCCGGATCGAAGCGGCAGGCATCCCGCTTCCCGAGACCATCATCACCGCCGAGGATGTGCTGCACGGCAAGCCGGCGCCCGACTGTTTCCTGCTGGCGGCGGAAAGGCTGGGCGCCGACCCCGGCGACTGTCTGGTTTTCGAGGATGCCGTTCCGGGCATTAAGGCGGGAGAGGCCGCCGGCGCCGGAGTGGTCGTCATCACCGCAACGCATCAGCACAGGATGGAAACGTCGCATCCCGCCATTTTCGACTACAGCGCTGTGAGGGTGGTCACCGACGCCGACGGCCGGCTCGGCGTCGAGCGGATGCAAAGCGCGGCGGCTTCTTAGGGCGAAGCTCCGCAGTTAGATTCGCGCGATACGTATTAGAAATCGCTGGTCAGGCCCTTGACCTCCCAGTCGCCATAGCGGCCGGGCTCCTTGCCGCCACGGCCACCGATTTCCTTCGGCACCCTGGCTTCCTTCTGGCGATATTCTGCGCGTCGGGCTTCCGCCTCCGCGAGGGCGCGGCGAGCGGCGGGCGCCAGAACCTTCTGCGGCGCGTCACTGGTGGCGGCAATTATACTGGTCTCGTCGGTCATGTGATAATTCCGGCGGATTGGGCGCGGTCAATTGAAAGTGCAGGCGGTGTTTCCCATCATATAGCGATGCACCGAAAAGGGTCGACCCCTTTTCCTCACACCTGGACAGGAGCAGACGATGAACACTCTACGCACCGCCATGCTTCTCGCCGCCATGACGGCCTTGTTCATGGGCGTCGGTTTCCTCATCGGCGGGTCGGGCGGCATGATGATCGCGCTGGTGATCGCCGCCGGCACCAATCTGTTCAGCTACTGGAATGCCGACAAGATGGTGCTATCGATGAACCACGCCGTGGAGGTCGACGAAAAGAGCGCACCGGAATACTACGCCATCGTCCAGGCACTGGCCAAGCAGGCCGGCCTGCCGATGCCGAGGACCTATCTGATCGACAACCCGCAGCCGAACGCCTTCGCCACTGGCCGCAATCCGCAGAACGCGGCGGTTGCCGCCTCCACCGGCCTTTTGCAGGCGCTTACCCATGAAGAGGTCGCGGCCGTGATGGCGCACGAACTCGCCCACGTCCAGCACCGCGATACGCTGACCATGACGATCGTCGCGACCTTTGCCGGCGCCATCTCCATGCTTGGCAATTTCGCCTTCTTCCTTGGCGGCAATCGCGACAACAACAATCCGTTCGGCTTTGTCGGCGTGCTGGCGGCGATGATCGTGGCGCCGTTTGCCGCCATGGTGGTGCAGATGGCGGTCAGCCGCACGCGCGAATACGAGGCCGACCGGCGCGGCGCCGAAATCTGTGGACACCCGCTCTGGCTGGCATCGGCGCTTGACAAGATCGCACGCGGCGCCGAACGCATCCGCAACCCCGATGCCGAGCGCAATCCGGCGACCGCGCATCTCTTCATCATCAACCCCCTTTCCGGCGAGCGCATGGACAGCCTGTTTTCCACCCACCCGAGCACCGAAAACCGCATCTCCGCCTTGCAGGCGATGGCGGGCGAGATGGCCGGCAATGGCGCAACCGTCCCGCAACGCCGGGCCGCGACGCCTGATCAGGCCGACCAAGCCAGGCCATCAGGGCCATGGGACAGGGCCGCGCGCCCCGGGGCATCGGCCGAACCTGCAAAGCCGAAGCCCAATCCATGGGGCCGTAACCCGACAGGGCCCAAGGGCCGGTGGTCGTGAGCGTGGCCGACAGAGGGCCTCGACGTGCGGCTTCAGGCAATCAGGAACACAAGGGAGACGGCGAATTCGTTGCCGGCCTTGCCGCCCGCAAGGCTGCGGCGCGCCTGCTTGCCGCCGTCATCGATGCGAGGACGCCGCTTGACGGGCTGACGGACCACGAGAACGGCCACCCGCAATACAGGGCGCTCGATCTGCGCGACCGTGGCCTGGTGCGCGCCATCCTGGTCACCGCGCTGCGTTATCGCATGACCATCACGGGGCTGCTGGCGCGCCGCCTGGAAAAGTCGCTGCCGCCCAACGCCACCGCGCTGTCGCACATCCTGCATGTGGCGGCCGCGCAAATCCTGTTCCTGGACATTCCCGACAGCGCTGCCGTCGACCTCGCCGTGACCCACGCCAAGTCCGATCCGCGCACGCAGCGCTTCTCCGGCCTCGTCAACGGTGTGCTGCGCACGCTGGCGCGCGCCAAGGAGACCGAACTGCCGGCAGCCCTTGCCGCCACCGACGAAGCCCCAGCGTGGTTTTCCGACCGGCTCAAGGTCACCTACGGCACCGAGAGGGCCAGACAGATTCTTCAAGCCCATCGCGTTGAGGCGCCGGTCGACTTCTCGGTCAAGGTCGACCCCGAACTCTGGGCCGAAAGACTGGGCGGCGGCGTCCTGCCGACCGGCACGGTGCGCGTGGTAAATCTTGCCGGCGCCATCACCGAACTGCCCGGCTTCGCGGACGGCGCGTGGTGGGTGCAGGACGCTGCGGCCAGCCTGCCGGCGCGGCTTTTCGGCGACGTCGCGGGCTTGCGCGTCGCCGATCTGTGCGCGGCGCCCGGCGGCAAGACCGCGCAACTCATTCTCGCAGGCGCCAGGGTTACCGCCGTCGACACCTCGAAGAACCGCTTGGTCCGGCTTTCGCAGAACCTTGACCGTCTTGGCCTGTCGGCCGAGATCGTGCAGGCCGACCTGCTCAAATACGAGCCGGCGGAGCTGTTCGATGCCGTGCTTCTCGACGCGCCCTGCTCATCGACCGGCACGGTGCGGCGCCATCCCGACGTGCCTTGGACCAAGACGGCTGCCGATGTCGAAAAGCTCGCCGACCTGCAAGAGCGGCTGCTGGCTCGGGCCGTCACCCTGGTCAGGCCGGGCGGCCGGATCGTGTTTTCCAACTGCTCGCTCGATCCGCTCGAGGGCGAAGAACTCTATCGCGCCTTTCTGGCCGCGACGCCGGGAATCGTCCACGATCCGATCAGGCAAGGCGAGATACAAGGCATCGATGCGTTCCTGACGCCGCAAGGCACGCTGCGGACCACGCCCGCCGACCTCGACGTCGGCACGCCGGAACGCTCCGGGCTGGACGGTTTTTTCGCCGCGCGCATGCTGAGAGCCGGCTAAGGGCTGAAGCCCAGCGATTGGCGGGTCTTTTCCAGGGAGAATCCGGTTCAAAACCGGATGAACCGGCGCCTGCCGATGGAATTCGCCTTCGCACGAGTCGCTCGATCATATAAACTTGCGATGGGGAAGAACACGATCAGGAGGGGTCTTGGCACTTGTTGCCGGCAACACGACGCGTCTTTGGACGCTTGTCGCGAAGGAGTTCTGGCGCAAGACGCGCCGGCGCCTGCGTGCCGGGCCGGTTTATCGCTGGCGTTACTCCGGGCGGACTCCGGAACGCGTGCTGATCGCGCCGCCGGACCTTCGTCTGGCCGACCCGCAAATCGCACTTGAGATCTATTACGGCCGCTATCCCCTGTCGGGACATCTGGTCGAAACCGGCGGCAAGTCGCCGTTCCAGATCAACGTGCCCAATCACGGCTGGCGCAAGACGCTGCACGGCTTTCGCTGGCTGCGCCATATGCGCGCCGCCGGCACCGAACTCGCCGCCGCCAACGCCCGGGCGCTGGTCTCCGACTGGATCGCCATCCATGGCAGCCATATTTCCGGCGTTGCCTGGGAGCCCGGCACGACGGCCAAGCGCATCATCGCCTGGCTGCAGCATTCCTCGGTCGTGCTGCAGGGCGCCGAGTTTCCTTTCTACAGGGCCTTCCTGAAATCGCTTGCCGTCCAGATCCGCTACCTCCGGTCGATGGCGCGCGAAATGCCGGATGGCAAGGACAGGCTGCGCGCCCGCATCGCGCTCGCCTTCGCCGCCCTGTCCCTGCCGGCGCCGGCGTCGGCGCTGCGCGGCGCGACCCGCAACCTTGCCGAAGAGCTCGACCGCCAGATCCTGGCCGATGGCGGCCACATCTCGCGCAATCCGATGGCCGTGCTGGAGATCCTTGCCGACCTGTTGCCGTTGCGCCAGACATACGCCAACCAGGCGGAGACGCCGCCGCAGGCCCTCATCGGCGCCATCGACCGCATGCTGCCGGCGCTGCGCTTCTTCCGCCACCAGGACGGCAGCCTTGCCCGCTTCAACGGCATGGGCGCCACCATCCACGACCGCATCGCCACCATCCTGCGTCACGACGACACCGCCGGATCGCCGCTGCTGCATGCACCGCATTCGGGCTATGAGCGCCTGTCGATGGGCGGCGCCACGGTCATCGCCGACACCGGCCTGCCGCCGCCGATCGACGTGTCCAATGCCGCGCATGCCGGCTGCCTTGCCTTCGAACTGTCGTCCGGCCGTCACCACTACATCGTCAATGCCGGCATCGACACCTATGGCGCTGCTGAATTCCGGCCGCTGGCGCGCGCCACCGCCGCGCATTCGACCGCCACCATCAACGACACTTCGTCGGCGCGGTTCAGCCACTCGCTGCGGGTCAACGACCTGCTCGGCTCGCCGCTGATCGGCGGCCCCCAGCATGTCCAGTGCAGGCGCATCGACCAGAAGGGCGTTCAGGGCTTCATCGCCCGCCATGACGGCTATCTGCAGCGCTTCGGCTTCCTGCACGAGCGCGAGCTCAGACTATCCTCCAACGGCAATTTGCTGACCGGTCGGGACCGGTTCCAGCGCCCCGGCAACGCGGCGATCCGCAACAATGGCCGCGACTTCGTCACCGTGCGCTTCCATGTCCATCCCGACATCAACCTGCTGCAGGACGAGCATGACCGCCTGGTCCTGGCCGGCGATCAGGCCGATACCTGGGTGTTCACCTGCGGTGAAGTGGCGCCCGAGGTCGAGGAATCGATCTATTTCGCCGGCCTTGGCGGCCCGCGCCGCAGCCGGCAGATCGTGCTTGCCTTCAAGGCCTCGGAAGTGCCCGAGGTCCACTGGCAACTGACGCGCACCGGCATCGCCGGTCACCCGCAAAACAACTGAGCGACGTCTGCGCCGGTTTGATTTCGCGATGTCCTGTGCTACGGCGCGGCATCCTCCACACCAGCCGTGAAAGGCCGCCAGCCCATGGCCGTCGCCGCCAAGAACATCCCAGCACCCGACCTCGTCCCGGTCCGTCGCGCGCTGCTCTCCGTCTTCGACAAGACCGGCCTCATCGATCTCGCCAGCGCGCTGGCGGCCGCGGGCGTGGAGCTGGTCTCGACCGGCGGCACGGCCAGGGCGATCGCCGAGGCCGGCCTGGCCGTTCGTGACGTCTCCGAACTCACCCAGTTTCCCGAGATCATGGACGGTCGCGTCAAGACCTTGCATCCCGCGGTCCACGGCGCATTGCTCGGCGTGCGCGACGACCCGGAGCATGCCGCGGCGATGCGCAAGCACGGCATCGAGCCGATCGATCTCGTCGTTTCCAACCTCTATCCGTTCGAGGAGGTGCGCCGCTCCGGCAGCGACTACGCGTCGATCGTCGAGAACATCGACATTGGGGGTCCGGCGATGATCCGCGCCTCGGCCAAGAACCACGCCTATGTCGCCATCGTCACCGATCCCAGCGACTACGCCCCGCTGCTCAATGCGCTGGAGATGAACATCGGCTCGCTGTCGCTGGATTTTCGCAAGCGGCTGGCGGCCAAGGCCTTCGCCCGCACCGCCGCCTATGACGCCGCGATCTCCGGATGGTTCGCCGAGGCGCTGGACATCGAACATCCGACCTGGCGCGCCTTCGGCGGCAGGCTGGTCGAGGTGATGCGCTACGGCGAGAACCCGCACCAGAGTGCCGGTTTCTACGTCAACGGCGACAGGCGGCCGGGCGTTGCCACGGCGCGGCAGCTGCAGGGCAAGCAGCTGTCCTACAACAACATCAACGACACCGATGCCGCCTTCGAGCTGGTCGGCGAATTCGATGCCGGCCGTTCCGCTGCCGTCGCCATCATCAAGCACGCCAACCCGTGCGGCGTCGCCGAGGGCACCTCCTTGAAGGCGGCCTACGCCAGGGCGCTCGCCTGCGACCCGGTTTCGGCCTTCGGCGGCATTGTCGCCGTCAATCGCACCCTCGATGCCGAGGCGGCGGAAGAAATCGTCAGGACCTTCACCGAAGTCATCATCGCGCCCGACGCCACCAAGGAGGCCGCGGCGATCGTCGCGGCGAAGAAGAACCTGCGCCTGCTGGTCGCCGGCGGCCTGCCGGACCCTCGCGCATCCGGCATCACGGTCAAATCCGTCGCCGGCGGCATGCTCGTCCAGGGTAGGGACAACGCCGTGGTCGACGATTTCGAACTGAAGGTGGTGACCAGGCGCGCGCCGACGGCGGCCGAAATGGCCGACCTCGTCTTCGCCTTCCGCGTCGCCAAGCACGTCAAGTCCAACGCCATCGTCTACGCCAGGGACGGCGCCACCGTCGGCATCGGTGCCGGCCAGATGAGCCGCGTCGATTCCTCGCGCATCGCCGCGCGCAAGGCGCTCGACGCCGCCGGGTCCGCAGGGCTTGCCGAACCGCTGACCAAGGGCTCGGTCGTCGCCTCCGACGCCTTCTTCCCCTTCGCCGACGGACTGCTGTCGGCGATCGAAGCCGGCGCCACCGCCGTCATCCAGCCCGGCGGCTCGATGAACGACATGGACGTGATCGCCGCCGCCGATGACCATGGCATCGCCATGGTGTTTACGGGTGTGAGGCATTTCCGGCATTGAGCGCGATTCCCCTTCTCCCCCTGCGGGAGAAGGTGGATCGGCGCGATAGCGCCGAGACGGATGAGGGGTGTTCCAGCGGAGTGAGACGCTGCGTTTCCTGGAACACCCCTCATCCGTCGCCTTCGGCGACACCTTCTCCCGCAAGGGGAGAAGGGGGAACGTCTACCCCGCCGGCCGATCCGCCGGATAGGGCGTGCGAGCCAGGATCGCCATGCCGATCGCCAGGAACAGGATGATGACAGCCATGCCGAGCCGCGCCGAACCGCTGAGCGCGGTGATCGTCGCCACCAGGAACGGCGCCAGGAAGCTGGTGGCCCGGCCGGCCAGCGCGTAGATACCGAAATAGCGTCCCGATTCCGCCGCCGTCACGCTGCGCGCCATGTAGGACCGCGACGACGCCTGCACCGGCCCGAAGGCGAGGCCGATCAGAAGGCCGTAGAGAATGTAGGCCTTCTCCGCCGCCGTGCCGAACAGCCCGCCGGAATCAGCGGGCGGAAGCTGGATCAGGCCGAGCAGCGTGAAGCCCGGGCCGGTCGAGACGACGCCGACGGTAGCGATCGACAGCATCACCAGCGCAATCATCACCACAGTCTTGGAGCCGAGCGCCATATCCAGGCGCGCGGCGATCCAGCACCCGAAGATGGCGACGACGTTGAGGATGATGCCGAACAGGCCGATCTCGGTGATTGACCAATGGAACATTGCGGCGGCGAATGTCCCGCCCAGCGCCAGCAGCGCGTTGACGCCGTCCTGGTAGATCATGCGCGCGACGAGGAAGCGGAAGATGCCGCCGCGCTTGCGCACCTCGCCCAGTGTCACCTTCAGCTCCGCCAGTCCCTCGCGCACTGCCGGACCGATGGGCAGGCCCTTGGTGGCGTCCGGCGTGAAGAAGAACATTGGCAGAATGAACAGGAAGTACCAGCCGGCCGACAACGGCCCGGTGGCCCGGGCGTCTTCGCCCAGCTTCGGGTCCAGCCCGAACAGCGGGTCGATGCCGATTATCGTCTTGCCGGTCTCCGGCGAGCCGGCGAGGCAGGCGACGACAAAGATCAGCGCGATCATGCCGCCGAGATAGCCGAGGCCCCAGGCAATATTGGAGATGCGGCCGATTTCGCTTTTCGGCACCAGGCGCGGCATCATCGAATCGTTGAACA
The DNA here is from genome assembly GCF_041661565.1 of Mesorhizobium sp. Classification (GTDB taxonomy): domain Bacteria; phylum Pseudomonadota; class Alphaproteobacteria; order Rhizobiales; family Rhizobiaceae; genus Mesorhizobium. The sequence goes on from NZ_JBAZUD010000104.1 coordinate 11,825, forward strand.
CGGTGGAGAACTCCGCCGCCACGGAGGCCAGCGAAAACAACGCCACGACCAGGAACAGATTGGAGCCGGGCGCGGCGAACCAGAGCAGGCAAAGGCTGGTGATCTTGATGGCGGCGAAGAACCCGATCCACGGCTTGCGCGGCCCCGTCTGGTCGGCGATCGAGCCGAGGATGGGTGACAGCACGGCAATCACCAGGCCGGCGGCGGCGATGCCATAACCCCAGACGGCCTGCCCGGTGACTGGGTCGCCCGCCATGCGTGAAACGAAATAGGGCCCGAAGATGAAGGTGGTGACGACGGTGAAGAACGGCTGCGCCGCCCAGTCGAAGAACATCCATCCCCAGATGCCGCGCCCGGACGCACGCTGCACAGTTTCGACCGTCATGATTCCCCCGACATCCGCTCCGCCCGTGTCGGGCGCCATGTCTGCATGTTTCGAATGCTCATGCAATTGGCAAGCGCCGCGCCTTACCTCCCCCTTGTGGGGAGGTCGGACCGCAGGTGCGGGTGGGGGCGGCGCCACAACCCCCACCCCGCTGCTGCGCAGCGACCCTCCCCACAAGGGGGAGGGTAAAGCCTCACTTCCCCGTCAAATCGCTCATCAGGCCCGACGCCACCGACAACCGCGACACGGTGATGTCCCCGCCTTCTGTCAGGGCCTGCAGCCGCTCGCGTATGCGCGCCACCCGCTCGCCGCCGGCTTCCAGCCATGCCGCCACCGGGTCGGCGGCATTGGCATGTCCGGTGAGTGCCGCTTCCGCGATGCCGCGCCGCGCGGCGCCGATGGTGTCGGTGGCGCGCGAGAGGGCCAGCTGGTCATAGTAGTCCGACGGCGTGATCGAGCGCGCCGCGTCCTCGACGCGCGGGATGCGGAAAGCATCGCTGACGGCGAAGAAGGCTCTTGCCGCCGCGACGATATCGGCACCGGCCGTGCGCGCTGTCAGCGCGATGTCGGGGATCAGCTCCGCCACCTCGCTCAACGCCAGCTGTTCGGCGAGCTTTTCCGGCGCGCCAGCCTTGAACAGCCCGTGCCGCTTCTCCTCGATGCGCTCGCGCGAGAAAGCCGGCAGCAGCGCGGCAAGCTTCGGCTCCAGCGCCTTGCGGGCGTTCCGCAGCTCGGCGATGCGCTGGACAAGCGGCGCGGTGCCGGCATCATTCTTCAGATACCAGCCGCAGGTGACGTAGATCAGCCGGCTGACGGTCTGGTAGAGATCGAGCTGCACCTGGCCGTCGATCTGGCTGTCCATGGCGTCGATCTCGCGATAGAGCGCGGGCAAGGCGAAGCCGTCACGCACCACCGCGAAGTTGCGCACCACGTCGGCGGTCGTGCGCCCCGTGGCTTCCCGCAGCCGGTTGACGAAGGACGGGCCGCCGCGATTGACCAGGTCGTTTGCGACGACGCGGGCGATGATCTCGCGGCGCAGCCGGTGGCCATGGATCTCGGCGGCATATTTCTTCGCCATCCGCTCCGGAAAATAGCCCATCAGGTCGCGGTCGAAATGCGCGTCGTCAGGCACGTCGCTGGCGACGATGTCGGAGAACAGAACGATCTTGGCATAGGCAAGCAGCACGCCGAGCTCCGCCCGGGTCAGCGGCTCGCCGCGCGCTTCGCGCTCGGCAAGCGCCGCCGGCGAGGGCAGCGTCTCGACGGCGCGGTCGAGCAGGCCGCGCGCTTCCAGCGCCGTCATGAAACGGCTCTGGTGCGGCAGGTCGGCAAGGCCGCGCTTGCGGGCGATCGAAAGCGCCAGCGTCTGCTCGTAATTGTTGGACAGCACCAGCGAGGCGACCTCGCCGGTCATCTCGGCCAGCAGCTTGTTGCGCGCCGGGCGCGTCAGCGCTCCCTTGCGCATGGCGGATGCCAGCGCGATCTTGATGTTGACCTCGACGTCGGAGCAGTTGACGCCGCCCGAATTGTCGATGGCGTCGGAGTTGCAGCGGCCGCCATTGAGCCCGAACTCGATGCGGGCCCGTTGCGTGACACCGAGATTGGCCCCCTCGCCGATCACCTTGGCGCGCACATCGAGCGCGGTGACGCGGATGGCGTCATTGGCGCGGTCGCCGACCTCGGCATTGCTCTCGCTGGACGCTCTCAGATAGGTGCCGATGCCACCGAACCACAAAAGGTCGACCGGCGCCTTGAGGATGGCGGTCATGATCTCGACCGGCGTGGCCGTGGTCTTGCCCAGGCCGATCGCCGCCGCCGCGGCCGCCGGCAAGGTGATCGATTTCTGGCCACGCGAGACGATGATGCCGCCTTCCGACAGCTTGGTCTTGTCGTAGTCCTGCCAGCTCGAACGCGGCAGCGCGAACATGCGCTCGCGCTCGGCCATCGACGCCGCCATGTCCGGATCAGGATCGACGAAGATGTCGCGATGGTCGAAGGCGGCGATCAGCCTTGTCTTCGGCGACAACAGCATGCCGTTGCCGAACACGTCGCCCGACATGTCGCCGACACCGACGACGGTGAAGGGCGAAGTCTGGATGTCGCGATTGATCTCGCGGAAATGCCGCTTGACCGCTTCCCAGGCGCCCTTGGCGGTGATGCCCATCTTCTTGTGGTCGTAGCCGGCCGAGCCGCCGCTGGCGAAGGCGTCGTCGAGCCAGAAGCCGTGCTTCTCGCTGATGGCGTTGGCGATGTCGGAAAACGTCGCCGTGCCCTTGTCGGCGGCGACGACGAAATAGGGATCGTCCTGGTCGCGCCGCACCACGCCGGACGGTGGAATGACACCATCGAGGCCGATATTGTCGGTGATCGACAACAGGCTGGAGACGAAGTTCTTGTAGGCCGCCGTGCCCGCTTCGAAGATCGCATCGCGACCGGCGCTCATCGGCAGCTTCTTGGGATAGAAGCCGCCCTTGGCGCCAACCGGCACGATGACGGCATTCTTGACCTGTTGTGCCTTCACCAGGCCGAGCACTTCGGTGCGGTAATCCTGGGCCCGGTCCGACCAGCGCAGGCCGCCGCGCGCCACCGGGCCGAAGCGCAGATGCAGGCCCTCGACCTCGGAGCCGTAGACGAAGATCTCCCGCCACGGCCTTGGCGCCGGCAATCCCTCGACCGCTTGCGAATCGAGCTTGATCGCCAGCGACTGGCCCTTTTCCTTGGTCCCGGGGACGAAATGATTGGTGCGTAGCGACGCTTCGATCAAATTGAGATAGCGGCGGATGATGGTGTCGTCGTCGATATTCGGGACATCCTCCAGGGCGTCCTTGATCTTGGCCTTGAGGTGCTTTGCCGCAACCGCGCCATCCGTCTCGGCCGTCGGGCCCAACCGGGCGACGAACAGCGCATGCAGGCCCCGCGCGATGTCGGGATAGCGGTTCAATGCGGCGGCGATGAAATCCTGGCTTTGCGGAATGCCGACCTGTTGCAGATAGCGGCCATAGGCACGCAGGATGGTGATCTCGCCCGACCACAGGCCCGCGGTCTGGGCCAGCCCGTTATAGCTGTCATTGTCGACATCGCCGCGCCAGACGGAGAGGAAGGCGTCCTCGAACAGCTTGCCGCCATCGGCCAGGTCGATCGGCTTGCCGTAGCTGTTCTCCAGTTCCATGTCGTGGATGAAAACAGAGCCCGGCTGATCGCTGGACCGGTCGGCGGCCACTTCGAAGGTACGCTCGCTGATGACGCGGAAGCCGATATTCTCCAGCACCGGTACGCGCCGCGACAGCGCCACCGGGGAACCGTGATGGTAGATTTTGAGCGCTGCCTGATGCGGCTTCTCCCCGGCATGGCGGTAATAGTCGATCGCGATCGGATTGCCCGCATTGATCCCGGCGATGCGCGCGGCATCGACCAGAGCCACCGCCGCACTGAAGGAATCCCGGTAGCTTTGCGGCAGCCGCGCCGCGATGGCCTTCAGCGCCTGGTCGCCGCCATCGGCATCGGCTTCGTCGGACAGGGCGTCGTCCCAGGTGCGCACGATATCGCGTATGGCCGCCTCGATCACGCTTTGCTCGATCTTTGGCGTCTTGCCGCCGGAACGGCCGATGATGAAGTGCACCCGCGCCAGCCCGCCCTCCGGGAAAGCCGGATAATAAGCCGACAAACGACCTTCGAACGCGGTCTTCAGGTAGTTGCCGATCTTGCCGCGCACGATGCTGTCGTAGCGGTCGCGCGGCACGAAGACGAGGATGGACACGAAGCGGCCGAACTGGTCGGCGCGCACCAGCGCCCTGACGCGCGGCCGCTCGGCAAGGCCGAGAATGGCGGTGGCATGCTTGCGCAGGATCGGCACCGGCACCTGGAAAAGTTCGTCGCGCGGATAGCTTTCCAGCACGTTGATCAGCGCCTTGCCGGAATGATCGTGCCTGTCGAAGCCGGACTTGGCGATGATGGTTTCGGCCTTTGACCTGAGATAAGGGATCTTCATCACCGAGCGCGTGTAGGCGGTCGATGTGAACAGGCCGACGATGCGCAGTTCGCCCGCGAGCGCGCCCTTGGCGGTGTAGGTCTTGATGCCGATATAGTCGAGATAGATGCGGCGGTGCACCAGGGACTTGGCGTTGGCCTTGGTGATGATCAGCGGCTCCGGCCCATGCAGGAAGGCGCGGATCTCGGGGGTTGTCGTCACCGCCTCGGCGCCACGTCGCAGCACCAGCACGTCGGGATCCGACAGGATGCCGAGGCCGGCCTTGTCGGCGCGCTCCAGCGTGCCGCTCTCCTCGCCACCGGTATAGTTGAACTCGCGCATGCCGAGGAAAGTGAAATTGTCGTCGCGCAGCCATTCCAGGAAGTCGATCGCTTCGGCGACGCTATTCTTGTCGAGCGGAACCGCCGAATAGCGGAACTCAGAGATCGCCTGGTCGAGCCGGGCCAGCATCGGCTTCCAGTCCTTGACCGCGGCATGCACCTGGCCGAGCATCTTGCGTAGCCGCTCGGTCAATTCCGCCGCCTGATCAGCGGTCAGCCGGGGAATATGTACGTGGATGACGCTCAGCCGGTCGTGGCCGCCATCGTCCTTGGCGAAATTGCCGTCGCCGAGGATTTCCTCCACACCGCCCTTGCCGTGGCGAACCGCAATGACCGGATGGGTGACAAGGGTCGGCTCGCCGGCGCTCTCGGTGATTTCTCCGATGATCGAGTCGAACAGGAAGGGCATGTTGTCGTTGACGATCGTGATGACCGTGACCGGACGACCGTCGCGCACGACGCCTGAATCGGCGTCGACGGCGACCACGGCCGCGCCTTTCTTGTGAGCGGCGACCGCCTTGCCAGCGAGATCCGCCGCGCGTTCGAGGTCGGCCGCTTCATAGGCAGCGATGTCTTCGGCCGGAGCGCGGGCAAGCAGATAGTCGGCAAGCCTGGCTGGCCTGTCCTCCGTCTTCGTCGCCGCCGAGGCTTTTTTCTTCGGCTTCGCTGCGGATTTCACGCTGGCCATCGCTATTCCTCCCGTCGAATGCTTTTACGATTATGGTAGCAGATGACGGGTATTTGGCGACAAAGGTTTGACGGCTTGCCAAGAAATATCCGTATTCGGCGACCAGGCACGTCCGCTGAGGAGAAATGACCCATGACCGGCAAGATCACCGCGCTCGACCTCGCTTCGGGAGAACCGAGCGACGCCACCAAGGCGTATTTCGCCAAATGCCAGGAGAAGCTCGGCCTGGTCCCCAACGTTCTGCGCGCCTATGCCTTCGACGACAAGAAGCTGCGCGCCTTCACCGACATGTACAACGACCTGATGCTGGGAGAATCCGGCCTGTCGAAGCTCGAGCGCGAGATGATCGCGGTCGCGGTCTCCTCCATCAACCATTGCTATTATTGCCTGGCCGCCCATGGCGCGGCCGTCCGCCAATTGTCCGGAGATCCGGCGCTGGGCGAAATGATGGTGATGAATTTCCGCGCCGCCGATCTTTCGCCGAGGCAGGCGGCGATGCTCGAATTCGCCGTCAAATTGACCGAGGAACCGGCCAGGATCGTCGAGGCTGACCGGGCGGCGCTTCGAGCGGCCGGCTTCAGCGACCGCGACATCTGGGACATCGCCTCGACAGCGGCCTTCTTCAACATGTCCAACCGGGTGGCAGCGGCCGTCGACATGCGGCCGAACGACGAATACCACGCCATGGCGCGGTAATATCGAGGGCTGGGCGACGTCTAGGCCGGCTTAATGGTCAGGACCGCGCCGCGATTGCCGCCGCGGCACCGGCCATCGTGGTCGCGCTGACGCGGTTGGCGATCATCATGGCGCGCTTGCTCTTCAACAGCTTGCGCGCCTGCGAGGCGGCCAGCACCCAGGCGAGATCGGTGGCGATCAGCACCACGGCCATGGTCGCGGTCAGCTCGACCCAACCGACGACGCTGACCGAAGCGAGGTCGATCAGGGTCGGCAGCAGCGCCAGGTAGAACATCATGATCTTGGGATTGCCCAGCGTCACCGCCATTCCGGCGAAGAACAGTTTCGCGGCTGAATCCTCGCGCGGCATCTCGCCTTGCCCGGCCTCGACGGGCGCCGTCCACATCTTCCAGGCAAGGTAGGCGAGGTAGCCAACGCCGACCCATTTCACGACGACAAAGGCGAAATGGAAGGTCTGCGCCACGACGGCCAGCCCGAACACCGCCAGCGACAGCCAGATGCCCTCGCCGATCCACATGGCGAGCAGGAACGGGAACACGTCGCGAAACCCCTTGGAGATGACGCGCGCGACAAGCGCCGCGATCGATGGGCCGGGCGAGCCGGCGGCCACGAACAAGGCGGCGGCGAAGATCAGGAGGGAGGTGAGGTGCAGGGCTCGAGCCTCTGATTGAAACCTTCGATATCAGATATTAGCGCAAGCAATGAACTTTCGGTAGCACCGAGGGCCGGATCGGACGGCGACAATGCATCCCGAACGGTAACGAAAAGAAGGCGGAGCCCGTACGTCCCCCGCCCTCTCTTCTGTTGGAATGTGCGAGAGTTAGGCCGCGCCGACCGCCTTGGCCGACTTCTCGAAGCGCTTGCGCTCGTTGGGGTCGAGATAGAGCTTGCGCAGCCGGATGGTCTTCGGCGTCACCTCGACCAGCC
>NZ_JBAZUD010000105.1:0-18679 GCF_041661565.1 Mesorhizobium sp.
CCCGACGCCTGCAGTGGAACGTAAGCGCCACGCGCAAACAACGCCTCGTGCCTTGCGCGAAAGGCGAGGCATCTCGCGATCACGCCCTGCTTGACAGTGGCGTCGCCGAGATCGGCAGCGGACAGCGACGGCGGCAGAGACGCCAGGCTCTGCCTGAGAGCCTCGCAATCGATGTCGCGGCGATTGTCCGGATCGACGAGGCTTAGATCCAGGCCTTCGGCACCTTGATAGAAGTCGGGAATGCCTGGGGCCGTCATCTTGATCAGGGTCTGCGCGAGACCGTTGAGTGCGCCGGCGCGCAAAAACCGCTGCAGCGTCGCGGAAAAGTCGTCGAGAAAATCGCGGTTGGCCGGGGACAGCAGCCTTGCCGCATAGGATTTGACCGCCTTTTCATAGGGTTCGTTGACATCGGCCCACTCGGTTCGCAGCTTCGCTTCGCGCAACGCTTTCTCGACATAGGCCTCGAAGCGTTTGGACAGGATCTCGAGAGCAGCCGCGCCAATGGATTCCGCCCCTTCCGGCCAGACTCCCGTCAGGGCCTGATAGAGCATCCATTCGGTGTCGGAGTCAGGTGCGGGCCCGTCTTGCAGGTGCTCGACGTTGGACGCATGCATCCGCCGCCAGCGCTCGACCGCGTCGCCCCAGATTGTTGGCGCCTCGCTCAGGGCATAGAGCCGTGCCCGGCCATCCTCGCCGCGTTTGGTGTCGTGCGTCGACGTGGCAAGCAGGCCGGCAGGGCGAAAGCGGTCGGGGGAGGAAAACATCCGATGGATCTCGTCCAGCGAAGCCTGATGGCCCGACGGGTCACAGCCCACTTCATTCAAGCCGATCAGCCTGTTGTGGCGATAGAAAACGGTGTCCTCGACAGCCTTCGCCATGACCGGACCGGTCAGTTGCTGGAATCTTTTCCTGAACTCCCATGCCTGCGCGGCCATCGGCGACGGGACGTCCCCGGTCAACAGGCGCACCACCAATTCCAACGCCTCGGCGTCAACCCGCGCGCTCGAAGTTTGAACTTCGTCGGCCACGCGAAGCAGAAGCTTGCGATCATGGTCCGGCATGCCTGCTTCGGTGCCATAGGTTCTGTAAACCGGAAATGCCGCGATCAATTCGGCAAGCGCAGCGCTTGTCACATTGGGATCGGGCATGGCGGCCGCGAGACTTCTTGCCAATTCCGTCGCCAGGCCTGCGAGGACCAACAGCTCCGTCTCGAAGTTCCGCGTCACCATCAGCCGCTTCGCCGCCCTGGCCTCCCTGGCAAAGCTGTCGCCGGCGAGATCCGGGCGACCTGTCCGCTTGGCATAGACTCCGTCCAGCTCAGCCGACCGCTGATGGTCGACGAACAGGTCGCCCATGGCGCCGATGAATTCATAACCCGTCGTGCCCTCAATCGGCCAATCCGCGGGCAGCGTCTCGCCGCGGGCTAGGATCTTTTCGACGACCAGAAAGATGTCCGGTCCTGTCTCTTGCCTCAGTCGCTGGAGATAGGCTTTCGGATCCGCCAGGCCGTCGACATGATCGATCCGCAAGCCGTCGACCTGTCCGGACCGGACAAGCTCAAGCGTGAGACGATGCACGTCATCGAAGACGGACGGCGCCTCGACCCGTACGCCGACCAGGCCCGTGACTTCGAAGAACCGGCGGTAGTTCAGGTGCTTGCGGGCATCCTTCCAGAAGAAGAGCCGCCATGGCTGGGCGGCGTGGATCGCGTCGACAAAGGTCCTGTCGGCGGAGAGCCGCGCCAACTCGCCTTCCAGGTCCGACGTCGCGGCGCTGTCGCCGAGCGCGGACTTGAGCGCGTCATGCAGGGCCTGGCCCTGGTCTCGACGCGCGGTGTTGGCGATGTGCAGCAAATCGACAGCGAGCGGTCCCTCGATTCCCGGCAGCACGTCCTGATAGGTCGAGGGCGATAGCGGCAGGCAATGGTCAAAATAGGCCAGCACAAGCCCGCCTTGCCGGCGATCGAGCCGGATCGACAACTCGCCCATTGCCAGGGCCTCGTCGTAGGGGCGACCGAGGATCGGCAGGGTCAGCCGTTCACTCCAGTCAATATCGAAGTGGCGGTGATAGGGGCTCCGCACTCCCCACTCGACCACGTCACGCCACCATGGGTTTTCCAGGGCCGCCGCCATGTGGTTGGGAACAATGTCGAGGATGAGACCTAGCCCCGCGCGTTTCAGGGCGCTGCTCAGCCTGTCAAAGCCTTGGCGCCCGCCCAGCGCCGGATCAATCTCGTTGTGGTTTGAGACATCATATCCATGCGTCGAGCCGGAGGCGGCTGTGAAGATGGGCGAAGCGTAAAGATGACTGATCCCAAGGCTTTGCAGATACGGGACGATGCCGGCGGCGCGGTCGAAATCCATGCCGTTGCGAAACTGCAGTCGATATGTTGCCCGAGGCAGGGTCATGCCGATCTCTCTCCAGTATGGCGAGCTTGGCCGGTGCGGTCCGCGCTCCGCTCGCCCGGCGTCAGCGCCACGACCACCGAGTGGCCTGGGAGGCGGCCGGCGCGAAGCGCATCGGCCGCGCTTGCCGGCCAGGCGAAGACGACATCCGCATCCAGTTGCGGCAAGTTGCGCTCTTCGTGCGAGAAGTTCGCACGCACATGCTGGCACGCTTGCGACAGCGTCCAATCGACGGCAACCACGCCTTCCGGCGCATCAAGCACCGTGCCGCTGTTGGCCCCTGCCCCGCGAAGCAGAGGGACGATGGATTGCCTGCGTATCGACAGAAGTTGCCTGGTGAAGGGCAGCCATTCGCCGTTGCCATTCGCCTTGGCCCAATCGATCCTTGAAGACTCGAAGGTCGACCTGGCATTGGGGTCGGGGATATGGTCCAGCTTCTCCTCACTGTTGAAGGCGCCAAATTTCGCGAATTCACGACGACGTCCGTCGCGCACCGCTTCGGCAAGCTCGCCCTCGAAGTCGGTGAAGAACAGGAAGGGGTTCGTCTCGCCCCATTCCTCCCCCATGAACAGCAGCGGAATGTGCGGCGAGAGCAGCAATGTCGCCGTCAAGACGCGCAGCATCGGCTCCTCGCAAAGGGTGGACAGGCGTTCCCCCAAAGCCCTGTTACCGACCTGGTCATGGTTCTGGATAAAGTCGATGAAGGCGGTGGGCGGCAGGTGGCGGCTGGAGACCCCCCGGCGCCGGCCGTCGGCCTGTTCCTCACCCTGATAGGCGAAGCCTTCCGCAAGGGTGCGGGCCAGGTGACGCGCCGGATGTTCGGCGAAGTCCTCGTAATATCCGTCGGTCTCACCGGTGGCCAGGACGTGGGCCGCGTTGTGGAAATCATCGTTCCATTCCGCCGTGAACCGGACGGCATTGCCGCGCGCGTCCCGCTCATGCAGGTGCACGATGTTCCTGTTGTCTTCCGTCGTCAGGTGGATGTGCCTGTCGGGAAATTCACGACGCACGCGGTCGGCGATTTCGATGAGGATCTCCGTTTCGGACTTCGGATCGGCAACCTGGTCGATCGCGTCGAAGCGAAGTCCGTCAAGATGGAATTCCTCCAGCCAGTACAGTGCGTTTTCAATAAAGAACTGCCGGACCGGCAGCTTCTCGTACGCGATCGCGGCTCCCCAGGGCGTGTGGCGGTCGGGATCGAAGAATTCGGGCGCCAGCAGGGGAAGATAATTCCCGTCGGGTCCGAAATGGTTGTAGACGACGTCGAGCAGCACCATCAAACCATGCCCATGCGCTGCGTCGATGAATGCCTTCATGGCGTCCGGCGAGCCGTAGGCGCGATGAGGCGCGTAGGGAAGCACGCCGTCGTAACCCCATCCGCGCTCGCCACCGAAATGCGCCACCGGCATGATCTCGATGGCAGTCACGCCGACCCTGGCGAGGTGCTCCAGCCGTGCGACCGCCGCCTCGAAGGTTCCTTGCGGCGTGAAGGTGCCGACGTGGAGCTCGTATAGAACCGTCTCCTCCCATGGACGCCCACGCCATTCCCCGTCCGTCCACGCATGGCTGGTCGGATCGACGAGCAGCGAAGGGCCATGCACGTCACCGGATTGGGCGCGGGAAGCCGGATCCGGGATCGCGCGCCCGTCGGGCAGGACCAGGCAATACCGGTCGTTCGGCGCGACGCCGGCGGTCAACAGCTCGAACCAGCCGTCGTCATCGCGTATCATCGGTGTGTCGGTGCCGTTCAGCCGTAGAAGGAGCTTCTCGACACCAGGCGCCCAGACCCGAAACCGCGCCTCGCCGGGACGCACGAACGCCGCGCCCCAGGACGTGGGAACTGCGCGGACCGCGCTTGCCGCGGGCGGGCCTGCCAGGCTCATGCACGTCGCTCCAGCAGGACAAGCGACCTGGCCTCGGCGAGATAGGACTCGTGCTCGATCGCCTTCGCCGCATTTTCATCGGCGACCCCAGCGGCGGCATCGACCACGATGCGCCAACTGTTTCCGGCCTCTGCCGGCAGGTTGAACGAGACCGCTTCATGGTGCGCATTGAACAGCAGGATCAGCACCTCGCTCGCACTGCGTAGCAGCATGGCCATGGCCCTCGTGTCCGTGGACTGCCAGTCTGCGGACGCCATGGCCCCTCCATCGGGCCGAAGCCACTCCACATCGGCACGTCCCGTCTCGTCGACGGCATTGCCGTGCGGGAACCGCCATTGCCGCAGCAGCGGGCGCGTCCGCCGGATGCGGATCAGGCCGGCCAGAAATTCGCTGAACTGCCGATCCCGGTCAGCGATGTCTTTCCACTGCAGCCAGTTCATTTCATTGTCCTGGCAGTAGGAATTGTTGTTGCCGGACTGGCTGCGGCCGACTTCGTCGCCCATCAGGATCATCGGAGTGCCCTGCGACATCAGCACCGTCGCAACAAGGCTCCGGCGCATGCGGTCACGAAGGTCGAGGACGGCCGAATCCTCCGTCGGTCCCTCGACACCGCAATTCCAGCTCAGATTGTGCGAGTGACCGTCGGCATTGTTCTCACCGTTGGCTTCATTGTGCTTGTCATTGAAGCTGACGACGTCCTTGAGGGTGAAGCCGTCATGCGCGGTGACGAAATTGACGCTTGCATAGGGGCGCCTGCCACGTTTGTCGAAGCGATCGGCCGAGCCGAGCAGGCTGCTTGCAAGATCGGGGGCCAGACCTTCGTCGCCTTTCCAGAAACCCCTGACCGTGTCGCGGTATTTGTCGTTCCACTCGGCCCATCCGGGCGGAAAATTGCCGACCTGATAGCCGTCTGGGCCTGTATCCCAGGGTTCGGCGATGAGCTTGACCTTCTGCAACACCGGATCCTGCCGGATCGTCTCGAAAAAGACGGCATGGTGGTCGAACTCTGCCCGGTCGCGGCCAAGCGTGCTGGCAAGGTCGAAGCGGAATCCGTCGACATGACAGTCCTCGACCCAATAGCGCAGCGAATCCATCACCATCTGCAGAACGCGCGGGTGACGCAGATTGACGTTGTTGCCGCAGCCCGTCGTGTCGAAATAGTAGCGGGGATCGTCGGCCAGGACATAATAGCTGGCGTTGTCGATGCCCTTGAACGAGAGCGTCGGGCCCATGTGGTTGCCCTCCGCCGTATGGTTGTAGACGACGTCGAGAATGACCTCGATGCCGGCCTCGTGCAGCCGCCGAACCATCAGCTTGAATTCGTGGATGTCGCTTCCCGGCGATATGTAGCGGGCAGCCGGCGCGAAGAAGCCGATCGTGTTGTATCCCCAGTAATTCTTGAGACCGCGCTCGAGCAGATGGCGGTCGTCGAGGAAGGACTGGCTCGGCATGAGCTCGACCGATGTGACGCCGAGCTTGACCAGATGGTCGACCACGCGCGGGTTGGCAAGGCCGCCGAACGTGCCGCGCAATTGCGCCGGGATGTCGTCGCGCAAGGCCGTCATGCCCTTCACATGCGCTTCATAGATGACAGTCTCCCCCCACGGCACCTTGGGCCTGGGGTCCTCGCCCCAGGTCACGGCTGGGTCGACGACGACGCATTTCGGCATGATCGAAGCGGAGTCGCGCTTATCGAAGGAGAGGTCCGCACGGCTGCTTCCGACGCGATAGCCGAATGCCGAATCGTGCCAGCGCATATCGCCCTTCATTGCCAAGGCATACGGATCCAGCAGCAGCTTGTTGGGATTGAACCGATGGCCCGCCTCCGGCGCATATGGCCCGTGGACCCGGTAGCCGTAGAGCTGCCCGGGCCGGATATCAGGGAGGTAGCCGTGCCAGACTTCGTCGGTGAATTCCTGCAGCGCGACCCGCTCAAGCTCGCGGCGGCCGTTACCGTCGAACAGACAGAGTTCCACCTTGGTGGCATTGGCGGAAAACAGCGCGAAATTCACGCCGGACCCATCCCAACGCGCACCCAATGGAAACGGCGATCCATGGGAGATGCGGGACGCTTTGGTCATAAGAACCTCGGGATATGTTGGAAAGCAGGATCGGGCGGACAGAAGGCAAGGACGAACTCAACCAGCCGGAATATGTTCCGGTCGTTTCGCATTTTACCATCTCACCCTCGCGACAGAGCGTGAGCACCTCGCACGGCGCCGCCATGAGCGTGTCGCGCGGCGCCTTACGGACGTAAGATCAATGTCGGAGCCCTGGGGGAATCTGACCCGCTTTGCCGCCGCCGGGAACCTTGCCGCGTTTAACGCCGTTCCCATCTGCAAGTGGACGGCGCAAGGGCAGATCTTGCGGTGGTGCACAGGCACCCAATGAAAGGCCGAGGAGGGAAACGGATCGATGGCTTGGGTCGGGCAAAAGCTTATCTACGCCGTGGCCCTCATGGTGGCGGTCGGCGCCTCGCAATTTCCGGAATTCGCACAACAGTACAAGCAGCGGCTCGGCGGGGCGATCGAAGAGCTCGGGCGCCTCGTCAGCGACTTCGACCGGGATGCGGTCAATTCGGGCCTGTCGCGCGGCCAGGCGCTTGACCTGCACCAGAGATCGACCGTGCCCTTCTTCCAGGCGCGCGGCCTCAGCATGCGCACGACCATCGACCGGTACGAAACATTGATGCGCCAAAGGGACGATTTCGCCAAGAGTTCTACGCTCACCCAGCCGCTCGTTCTTGCTCGCAGCGATCAAGCCACCTTCGCGGGCGCCTGGCACGATTTCAGCCCTGCGGTGCCCACGACGACCGATGGCTTGATCTGGGCGGCTTTGGGCTTCCTTTTGGGCGCCGCCGTTGCGTATGGGATCGCCGCGATCCTGGGGCTGGGTTGGCGAAGGAGCGTGCTGGCCATGCGCCGGACGCGCTAAGCAGCGATGTCCCGGCCAAGTGGGGAGTCGCCATAGTCGGCCAGCAGGGCCGCCACATCGTCGTAGATCGCGATCGACCCGGCCTTATCGAGAACGTCATCCGAGAAGCCGCCCGATCTCAGCGCGACGGTGGAGATGCCAATTTTCCGCGCTGCTTCGACATCATATGGCGTATCGCCGACGACGATGGCTTGCCGTGGGGAGACACCCGGCAGCTTTGCCAGGGCGGTGGAGAAAATGTCGGGAGCCGGCTTCGTCCTCTCGACATCCGCGCTGCTGGTCGTCGCCGCAACGATATTGCGAGCCTTGAGCAGGTCGAGATAGTGGACAAGATCATCCTCGGACGCGGACGATGCGAGTGCAACCTGCTGTCCCAGTCCGTGCGCATGCGCCAGGAGCTCGCGAGCGTTCGGAAACGGCCTCACCTGGCGAAGGTACTTCTCCCTGAAAATCCTGCCTTGCGCCTGACCAAGTTCCTTTTGGGTTTCGGCGTTCGCTTCCGGAATCAGCGTGGGCACCAGCATGTCGGCCCCCTTGCCGATCTGGTCATGGATCACCTGCCGCTCGAACCGCTTGCCGGCACCCAGAAATGCCTCTTCCCATGCCAGCACATGGAGGTCGTTGCTGTCCACCAGGGTGCCGTCAATGTCAAAGAGGATGGCTGTTACATGCATGCGGTGTCCTTTGGCGACGAAAAGCTACGGTCGCCTTATTCGATTGTCTGGCCTGTGCTCTTCCAATCCGCGAGAAAGCCGTCCAGGCCCTTGTCGGTGAGCGGATGCTTGACGATGGCCTTGAGTGTCGCGGCGGGCACAGTGGCGACGTCGGCACCGATCAGCGCGGCTTCACGAATGTGGTTTGCCGTGCGGATCGAGGCGGCCAGTATCTGCGTGTCGAAGCCGTAATTGTCGTAGATCTGGCGGATATCGGCGATCAATTCCATGCCGTCGATGTTGGTGTCATCGAGACGACCAACGAACGGGGAAACGTAGGTGGCACCGGCTTTCGCCGCCAGCAGTGCCTGATTTGCGGAAAAGCAAAGCGTCACATTCGTGTTCAGCCCTTCCTGGGTGAAGCGTTTGCAGGCCTTGAGACCGTTGAGCGTCAGCGGCAGTTTGATGACGATGTTGGGGGCGATATCGGCAAGGATCTTGCCCTCCCGCATCATGTCGTCAAGTTCGATCGAAGCGACCTCGCCCGACACTGGCCCGTCGGTGACCTCGCAGATTTCCTTCAAGAGCTCCTTGATCGGCCTATTGGCTTTCAGCACCAGGGACGGGTTGGTGGTCACGCCATCGATGATGCCTGCTTCCTGCAGCTCGCGAATTTCAGCGATGTCGGCGGTGTCGACGAAGAATTTCATGATGCCTCGCATTCGATTGCGATACCGCACGCTGGCTTCAGCGCTCAACGTCCGCAGCAGGAGCAAGCTCATGCCTGGCTGTTGGTTCCACACACAGCGTTATTGCGCCAAGGCTGTCGCGTCAGAGCACCTTGGCAATCAACTGCGGAGATTTGGTAATAGTGCTGCATCGTAGGAGCAGCGCATGCCTATACTACCGCGAAGGTCACATGAAGCCGATGATGATCAGCGGATCAGAGGCGGCAGCGGGCAAACTGCTCCGTCCTACAGACGCGCTACCGCGGCAAGGGCCTCATCGGTCGTTTCGAGCGCCCTGTCGATATCGGTTTCGCGGTGGGCGACCGACAGGAACAGCGTGTGGGACGGATGCAGGTAGACGCCGCGGGCAAGCGCCTCCAGGCAGAAGGCATCGCCAAGCCTGCGATCCAGGTCGTTCTCGAACAGCAGGACCGGCATCTGCACCGGCCCGCTCTGGCGCAGGGGCACACCGTGGCTCCTGGCCTGCGCATCGAGGCCGTCGCGGAAGCGCTGACCCATGGCGCGCATGTGCGCCACCGCGTCTACCGCGCGCAGCTTCTCGATGGTGGCGATCGCCGCGGCCATGGACACCGCGGCTGTCCAGAAGGACCCCGTCGTGAAGATGCGGGTTGCTGCCTCGCGGAAGCGATCGTTGCCGGTCACGGAGGCCAGCGCGTGGCCATTGGCGATAGCCTTGCTCCAGGCGGCAAGGTCCGGCCGCACGCCGACCAGTTCCCAACTGCCGCCGAGATCGAGGCGGAAACCGGCGCGCACATCGTCGACAATCAGGGCCGCATCTGCCGCGTCGGCCAGTGCACGCGCCCGCTGCGCGAACTCCCTTGTCGGCAGTTCGTGCGGCTTGCCCAGATCATGCTTGAAGGCCGACACCAGGATGGCCGCGAGATCGCCCTTGCAATGCTCGGCTGCGGCTTCGAGGCTCGCCACGTCATTGTAGTCGAAATAGACCAGGTGCGCCCGGTCCTCTTCCGTCACGCCAACGACTGAGGGCGAACACCACGGGATCGCGCCGTGATAGGCGCCTCGCGCGACCAGGACCTTGCGCCGACCGGTGCCTGCCCGGGCAATCGTCACGCAAGCGGTGGTCGCGTCGGTGCCGTTCTTGGAAAACATCGCCCAGTCGGCATGCGGAACGGTCTCGACCATCAGCTCCGCCAACTCGACGAGCCGCGCGCTGGGGCCATTCATCGCATCGCCAAGCGCCCTCTGATTCGCGGCCGCGGCCTCGACGTCGGCATCGCCATAACCGAGGATCGTCGGCCCCCACCCGCAGATGAAGTCGATATATTTACGCCCGTCGGCGTCCCAGATATGACAGCCCTCGGCACGCGAGAAATATTGCGGATAGCCGACAGGCAGCCGTGGAGCGTTCTGATGCCCCCACATGCCGCCCGGAATGACTCGCATGGCGCGGGCACGCAAGGCGTCGTCATTGCTCTTCGAATACTGGTCCATGCAGTCTATCCCACCGCCCAGTCGTGTCATCACGCCGGGACTTCATTTGCAACATTCGATATATCATGTATCATCCTGAGACAATAGCTCGGGAGACGCGGAGGACATGCAGCCTATCATCGGCATCGTTGCCGACGACCTCACCGGCGGCATGGAAACGGCCGCCATGCTGGTGGCGCTCGGCGTCGATTGCGGCTTCGTCACCAAGCCAGCCCTGGTGCCGCAGTTGGCCGGCTCGCTTGCCATCGTCGTCGCCCAGAAGACCCGCGTCGTTCCCGCCGCCGAGGCGGTCGCGAAGTCGCAAGACGCGGCTCGGCAGCTGCTCGCCATCGGCGCGAGGCGGCTGTTCTTCAAATATTGCGCGACCTTCGATTCGACCGACGACGGCAATATCGGCCCGGTCGCCGATAGCTTGCTGGCCCTGACACGAGCGACCCATACCGGCTTCTGTCCGAGTTCGGGCGATCTCGCGCGAAGCGTTTTCCAGGGCCACCTCTTCGTCGGCGCGCAACTGGTCTCCGAGTCGCCAAAACGCTTCGATCCGCTGACACCGATGACAGATCCAAACCTTCCACGCGTGCTGCAACGACAGTCGAAACTGGCTGTCGGCCTGTTCCCTCACGACATGGTGCGGGCCGAACCCGCCGGCCAGCGCGCCTATCTGGACAGGCTGGTCGCGCAAGGTGTCCGCCACATCATCATGGACGCGATCTATCCGGAGGATCTGGATGCGATCGCGGCGCTGACGGTCGATTGGCCGCTGATGACCGGCAATGCGCCGATCATGCGCCATTATCCCCCGCTCTGGCGCGATCGCGGCTGGCTGGACGACGCGCCGCCGAAACGGCCAATCCCGGCAGTGGAAGGTCCGGGCGTCGTGCTGGCGGGCAGTTGCGCGGAGCGCACGCTCGAGCAGCTCGCGGTTTTTGAACAGGCAAGACCGGTTCACCGCATCGACATCGCTTCGGTCGGCAGCGTCGAGGCGGCTGTTGGAGCCGCGCTGGACTGGGCAGGCCCGCATCTCGACAGCGGCCCCGTGTCGATCGCCACCTCCGCCAACCCCGAACAGGTCAATGCCGCCCAGGCGAGATTCGGCCGCCAAGGAGCCGCCGCCTTCGCCGAGGCGATCCTCGGCCGGCTCGCGGTGGAACTGCGCAAGCGCGGCGTTCGGCGCTTCGTGGTCGCGGGCGGCGAGACCTCGGGAACGGTTGTCGAGCAACTCGGCATCGATCGTCTGCGGATAAGTGCCTACAAGGGTCCGGGGATCGCGCGCGCGACGACGGAAGAAGGCGAGACCGTCGCCCTCAGCCTCAAATCGGGAAAACTCGGGCCACCCGACATGCTGCTGCCTACTCTCGAATCCATGCGGCACCCGGAGCACTAGGCGATGGACGAAGACACACAGCGCCAGGCGATCGTCGAAACCGTGAAGCGCCTGCAGGAAAGCGGCTTCAATCACGGCAGCAGCGGCAATGTGAGCTGCCGGACATCCGGCGGCATGCTGATCACCCCCACCGGGGCAAACAGCGCCAACCTGACGCCGTCGCGGCTGGTCCATGTCGGGCCCGACGGCAGCGCGGTTGGGGGCGTCCCGTCCAGCGAATGGCACATGCACGAGGCGATCCTGCGCGCGCATCCCGCCGCCAACGCCGTGGTCCATACTCACGCCGACGCCTGCGTGGCGCTCTCATGCCTGCGCAAGCCCCTGCCGCCGTTCCACTATATGGTCGCGGCCTTCGGCGGGACCGATGTGCGTTGCGCCCGGTATGAGATCTTCGGCACCGCCGACCTCGGAGCAGCGGCGGTTGAAGCACTCAGGGATCGCAATGCCTGCCTGCTCGCCAACCACGGCATGATTGCGATCGGGAAGACACTGGAGGCCGCTTTCCAGACCACGGTGAAGCTGGAGACCCTGGCGCGCCAGTATCTGATGGCGCTGCAAGGTGGCGAGCCCGTCCTGCTGCCCGACGAAGAAATGGCGCGGGTAGCCAGGCGCTACGGCAATTACGGAACGGGTCCGCTGAAATAGAAAAGCGAGGGGCGACCGAGCGAAAGCTTCTGGCATGTGAACTCGATTTTCGAACGAAGGAGGCACCCCGATATGGACACCCCTGGCACGGTATGATCTTGAAGAATATTGGTCAGACGCAGAGAACGAGCCCGCTGAACAATGCAGAACCTGCCTGAGATCCAGGCGACGAGCCTGTCGTCGCAGATCTACCTGCGTCTGCGCCAGGAGCTGATGTCGGCGCGGCTGCATCCTGGCGACCGGCTGAAGATCCGCGATCTCGCCCAGCAACTCGGCACCAGCGAGACGCCGGTGCGCGAAGCCCTGTTCCAGCTCGTAAAAGACGGCGCGCTGGAAATGAAGCCGGGTTACTACATCCGCGTCCGACGCATCAGCCTCCAGGAATATCTGGAACTGCGCGACATCCGGCTCGTGCTCGAACCCTATGCCGCGCTGAAGGCGATGCCCCACATAGACGAGCCGTTCCTGAAGACCCTGGAAGATATCCACAACAAGCTCGTCAAGGCGGAACGCACGAAGGACTACGCGGCCGCACTACAACACAATTTCGACTTCCACTTCGCGGTCCACCGCAAATCGCAAATGCCGTATCTGATCGAGATGATCGAAAGGCTGTGGATCCAGGCCGGCCCCTTGCTCAGCCTCCTCTACCCGCATGGCCACCCCACCTATGAGGGCGAGCACCAGCACCTCAAGGTGATCAGCGCCTTGCGTGCGAAGGACGAAGCGGCCCTGCGCGACGCCTTCGAGCAGGACCTGATCGAAGGCGGGCGCAAGTTCATCGAGCATCTCGCCGACATCGAGAGCAGGCAGGCCGCCGAGAGCGAACCTGCGCGCCGCCCGCGCCGATAGGCCAAGCCTCCGAACACCCTCAAATATTTCAGCGCTTGGCGCGCATTGGCCGGGTTCGGGAGCCGCGGGTCATCGCTCCGGCCGCGGATGCCCAACGCTGTGGACTGGCGCGCCCCAGCGCTCCCATACGGTGCAGAAACGCGCTCAGCCGCGCTTGCGACATCAATCATATATGATATATTCTATTTCCAGAGGTCAAAAAACAAGGGGAGTACAATGAAGCTTCGCAATGGGATTCTGGGAGTAGCGCTCGGCCTTCTGATGAGCGGAACCTCCTATGCGGCGTTCGCGGACGACGCTTCCACCTTCGTCTATGCCGATGCCGGCGAGCCGAGCACGATCGATCCGGCAAAGGCCAATGTGAACTGGGAATTCACGGTCACACGCAACATCTACGACCGCCTGGTCGACTTCGATCTCGACGATCCCTCCAAGCTGCTGCCGGCACTGGCGACGGAATGGAAGCAGGATGGCAAGGTCTGGACCTTCAAGCTGCGCGACGGCGTCACTTTCCATGACGGCTCTCCATTCGACGCCAATGACGTCAAGGCTACGCTCGACCGCCTGCTGAAGATCGGCCAGGGCCAATCCTATCTGGTCGACGATATCGCCAGCGTCACCGTGGTCGACCCCAAGACCGTCAAGATCGAGACGAAGGCACCGACCGTCTTCCTGGCATCCAACCTCAGCCGCATCGAGATGCTTTCCGATGAGGACATCGCCAAGCACAAGGACGATCTCGGCCAGGCATGGTTCAACGAGAATGCCAACGGCACCGGTCCCTACGAGTTCGTGGCCTGGACGCGCGGCACCCAGATCGAGCTGAAGCGCAACGACAAATGGTGGGGCAAATTCCCGGAGAAGCCGTTCGACCGCGTGCTCGACCGCTTCGTCACCGACGGCGCCAATCGCGCCCGTGGCCTCGAGGGCGGCGAGTTCGACCTCGCCAATTTCGTGCCGCTCGACGAGGCCCTGCGGATCGGCACGAGCTCGGGTTTCCATTTGGTCGAAGGCAACAACCTGTGGGCTTGGCCGGCGATCTATCTCAACATGGATCTGGCGCCGACCAACAACAAGGATTTCCGCGACGCGCTGGTGAAGGCGTTCGACTACACCGCCATGGCGCAGTCTTTCCAGGGCAAGGCCGAAATCGGTCGCGGCCCGATACCGTCCTGGTTCCCCGGCAGCCCGGAGAAGGAAGAGCCGGAGATCAAGACTGACCTCGGGGCGGCCAAGGCCGCACTGGCCAAGTCGGGCCTCGCCAATGCCAAGATGAAATGTTCGGTGCCCGCCGGCTTCCCGGAATTCCGCTTCGCCGCGACAGTGCTTCAGTCATCGGCCCAGCAGCTTGGCGTCACCGTCGAGATCGAGGAACAGCCTTTCGTCGAGGCGATCACCGCCATCAAGTCAGACAAGAGCAACTGTTTTGTGCTCGGCAACGCAAACCTGAGCCCGTCGGACGCCACGAAATTCTTCTCGGCGCACTATCTCAAGGGGGGCTTCTACAATTCGGGCAAGTTCTTCGACCAGACGCTGCAGGATCTGGTGGCCAAGCTGCCGACGATCTCCGATGCCGCGGAGCGCGGCAAACTGCTCAGGCAGGCGGCCGACATCGTCGTGGATTCCCACTACATCATCTGGACCGCGCGGCCGAAGACCGTCGTGCCGGAACCTGACCGGATCGCCGGCTACCGCATCGATCCGGCCGAGTACATCAATGCCCGCTTCTGGGAAATGCACAGCAAGTAGCAGCAGCGGGATGCGCATGCGGACGGCACGGTTGTGATCGGTTTCCTGTTCAAGCGCCTGCTATGGGGTCTTCTCGTCCTCATAGCCGTCGCAGTCATAACCTTCTTCCTCAGCCGTGTCGTTCCGGCCGACCCAGCCGCTTTCCTGGCCGGCCAGAACGCCTCCGAGGCTACCGTGCAACGCATCCGCACCGAGCACGGTCTCGACCGCCCGCTGCCGGAACAGTTCGCCTCCTACATGGTCGGCCTGGCCAAAGGTGATCTGGGCGAATCCATCCGCACGCGGCGCAGCGTCAGCACCGATTTGGGGCAATACCTTCCCGCGACGCTGGAACTGCTGATCGTCAGCTTCGTCCTCTATCTGGCGATCAGCTTCTCGCTGGCGGTGCTGGCGGCTCGCCATCCCGGTGGGGCCGTCGATGGGTCGATCCGGCTGATCACCATGATCGGCACCGGCATCCCGGTGTTCTGGCTCGGCATGACGCTGCAGTTCTTCTTCTTCTACAAGTTGCATTGGCTGCCGCTCGGTTCGCGTTTCCCGATCCGCGAGACGGCGCCGCCGGTGATCACCGGCTTCCTCCTGATGGATTCGATGCTTGCCGGCAGCCTGTCCGCATTCCTGGCCAGCCTGAAGCATCTGGCGCTGCCGGCCGCCACCATCGTCATCAACCTGCTTGCGGTGGGCACGCGGCTGTCTCGCGCCGCACTGATCCAGGAACAGGGCCGGCTCTATGTGCGCACGGCGCGCGGCAAGGGGCTGTCGCCACGCCGCATCATGTTCAAGCACATCTTGCGCAACGCGCTGTCGCCGATCCTGACGGCGACGACCATGCAGTTCGGCTACATGATCAGCTGGGTGATCCTGGTCGAGGTCATCTTCGACTGGCCGGGCATCGGCCTCTACGCCTACCAGTCGTTCCAGGTCTTCGACTATTCGCCGGTCATCGCGCTGGCAATCGTGTCGACGGCCGGCTTCGTGATCATCAACCTGGTGATGGACCTGCTCTATCCCGTGATCGATCCGCGCGTGCAGAGCGTGGGCTCATGAGTGCGTCCACGCAACCGTCGCGCCGCATGATCACCAGGCCGAAGGGCGTGCTCTTGCCGCTGGCGCTGCTGGTGGTCGTCATCCTTGCCGCCTTCACGCTCGTACCGGGCCTGATCGCGCCACACGACCCGATCGCGCTCGCCATGGCCGACCGCCTGAAGCCACCGAATTTCACGCATATATTCGGCACCGACGAGGGTGGCCGCGACGTCTTTTCGCGCATCGTCTACGGCACGCGCTATTCGCTGGGCGTAGCCATTGTCATCGTCTTCGCCTCGGCGGTGTTCGGCGTCATCTATGGCGCTGTGTCGGGCATGGCGCGCGGCGGCATCGACAATCTGATGATGCGCGTCGTCGACCTTTTCTTCGGCTTCCCGGCGCTGGTGCTGGCGCTCGCTGTCACCGCCTCGATCGGGCGCGGCCTCGACAGCGTGGCGCTGTCGCTCGCCATCATCTGGTGGCCGGGCTATGCGCGGCTGGTGCGCGGCGAGGTGCTGCGGCTGCGTGAGCGGCCGCATGTCGAGGCCGCTCGCGCGCTCGGTGTCTCCGAAATCACCATCCTGCGCCGGCACATCATCCCCTTCGTCATCCAGGAGGTGAATGTGCGCGTCACAACCGATATCGGCTATGCGCTGGTGGCTGTCACGGCGCTTTCCTTCCTCGGCCTCGGCGCCAATTCACCCACACCGGAATGGGGCTTGCTTATCCGTGACTCGCGATCCTATTTCGGCTCGGCCTGGTGGTACCTAGTCTTCCCCGGCACGATGATCATGCTGACGGCCACCGCCTTCTCGCTGATCGGCGATGCCCTCGCCTCGAGGCGAAACGCATGATCCTGTCGGTTCGGAACTTCTCCACCGGCTTCCGGCGCGCGGGCGAAAACCTTGTCGCGGTCGACGCCATCTCCTTCGACGTCGAGCAGGGCGAGACCTTCGTCATCATCGGCGAGTCGGGTTCGGGCAAGTCCCTCACCGGCATGTCGATCGCCGGCCTCCAGCCCAGTTCGGCCTTCGTCTCAGGCTCGATCCGGTTCAAGGATCGCGAGATGCTGAAGCAGCCGGACGCCGAGTTGCGCAAGCTGCGCGGCACCGAGATCGGACTGATCTACCAGGACCCGTTGAGCTCGCTGAACCCGGTATGGCCGGTCGGCGACCAGATTGCGGAAACGCTCACCGCGCACGGTCTGGCCAACCGCGCGGAGGCGCGCAAGCGCGCCGTCGAGATGCTGGAGCGGGTCCGCATTCCGGATCCCCATCGCGTCGCGTCGGCCTATCCGCACGAAATCAGCGGCGGCATGCGCCAGCGCGCCATGATCGCCATGGCGCTGGCCGCGGGCCCCAGCCTGCTCATCGCCGATGAGCCGACGACGGCGCTCGACGTCACCATCAAGGCGCAGATGCTGGAGCTGCTGGCCGAACTCAAGCGCGAAATGGCCCTGACGATCATCCTGATCACGCACGACATGGGCGTTGTCGCCGAAGTCGCCGACCGCATCCTGGTTCTCTATGCCGGACGCATCGCCGAGATCGGACCCGCCGATGCAATCATGCTGCAGCCCTCGCATCCCTACACCGCGGCCTTGATGACCAGCGCCATGATATCGCAGACGCCGGCCAAGCAGGAGCTCAACGCCATCGTTGGCGGCGCGCCCGGGCTCGGTTCCTTCCCGCCCGGCTGCCGCTTCCATCCCCGCTGCCCCCGCGCGCAGGATGACTGCCGGACCATCGAGCCGCCCAGGCGAAAGTTCGGCGCCGTGGAGCTTGCCTGCCACCACCCGATCGGAGACTCGATGCCGGCCGGGGTTGCGAGGACATGACCGTGGCGCTTCTGGAACTCGATGGCGTTTCGAAGACCTTTTCGCAAAGGCGCGGCGGCCGTTTTGTGCAGGCGGTGGCGGGCGTCTCCCTGTCGGTCCACAAGGGCGAGACGCTTGGGCTGGTGGGCGAGAGCGGCTGCGGAAAATCCACCCTCGCCAGGCTCGCCCTGAAGCTCGTCGACGTGACGGAAGGGCGCGTGCGTTTCGACGGCGCCGACGTGACCGCGTTCGGCAGCCGGCGCATGCTTCCAATACGTCGCCGCCTGCAGGCGGTGTTCCAGGATCCGCTCGCCTCACTCAACACGCGCATGACGATTGCCGAAGTGATGCGGGAGCCGTTCGACACGCATGGCATCAAACTCGGAGCACAACTGGAAAGCCGCATCCGCGAATTGCTGTCCTTCGTCGGGCTGGAGAACACCGATCTCCAGAAGCTGCCCGGCGAATTCTCCGGAGGCCAGCTGCAGCGCATCGCCATTGCGCGGGCGCTGGCGCTCGAACCGGAGATCATCGTCGCCGACGAGCCGACTTCGGCGCTCGATCCGTCGATCCAGGCGCAGATCGTCAACCTGATGCTGCAAATCCAGCGCAAGCGGGGCATCTCTTACCTGATCATCTCGCATGACCTCGACGTGATCGGCCATGTCGCCGACCGGATCGCCGTGATGTATCTCGGCACGATCATCGAACAGGGCAAGGCGGCCGAGATCATGGAGCGGCCATTGCATCCCTACACGCAGGCGCTTCTGTCGGCGGCGCCCACCCTGGCCGCCCGCCGCCAGCCCGGCTGGAAGCGCATCATGCTCACCGGCGATCCGCCAAACCCGGCCGATGTGCCTTCGGGCTGCCGGTTCCACCCGCGCTGCCATCTGGCGCGCGAGATCTGCCGAACCACAGTGCCGCCGCTGCGCGCCATGCCTGGCTCAAGCCAGATTGTGGCCTGCCACCTCGCACCCGACGAGACGGCATTGACGGGCGCCCAAGTGGGCCGCGCGCGACTCGGCCTTGCGACAGCAGGCTAGAACTGGACGACACTGAGGGAGGAACGACAATGCGGTCGAAGGAAATCCATGTGACGGGCCTCGGCTTTCCGGAAGGCCCGGTGGCGCT
>NZ_JBAZUD010000106.1:0-18338 GCF_041661565.1 Mesorhizobium sp.
GGCGGACTCGGCCGGATTGTGGCCGGCAAGGCGTGCGGCCAGATATGCGCCATTGAAAGAATCGCCAGCGCCGGTCGTATCGACAGGCGCCGCGACATGGATCGCGGGGACTTCGTGCACGGTCCCATGTTCGGCGATGAGTGCCGGTTGCTCGCCATTCTTGACGACGACCTCGCCGACCAATTGACCCAGCCGGTCAACCGTTGCTTGCGGCGTGGCATCGCCGAAGAGCATCTGCTCGTCCGGGAAAGTGGGCAAC
The DNA here is from genome assembly GCF_041661565.1 of Mesorhizobium sp. GTDB lineage: Bacteria > Pseudomonadota > Alphaproteobacteria > Rhizobiales > Rhizobiaceae > Mesorhizobium. Next base: position 260 of record NZ_JBAZUD010000106.1, read on the forward strand.
GCGATGTCCGTAACGGCGAGTGCGTCGACGGTTGCCCCTTGCGCCTCCTCGCGCCTCGTCCAGAGCCGCGGCCGATAGTTGGGATCGAAGGCGACGAGCGAGCCCGCCGCCCGAGCCTTGGAAACGGCAGTCAGCAACGTCTTGCGCGCGGCATCGTCCAGAATTGCCAAAGTGATTCCGCTAAAATAGACAAGAGCCTGATTTTCCAGGCTTTTCGACAATGCGGCCGGGTCGGATGCGAGCTGCCTGGCTGCGGCATCTGCGCGCCAATAGGTGAAGGACCGTTCGGCACCGGTCAGCGTGATGGCGTAAAGGCCTGGCCGTGCGCCCGATATGACAGGGCTGGAGCCGATGCCGATTCCGTTTTCGGCGAGGAAGGCGATCTGGCGTTTCGAGAACGGGTCGTCGCCGAAGGCCGAGACATAGGTTGCCGGCCGATCGCTGCTCAAGGCGTGCAGCGCCCACAGCATGTTGAACGTGTCGCCTGCAAACCCCATGCGCCAGTCCGGGCCCGTCTGGCCCGACAGTTCGAGCATGCATTCCCCGATCGAGGCGACGCCGCTTCCCGCCATTCGCTGTCCTCCAATGACTTCGGTGCTGTAGCTTTTTGGAGCTGGCAGCGCCATGGTTGGCAAGCAGCCTTTTTTCAGCCACGACGTTTTCCCACAGGCTGGCGGGATGCGATCCGCCCAGCGCAACGTTGACCGCAGAAGAGGAACCGGTTTGGCATCATTATGGCGTTATCTTCTGGCGGGTCTCGGTCTGGCTGCCTTGCTGGCTGGCATCCTCGCGGTCGTTTATATGACGGCACCGCGTTCGTCGCAGCCCGCCGGTCCCGATGTCTCGCGCACGAAGAACACCGACAATGGGCTGTTCGTGGCAAGCCTGGAGCCGGAGCGTGGCGTGGTGCGCCAGGGGGAACTGCAATCCTGGCGGCTGACCTTGAAAACCAAGGCCGGGGCTCCGGTGGAAGGCGCCGCGATCGCGATCTCCGGTGGCATGCCGCAGCACAATCACGGCCTGCCGACCAGCCCGCAGGCGACCGACTATCTCGGCGATGGTCGCTACCGTATCGAGGGGGTCAAGTTCACGATGAGCGGCTGGTGGCAGCTGCACTTCGCCATCTCCGCCACGGCGGGGTCCGACACGGTGCTGTTCAACGTGGTGCTGTGAGCGGCCGATGAAGCGCCTATCGTGCCTTCTGGCGCTGATGCTGCTCGCCATTCCCGCCGGTTGCGGCAAGCCGGATTTTTCCGACTCCGACAAGAAGACCATCGCGTCGCTGGCCTTGAACACGCTGCCGGCGCTGAAGCCAGACACCACCAATCGCTTTGCCGACGTGCCGGCCGCTGCCGCGCTTGGCTCGACGCTGTTCTTCGACCTGGGCATGAGCCGTGACGGCACTGTGTCGTGCTCGACCTGCCACAAGATCGACCGGCAGTTCCAGGACGACCTGCCGCAGGCCGTCGGCGTTGGCCGTACCAACCGGCGCACCATGGCACTGGCCGGCGTGGCGCGAGACCCCTGGTTTTTCTGGGACGGCCGCCGCGACAGCCTGTGGGCGCAAGCGCTGACGCCGCTCGAAAACCCGCTTGAGCAGGCAGGCAACCGCACCGCCTACGCGCACTACATGAAGGCGCGTTTCGGAGAGCGCTATGAGCGCATTTTCGGTCCGCTGCCCGATTTCGCGGGCATGCCGCTGGATGCCAGCCCGCTCGGCACCGAGGCCGAGAAGGCCGCCTGGAACGCGATGAGCGATGCGCAGCGCGACTCCGTCAACGGTGTCTTTGCCAATATCGGCAAGGCCATCGCCGCCTTCGAGCGATCGATCGAGCCTGCATCGACGCGCTTCGATCGCTTTGCACTGGATCTTGCCACGGGCGCCGAGCCGAAGGGCGATGCCATCTTTTCCCAGCAGGAGATCCTCGGACTGAAACTGTTTATCGGCAAGGCCAACTGCGTCACCTGCCACAGCGGCCCGCGCTTCACCGACAACAGCTTCCACAATACCGGTGTGCCGCCGGTCGCCGGCTTGCCGCCGGATCGTGGGCGGGCCGATGCGGTGGCGCAGGTCTTGGCCGATCCGTTCAACTGCTTCGGCGCCTTTCGCGACGGCGACGCCGGCGCCTGCGGCGAACTCCGCTTCATGGTCAAGGATACGCCGCAACTCATCCGGGCTTACAAGACGCCCTCGCTGCGCGGTGCCGCAACGCGCCCGCCCTACATGCATGCCGGGCAGTTTTCCTCGCTCGACGAGGTGGTGGCGCACTATGCAAAGGCGGCGCCGAGTGTGGAGGGGGCGAGCGAGCTTCACCCGCTGGACTTGTCGGACCGCGAACGATCAGCGCTGGTGGCGTTCCTGAAGACGTTGTCGGACTGATCTACCGGTCCTTCACTGTCTCCATGGCCACGAAGGTCGAGGTCTGGGCGACATGGGGAAGGGCGGATATGCGCTCGCCGAGCACCCGGCGATAGGCGGCGATGTCCTTGGTGCGGACCTTCAGCAGATAGTCGAAGCTCGATGCCATCATGTGGCACTGCTCGATCTCAGGCACGGCCTGCACGGAGCGGTTGAAGGCGTCGAGTGCCGCGGACCGGGTATCAGACAATTTCACCTGGACGAACGCGACATGGCCTTCACCCATGCGCTCGCGGTCGATGATCGCTTGGTAGCCCCTGATATAGCCGTCCTTCTCCAGCCGTTTGACCCGCGCCTGCACCGGGGTCTTGGAAAGACCGACCTTTGCTGCCAACTCGGACATGGAGAGTCGGCCGTCGCTTGCAAGCGCGGCCAGGATGTTGCGGTCGATGCGGTCCAGTTGGTCTTCTGTCATGAGAAATGCAGTCCATAAGACGCTATAGCGGGCCGATAATAGATCGAAAGACCTGTCATGTCGATTTCTTTGGACCGGCCCAGATTTGGCGTCCGTGCTAGCGTGCGCCGTTCGGTCCGGCGACCGCCGGTCCACTCCATGATGCTCGCTCCACAGGACCGCCATGCCAGCGCTCGATGCCATCCGCCAGCAGATCCGCGCCAATTACCTGCCCGACGAAGACCAGGCCGTGACGCGGCTGGCTGAAGCGACGGGGCTTTCGGGCAGAGAACGCGATGCAATCTCGGCGCGGGCCGCCGATCTGGTGCGGGCGGTGCGCGGCTCTTCGGATCCCCGGCTGATGGAAGTCTTCCTCTCGGCCTATGGGCTTTCCACCAAGGAGGGCGTGGCGCTGATGTGCCTTGCGGAGGCGCTGCTGCGCGTGCCCGACACCGAGACGATGGACGACCTCATCGCCGACAAGATCGCGCCGCATGACTGGTCGGCACATTCCGGCGGCTCGAGCTCGATCTTCGTCAACGCCTCGACCTGGGCACTGATGCTGACCGGGCGTGTGCTGGACGAGGGCGAGGGCGGCATCGAGGGCACGTTGCGATCGATGGTCCGGCGGCTGGGCGAGCCGGTCATCCGCAAGGCGGTGGCCGCCGCCATGCGCGAGATGGGCGAACAGTTCGTGCTCGGCCGCAGCATCGCGGAAGCCGTCAAGCGCGGTCGGCCGATGACGCAAAAGGGCTATCTCTATTCCTTCGACATGCTTGGCGAGGCGGCCCGCACCGAGGCCGACGCGCTTCGCTACCACAAGGCCTATGCCGATGCGATTTCCTCGCTCGATGCCGGGTCCAATGGCCCTGACATCCGGCAGAACCACGGCATTTCGGTGAAGCTCTCGGCGCTGCATCCGCGCTACGAGGTGGCGCAGAAGGAAGAGATGCTGCCTGTCATGGCCGAGCGCCTGCTGTCGCTGGCGGTTGCAGCCAGGCATTCGCGCATGGGCCTCAACATCGACGCCGAGGAGGCTGATCGCCTCGACCTGTCGCTCGATGTCATCGAGCGAGTGCTGGCCGACCCGGAACTCGCCGGCTGGAATGGTTTTGGCGTGGTCGTGCAGGCCTATGGGCCACGCGCGGCCTTCGTCATCGACTGGCTCTACGCGCTGGCCAGGAAATACGACCGCACCATCATGGTGCGGCTGGTCAAGGGCGCCTATTGGGACACCGAGATCAAGCGGGCGCAGACCCTGGGGCTGACCGGCTATCCCGTCTTCACCCGCAAGGCCAACACCGACGTGTCGTACATGGCCTGCGCCAAGAAGCTTCTGTCGATGACCGATCGGATCTACCCGCAATTCGCCACCCACAACGCCCATACGGTCGCGGCCATCCTGTCGATGGCGTCGAACCGCGATTCGTTCGAGTTCCAGCGCCTGCACGGCATGGGGGAGGCGCTGCATGAGGCGGTGCGCAAGGCCGAAGGCACGCGCTGCCGGATCTATGCGCCTGTCGGCGCGCATTCCGACCTGCTCGCCTACCTGGTCCGCCGGCTTCTGGAAAACGGCGCCAACTCCTCTTTCGTGCATCAGTTGACCGACGACGAGGTCGAGCCAGAGGATATCGCGCGCGATCCACTCGAGACGGTCGAGAGCCAGGGCCCCGCCGCCAATCCGGCGATTGCCCGCCCTTCCCAGATTTTTGGGGCAAGCCGCCGCAACTCGAAGGGGTTCGATATTTCCGACACGGTGACCCTAGCTGCGATCGACAAGGCCAGGGAGGCATTTGGCGGGCCGGATCGCTGGCATGCCAAGCCGATCACCCGGGCCGCCGGCTACGGCAAGCAGCGCCCCATCTTCAATCCGGCCAAGCCTTCCGAAGTCGTCGGCACGGTCAGCGAGGCCGCTGCCAAGCAGGTGGCGACCGCCGTGCGCTTCGCTGTGGAGGCGCAGCCCGCCTGGGCAAAGCGGCCCGTCGCCGAGCGATCCGCCATCCTCAACCGCGCCGCCGACCTTTACGAGGCCAATGCCGTGGAGTTTTTTGCATTGGCGACGCGCGAGGCAGGCAAATCGCTGGCCGACGGGGTGGCGGAAGTTCGCGAAGCCGTCGACTTCCTGCGCTACTACGCCGCCGAGGCAGCCAACGCCGAGGCCGGCACGCAAGCCCGCGGTGTCATCGTCTGCATTTCGCCGTGGAATTTCCCGCTCGCCATCTTCGCCGGCCAGATCGCGGCGGCGCTCGTCACCGGCAATTCAGTGATCGCCAAGCCCGCCGAGCAGACACCGCTGATCGCCTTCCGCGCCGTCGAACTGCTGCGCGAGGCAGGCGTGCCGGAGGATGTCATCCAGCTCTTGCCGGGCGACGGCCCTTCTGTCGGCGGACCGCTGACATCCGATCCGCGCATTGCAGGCGTATGCTTCACAGGCTCGACCGAGGTCGCCAAGCTGATCGAGAAGCAATTGGCGGAGACCGCCGCGCCGGACGCCATGCTGATCGCCGAGACCGGCGGATTGAACGCGATGATCGTCGATTCCACCGCGCTGCCAGAACAGGCGGTGCGCGACATCCTTGCCTCCGCCTTCCAGAGTGCCGGGCAGCGCTGCTCGGCGCTGCGCGTGCTCTATGTGCAGAAGGACGTCGAGAAGAAGATGCTGGAGATGCTGAAGGGCGCCATGGAAGCGCTCAGCATCGGCGATCCCTGGCGGATTTCGACCGATGTCGGACCGGTCATTGACGACGAGGCGAGGGACTCGATCCGCGACTATTGCACCAGGATGGGCCTGCAGGGGCGGCTGATCGCCAAGCTCGAAGCGCCGAAGGACGGCCGCTTCGTCGCCCCGCATGTCTTCCGGGTGAAAGGCATTGAGGAGATGGAGCGCGAGGTGTTCGGGCCGGTGCTGCATGTCGCGACCTTCGAGGCTGACCAGATCGACGCGGTGATCGCCGCCATCAACCGCAAAGGTTATGGCCTGACTTTTGGCCTGCATACCCGCATCGAGGGTCGCGTGCAGCATTTCGTCGACGGCATCCATGCCGGCAACATCTATGTCAACCGCAATCAGATCGGCGCCGTGGTCGGTTCGCAGCCGTTCGGCGGCGAGGGTCTGTCCGGCACCGGGCCGAAGGCTGGTGGTCCGCACTATCTCAGGCGGTTCCGGAAGGGACCGGAGGCCGGCACGCCTCTCGACGAGGGCCACAAGGTGACGGCGACCGAGCTTGCAGACAATCTGCCCGATCCAACGCTTGGCGGCTGGTCGACACGCCCGGATCGTATCGCGATCTTGAGGAAACATCTGCGCGGCAAGGGCGCGGCAGCCATCGGGGCAGCTGCCGGCATCGATTTCGGCCAGGTCGACCTGCCCGGACCGACCGGCGAGGCCAATACGCTGTCGCTGTCGCCACGCGGACGGGTGCTATGCCTCGGCCCCGACGGCGACACGCTGCTGGCCCAGGCGATCCAGGCGCTGGCCGCCGGCAACGCCGTGCTGGCGGTCGCGCCCGGCGCGCCGGCGGCACTCTCGGCGCTGACCGGCAAAGGCCTGCCCTTGGCGGCCATCGACGGTCGGCCAGATCCTGTCGAGGCGCGCTCGCTGCGCGTCGACGTCGTCGCGTTTTCCGGCACGCCGGAAGCCTTGCGGGTTGTTCGCAAGGTCATCGCCGATCGCAGTGGGCCGATCGTGCCGCTGGTCAGCGAGGTGCTTAACCCCGCGGCCTACGCGCACGAGCGGGCCGTCTGCGTCGACACCACGGCGGCCGGCGGCAACGCCAGCCTGCTGGCCGGCTCCTGACGGCCGACCGGACCTACGCGCCCTCGACGACGGAAAAACCCTCGAACTGAGGGTGGCCGGAATAATGCACCTTGGTCGTGCCGACATTCCTGTGGGCGGCGCGGAAATTCTCCGACCTGGTCCAGGCGATGAAATCGTCATGGCTCGCCCACACCGTGTGCGAGGCAAATAGCGTATAGCCCTCGGCCTCGTTGACAGGGCCGCGCAGCAGATGGAATTGCTGGAAGCCCTTCATTTCGGCCAGGCTGGAATCGCGGTTCTTCCAGACGGCCTCGAAATCGTCCTCCGAGCCGGTCAGGACCTTGAAGCGGTTCATGGCGATGTACATGGGGTTCCTTTCTCAATAGGTGGGGTGATGCGATAGGTTGAACTGCGAAGCGTTGGCCGTCAGAACGGGCCGATTGCTCCGGTGAATTCCAGACTCTCGCCAACCTTTGGCGGGATCGGGGGGAAGGGGGCCGCCTTGCGAACGAAACCCAGCACGATCTGGTCGAAGGTTTCCGAGCCCGAGCTTTCGACGACGCGCAGTTCGTCGATATTGCCCTGTCTGCCGATAACGAAGGTGACAACGGTGTTGCTACGCGCCGTGGCTTGGAGCGAAGGCGGCACTGCTCGATACACGCGGCCAAGTCTTCTGATAACGTCGCCGCGGTAGCTGTCCTCCGCCGCACTCCCTGCATCCTTCTCTCTCTTGCCTTTGCTGTCTGCCTGCGCCACTCGGTCCTGGCCGTCGGCCATGCCGCTCTTTTCATTCGCTGCCGTTGAAGGCGCGGCCGCCGGAGTCGGCCTGGCACCGGGGATCGGAGGCCGATCTGGAACGGCAGGCATTTGGCTGCTTTCAGCCTGAATGGCCGGCCGTGCAGGCGGTTCAGATTTCGCTGCCACGCTCTGATCGGCATGGCGCCGGGTTGCCGCCGGGAGTATGTCTGGCGCGGCCGCCGGCTGTTTGATCGCTTCCGGCTGCCCTGCCGCTTCCTGGAAGGGCCTGGACGGTTGTTTCACGGGTTTGCGCTCGGGCTGCGAAGGGTCTGTCGGCGGTGCCGGCTTCGCAGGCCTTGCCGGCTGTGGCTTGATCGGTTGCGGGTTCGACACCAGCTTGACATTTATTGCAGCCGGATCCTTGTCCAACGAACTGCCCGCCACTTTGTCGCCGACCTTGTTGCTGCCTTCCGATTGCGCCGCGTCCCTGGAATCGGACCTGCCGGCGGGCGAAATCAGGAACGCCGCCGCCACTGCTGCATGGAGCAGGCAGGAGATAACGACCGCCGCTGTCCATTTGCGGTTCCATTCCGATGCGCGAAGGGGCGCCTCGGCCGGCACAATCGCCAGCACGCTGCCGGCGTCGGGAAGGGGGTTGATATCCTGCATGTCTCGCCGCGAGACCTGCAGCGACCCGGGCAGACTTGTCAAATCAAGTTCGTTCGCAAGCAGCGGCAGCCAGCCATGGCCGGCCGGCGGCCATGTCACCGAGTCTGCCGCGAATGATGGATGCAGTCCCACCTCAGAGGCCGAAAGCGATGCCGGTCCTGGTGCCGGTCCGCAGCTTGTGCATGCAGGCACTCGGTTCGATGCCGGTGCCGGCGCATTCCGTCGCGCTGTTGATCAGCACGCGGCTGACCTTGCCGCATTCGGTGCCCGCCAGATCGAAGCGCGTCACCTTGGTCTTGCCCGCCGGAAGCTCCTTGAAATCGAGTACGGTCAGCCGGTCGACAATTCCCGCCTCGTTGAACAAGGCGATCTCGAACGCCGCCTTGGAGAGGTCGGCGCCGAGATCGTTGTTGACCACGAAGGTCAGCCGGCAGCCCTTGTCGGAAGGCTGCGCGGCGTTGAGTTCGAGGCTCAGCGCGGCGATCGGCGCGGGCTCTTGCGCCCGCGCGGAAGCCACCGCAAGCGACATCGCCAGCGCCGAGGTCAGCAGACGAAGCGATGTCGTCACGCTCATTTCCGTCAGCCCCCGAAACGCATTGTCGCGGCGAGCTTCAGCGTGATGCCGGGCTCGTAGACCGCGACCGTGGTGCTGCCGTTCAACGGGTTGGCGTATTTCACGTCGAACAGATTGTCGGCACGGAAATCGACCTTCAGATTGTCCGTCGCCTGGTAGCTGGCGAAGGCATTGACCAGCGTATAGTCCTCGGCCACCGCGTTGCCCTTGGGCTTGCCGTTGTACTGCACTTCGCCGCCGACCGTCAGCTTGTCCTCGAGGAAGCGCAGTCCAAGCTGGGCGGTGACCTGCGAGGACGGGATAGTGGCCAGATCAGCCCGGTCGCCCTCATACGATATGGTGTGGCCGTTGGTGATCGAGGCGGACAGGCCGGCATAGCCCCATGCCGCATCGTAGACGCCTTCCATCTCGAAGCCGTTGATCTTCGCCTTGGCGAAATTCTGATACTGGTAGCAGATCGGTATGCCGGGGCCGAACGGGCAGCCACTGGTCGGATCGAACGGCGAAAGCGTCACGCCGTCGATATAGTCGTCGACATCGTTGTTGAAATAAGCGGCCTTGAGACGAAACGCGTCACCGGCCTCGAAGATGTCATTTTGCTTATAGTTGACCCCGAACTCGGTGGTCTTGCCGGTTTCAGGCCGGAGGTTTGGATTGGGCAGGAACGGGAAGCTGACGCCCGCCGGGTGATTGCCGCTGATGAGCGTCTCCGTGATCGAAGGCGAGCGATAGCCTTCCGCATAGGTGCCATAGAACTGCAGGCCGGCCAGCGCGACGGATTCGAATGGCGAGACGCCGACGGTGATGCGCGGCGATACCCTGTCGCCAGAAATGTCGTTGGTATCGTCCTTGAGGCTGTAACTGTCGTAGCGCAGGCCGCCGATGACCTCCAGCCATTCCCAGGTGAGCTTGTCCTGGACATATGCGCCGGACACGTTGCGCTTGCCCGAAGGCGTGTAGAAGCTGTCGCCGCCGGCGGCGCCGCCGGTCTCGACGTCGTCGCCAACCCAGTCACCGCCATAGGTCAGTTCGTGCGCGATGGCGGCGGTCTCGAAACGGGATGTATTCCAGATGTCGATCCCGGTGGTGCCGACATCGAATGTCGATTGCGATCCCGCCGGCAAGACAACGGGAAGGCCGGTTACCGGGTCGAACCGGTTCTGGGCGACAAGGCTCGTCAGGTCGAGATTGGTCTTGTTGTAGGAGGTGTTGATATGAAGATCGAGCCAGCTCTTGTCTTCATCCGTGATGTTGTAGCGGGCCGTGAACGTGTTCGACTTCAGGTCGACGTCGTTGACCGGCACGCCGCCGCTGATCTCGCTCCAGCCGTCGCTCGAGCCAACCCAGCCTAGTTTCAGTTCGCTGTTTTCGGTTGGCCTGATCGTGGTCTTGAGCAGGCCGCTGAGCACGTCGAACCCGGTGCCCTGGACCGTGTCGCCGCCGCCGTCCTTGTAGTCGTCGTAGTTGCGGTAGACGATGTTTCCGAGCACATCCCAGTTCTCGTTGACGCGGTAGGCGCCGGATGCGCTAGTGGTCCAGCCCTTGCCATTGCTCTCGTAGCGTCCGGTGACGGAACCGGCCCAGCTCTCGTCGGGCTTGAGGAAGTCCCCGGCATCCTTGGTGTCGAAGAACACCACGCCGCCGATGGCGCCGGAACCATAGGTGTTGGCGACCGGACCACGGATCACGTCGACGGACTTGATCAGCTCGGGATCGATATAGAAGGTCGACTGCGTGCCGTGGTCGGAGCGCTGGAAATCCTGGCGCGCGCCATCGACGATGACCGCGACGCGGCCGAAATCCTGCAAGCCGCGAATGTTGATGCTGGAGCTGACACGCCTGGCGTCGGCCTGCACCGCGACACCGGGCACGCCCAGCAGCATCTCGTTCGGCGTCGTCGCCATACGGCGTTCAAGCTGTTCCTGGTCGACATGGCTGGCCGAGGCCAGCGATTCGATCGCCGTTTCACCGGTGCGGCTGATGACGAGAATCTTGTCGAGCAGCGTGGCTCCATCAGGCGCGGCCTTTTCCTGATCGGGCTTCTTCTGCTCATCCATCTGCTGGCCCGCCGGCTGCGTCGCCTGCTGCGCGCTGGCCAAGGTTGCCGACAGGGCGACCGTTGCCACCCCGGCCAGCAAGGCCGCCGCACCGTTCGCCGCCGACCGGCCGCGCCATTCCCAATTCAACAAGCCCATGCCCCAACTCCAAGTTCTAGGTTTGCATGCTGGCTGGCGTGGGGCTGGCTGGCATTTTGATCACGTCCGGCGTCTTAAATGTTGACTCGTTCAGTCCGGTATTGCACTGACTAATAAACATGAGTATTCAAGTCAACAATGAATCGGATCTACGCAACGCCTAGCCAGATGCCCGGCACAGGAAAGGGATCGACCCCAGATGAACACGCACAATCCCAATGATTTTCGCTATCGCGTCCGCCGTTCCGATGACATTCCGGCCCGCTTCGACCGGGTTCCCCTGGCGGTGCGGACCCTCTCCAGCAACACACTGTTCCAGGGCGAGCACGAGATCGGCATCGAACACCACGGCGCCCTCTACCGGCTGAAAATCACCCGCCAGGGCAAGCTCATTCTCAACAAGTAAGGCAAGGCAGGACGAGACATGGACCAGCGCGTAAAACCCGCCCCGCATGAAATCCGGCGGGCACGGACAGAGAATCCGAAAACGCGCGAGAGTGACCTGGCGGCTCAGCTCGGCGTTTCCGAAGCTGAACTGGTCGCCGCGCATTGCGGCGACGGCGTCCTGCGTATCGAGCCGCGCGTCAATGATTTGCTGACCGGTCTCGAAGCGGTCGGCGAGGTCATGGCGCTGACCCGCAATGAAAGCGCGGTGCACGAAAAGATCGGCATCTATGACAAGGTCGTCACGGGCAACCATAATGCCATGGTGCTTGGCGAACAGATCGACCTCCGAATCTTTCCCAAGATCTGGTCGCACGGCTTTGCCGTGGAAAAGCGCGATGGCGAGGACATCCGCCGCAGCCTGCAATTCTTCGATGCTGCGGGCGAGGCCGTTCACAAGGTGCATTTGCGGCCGGCGTCCAGCCTCTATGCCTATCAAAAGCTGGTGGCGACGCTCGAATCGCCGAACCAGGAACCTTCGGTCGACATCGTTGCCGCCGGCTCCGATGATGAGGTCGAGACCGCCGGAGTTTCCGCCAATCTCGATGATCTGCGTGACCGCTGGAGCCGGCTGACCGACGTGCACCAGTTCTTCGGCATGCTGAAGACGATGAAGCTCGGCCGCCGCCAGGCGGTGCGGATGGTCGGCCAGGATTACGCCTGGCTGGTCGCCAACGATGCGGTCAGCGCCATGTTCGACCAGGCCGCCGAGGCCGCCGTGCCGATCATGTGCTTTGTCGGCAATCGCGGCTGCATCCAGATCCATTCCGGCCCGGTCAAATCCATCAAACCGATGGGGCCGTGGATCAATGTGCTGGACGAGACTTTCCATCTGCATTTGCGGACGGACCACATCCACGAGGTCTGGGCCGTGCGCAAGCCTACCAAGGACGGTCATGTCACCTCGCTCGAAGCCTACGCCGCCGACGGCAAGATGATCATCCAGTTCTTCGGCAAGCGCCATGAAGGCGAGGGTGAACGCGGTGACTGGCGTTCCCTGGCGGAAACCCTGCCGCGTCTTCCAAGCACGACAGCAGCCTGAGGACGTGTGATGAAATTTCTCTCGAGACTGCCGGCTTGGCGTGGATCGATTCTCGGACCGATGCTGGGCCTTTCCGTTGCTTTTGCCGCGATCGCGCCGGTCGCCGCTGCAGAGGTCACCTCGGTTTTCACCGATTCCTCGAAAATTGTCGCCATTGGCGGGTCGATCACCGAGATCGTCTATGCGCTTGGCGAGGAGGGCCATCTCGTTGCACGCGATTCGACCAGCACCTACCCGAAGGCGGCGCTCAACCTTCCCGACGTCGGCTATATGCGGCAGCTTTCGCCGGAGGGTGTGCTGTCGGTCAATCCGTCGGGCATATTGGCCCTGCATGGCAGCGGCCCCAAGGAAGCCGTGGAAGTGCTGAAGAAGGCGAGCGTCCCGTTTATCGAAGTGCCGGAGCGCTACGACAATGACGGTATCGTCGAGAAGATACGCATAGTGGGCAAGGCCCTCGGCGTCGACGCCAAGGCCGAGAAGCTGGCCACGGAAGTCGAGGCCAAGCTGGTCGCCGCGGAAAAGCGGACGGCGTCGATCAAGGACCGCAAGCGCGTCCTGTTCGTGCTGTCGATGCAGGGCGGCAAGGTCCTGGCGGCGGGCAGCGAGACTGCGGCCGACGGAATTGTCAAGCTGGCCGGCGGCGTCAATGCCGTCGAGGGTTTCTCCGGCTACAAGCAATTGTCCGACGAGGCGATCGTGACCGCCAAACCGGACGTGATCCTGATGATGAGCAATGCCGGCCCTCCGGTTTCGGAGGACGAACTGTTCGCCAACCCTTCCATCTCCTCGACCCCGGCGGGTGCCGCCCGCAAGGTGATCCGTGTCGATGGCGGCTATCTGCTTGGCTTCGGACCGCGCACGGCCGATGCCATCCTCGATCTCGCCGTCTCGCTCTATGGCGCGCAGGTTACGGACTGAGCGGGCGCATCATGGTCGATCAATCGATCGCCGGCCGGGAAGCGGTGAGGACGAGTGAGACGGAAGGCGACCGCTCAAGGCGGGCTCGCCTCGTCATCCTGCTGCTGTGCCTGGGGCTCGCCATCGCGGTATTGCTGTCGCTGACGTCGGGCGCATCGGATGCATCGGCCGTAAACGTCATCGGCGACTGGCTGCTTGGCACGGTTCCGGGTGACGCGACGCTGAGCGCCCGGGACAGGTTGATCGTCTACGACATCCGTCTGCCGCGCGTCGTCATGGGCATGCTGGTCGGCGCGGCGCTCGCGGTCTCCGGCGCCGTCATGCAGGGGCTTTTTCGCAATCCACTTGCCGACCCCGGCCTGATCGGCGTTTCCGCCGGTTCCAGCCTTGGGGCTGTTGCCGTCATCGTGCTCGGCGCGACGTTCCTCGCGCCAGTGACGGCTATGCTTGGCACTCTCGCCCTGCCCCTGGCGGCATTCTGCGGCGGGCTCGCCACGACGCTGGTGCTCTATCAGGTCGCCACGCGGCAGGGGCGCACCTCGGTTGCCACCATGCTGCTGGCCGGTATCGCGCTGGCGGCCCTCGCCATGGCACTGACGGGCATCCTGATCTTCATGGCGGATGACCGCCAGCTGCGGGACCTGACATTCTGGCAGCTCGGATCGCTCGGCGGTGCGACGTGGCCGAAGATCGCCTCGGTCGGCCCGATCATCGTGCTGGCCCTGGCGGCGATGCCGTTCCTGGCGCGCGGCCTCAACGCGCTGGCGCTGGGCGAGGCGACGGCCGGTCATCTCGGCATTCCGGTGCAGCGGCTGAAATATACCGCCATCATCGGCGTTTCGGCGGCGGTCGGCGCATCCGTCGCCGTCAGCGGCGGCATCGGCTTCGTCGGCATCGTCGTGCCGCATCTGCTGCGCCTGCTGATCGGTCCCGACAACCGCTATCTGCTGCCGGCATCGGCACTGCTTGGCGGCTCCCTGCTGCTGCTGGCCGATGCGGTCGCGCGCACTATCGTGGCGCCGGCGGAGCTGCCGATCGGAATCGTCACGGCGATATCAGGCGCGCCGTTCTTTCTCTGGATCCTGCTGCGCAAGCGCGGCGTGATCGATTTGTGAGCCTGGGATTGTGGGAATGGGACCTGTGAGGCTTTGATGATCGAGGCGAGGGATGTTTCGGTTGATCTGGCGGGCAAGCGCATTGTCGGCGGCGTCGATTTCGATGCACGTCCGGGCGAAATCGCCGCCATCGTCGGCCCCAACGGGTCGGGCAAGACGACTTTCCTCAAGGCGCTGTCGGGGGAGCTGGCCTATGGCGGGCGTGTCGTTCTCAATGGCCGTGATCTCCAGGCGATGAAGCCGGTCGAGGTTGCGGTCCAGCGCGCGGTGCTGCCACAGGCGACCACGCTTTCGTTCCCGTTCACGGTGCGGGAAGTGGTCAAGCTCGGTCTTGTCGGGGGCCGCTCGGGCGTCCTGCCGGGCGAGGATGCGCGGCTGCCGGAACGGGCGCTGGCGCGCGTCGATCTCGAGGGTTTTGCCGGGCGTTTCTACCAGGAGCTTTCCGGCGGTGAGCAACAGCGCGTCCAGCTGGCGCGCGTACTGTGCCAGGTCTGGGCGCCGGTGCTCGACGGCAAGCCGCGCTATCTGTTCCTCGACGAGCCGGTTTCAAGCCTCGACATCAAGCACCAGCTGATCATCATGAACATTGCCCGCGATTTCGCCAGAAGGGGCGGCGGCGTCATCGCCATCTTGCACGACCTCAATCTGACGGCGATGTATGCCGACCGGATCTTTGTCATGCATCGCGGCGGACTGGCCGCCACCGGGTCGCCGCAAGACGTGCTGAGCGATGAGCTGATCGAGAAAGTGTTCGATTGCCGGCTGAAGGTCGGCGTGCTGCCGGCCGGGAATGTGCCGTTCGTCCTGCCCCAATCCGCCGCTTAACGTCACCCGATCCTGACAGACCTGGTCATAATCAGGGGGTCAGGCAGCAGGCGCGCGGCGATCCATCAGCATATCGATGCCGAGCAAATTGCGGACGTTCGGGCGAGCCGCGACCAGGTCGGCGATGGTGTAGCGCTCCAGCACGGCGAAGAAGGCGTTGAGCGCCTCGCGCAAAGCCGAATTCAGTGCGCAGCTGTCGACCAGAGGGCACTCGGCGGCATCGTTCTCGAAGCATTCGGCCATAGCGAAGCTTTCTTCCGTGACACGCACCACATCGAACAGGCTGATGGAGTCTGCGGCGCGGCCCAGCTTTACGCCGCCATTCCTGCCACGCACGGTCTGGACAAGGCCGTGCTCGACCAGCGGCTGCAGGATCTTGAACAGGAAAAGCTCCGACACCGTGTAGGCGGCCGCGATTTCCGGAATACGGCTCAGACGGTCGTCATTGGCCGCGCAATACATCAGGATGCGCATCGCATAGTTGGTCTGGCGCGTAAGCCGCATTTTGTCCTCACAGGCACTGGCACGGTGCCACCACGCCAGATTCCAGAATTCCGCCGCGTTGGCTGTCCGTGTGCCGGACTCGCCACGCTTGGCCTTGGCGGAATATGGCCTATACCTTGGAACAATTCCAGACTAGCCACTCGCAATAGCTGAATAATCTCGTCAACTTTGCGTGCGGTCCGGCAAGACGCGAGGCAAGACCCGGCGTCTCGCGTATTTCATCGGGCGAAACCCCAGATAGCCCGAGATCGACGAGGAGCAACGTATCATGGCCCAACCGGCCCAATCCCCGGCGCCTTTAGGCTTCGACACCGACGCAAGCGCCAAGCTATCGGCATTGCGGCGGACGAAGTTCGTCGCCACGGCGGCGCTGGCGCTTTGCGTGCTGGTGTTCGCGCTGGCGAAGTCGTTCGAGACGGTCCATCCCTGGCTGGGTTTCGTGGCGGCGTTCGCCGAAGCGGCCACCATCGGCGGCCTCGCCGACTGGTACGCGGTGGTGGCGCTGTTCAAGCGCCCGCTGGGGCTGCCGATCCCGCACACCGCCATCATCCCGGAAAACCAGAACCGCATCGCCGACAATCTCGGCCGTTTCATCGAGGTCAACTTCCTCGCGCCCGGACCGGTGCGCGAAAAGCTAGCCGAAGTCGATTTCTCGGCGCTGGTCGCCGATTGGCTGGCCGATGCTGATCGCGCCGCCGGACTGTCGCGTTTCGTCATGCGGCTGGTGCCGCGCATGCTCGCGGCGTTTGAGCATTCCAGCCTGCGCGGCTTCGTCACCAGCCGCATGCTCGAGCAGATCGAGAAGGTGCCGCTGGCGCCGCTGGCCGCCGAGCTCTTGTCGGCGCTCACCGACGATCGCCGCCACCAGAAACTGTTCGACGAGTTCACCAAGGTGATCGGCAGGTTTCTCAATGACGAGCAGGCGCTGGCGACGATGCGCGAGAAGATCCGCGAGGAACTCCCGTCGCTGTTCAACCTGTTTCGCGCCGACGCCTATCTGCTCAAGAAGATCATCGCCTCGGCCGGCTCGCTGCTCGACGAGGTGCGGGTCGATCCCGATCACCCGATGCGGGCCGAGTTCGACCATTTCGTCCAGACATTCATCGAGAAACTCAGGACATCGAAACAGTATGCCAAGCGCGCGGAGAAGCTGAAGCGCGATTTCCTGGCCAGGCCGGAGGTCGTGGGATTGGCGAACGACATGTGGGCAAGCCTCGGCCAGTTCATCGAGCAGGACACCAGGGCTTCGGATTCGATCATCCGCGCGCACCTGGCGAACATGTTCGTCGAGGTCGGACGGCACCTCGCCGGCGACCCGCGGATCAGGGCCGACATGAACCAGGGGTTTGTCGTGGCGCTGGCCACCTTCGTCGAAAGCCAGAAGAATGGCGTGTCGAAATTCATCGCCGACCAGGTCAAGCGCTGGGATCTTGCCCAGCTGACGCGCCTGATCGAGATGAACATCGGCAGGGACCTGCAATATATCCGCTTCAACGGCATGATCATCGGCGGGCTTGCGGGCGTCGTGCTGTACGTGGCCGAGCGGCTGTTCCTCGCCGGCTGACACCCCGTCTGTGATTGCGCCGGCCCGAATGGACACGCGGCGCTTCGATGCTATTGTCATTCCCGGGAAAAGCCATTTCGGTGGCGACAGGGAGGAGACCACTATCATGGCAAAGCAACCGGAATCCGATTCGTTCATGGACATGTTCGGCAGGTTCGGCCGCGATTTGAAGCTGCCCACAGTCGACGTCGAAACCATCCTTGCGCATCATCGCAAGAACATTGAGGCGCTGGAGCAGGCGGCACGAGTGAGTGCCGCTGGAGCGACCTCGCTGTTGTCCAGGCAACGCGAGTTGCTGCAGGACACGCTGCGCGAGGTCACCGACATGGCGCAAAGCTACAAGGCGCCCGGCACGCCGCAGGAACTGATGGCCAAACAGACCGAATTTGCCAGGAAATCCTTCGAAACGGCGTTGAAGAATGCCGGCGAAGTTGCTGATCTGGTCAAGAAATCCGGCACCGAGTCTGTTGACATCCTGCGCTCGCGTATCAAGCAAGCGATGGAGGAGATCCGCGCCGGCTACGAGAAGAAGTAGCGGCTTTTGATCGAGCCTGCTTGTCTGCCGACGGCGCCGAAGGCAGGGAGAACTTCATCAGGCCAGCCGCCGCGCGGCAAGATGGCGGGATCCCGGCCGCAATCGGCGGAACGGATTCCCCGACGATGAATTGACAGAGGCCGCCGGTTCGTGGTCGTGAGGCGGGGAAGTGATCGGGATAGCATGAATGACCGAAATACGGCCTAAAACGCCGCCGACCTACGCAGAGTTGAAGACGATGGCCGGGCAGGAGCTTGGCGTGTCGGAGTGGACGACGGTCGACCAGGACCGTATCAACCAGTTCGCCGAATGCACCGGCGACCATCAATGGATCCATGTCGACCCTGAAAGGGCGCGGCGGCAAAGTCCGTTCCGCACGACGATCG
>NZ_JBAZUD010000107.1:0-18277 GCF_041661565.1 Mesorhizobium sp.
ACATAGCGTTCTTCTTGCCCCGACACTGTCTTCAAGGTGACGACCCCCGGCTTGATCGTGGTCATGACCGGCGCATGATGCGCCATCACCGTCATCTCGCCCTCGGCGCCCGGAATGACGACGGATTCGACCTGCTCGGAAACCAGCAGGCGTTCCGGCGAAACCAGTTCGAATTTGAAAGCTTCAGCCATGTCGATTTAGTGAGTAGGGAATAGTGAGTAGGAAGTAGGGA
This sequence comes from Mesorhizobium sp., assembly GCF_041661565.1. GTDB lineage: Bacteria > Pseudomonadota > Alphaproteobacteria > Rhizobiales > Rhizobiaceae > Mesorhizobium. The sequence goes on from NZ_JBAZUD010000107.1 coordinate 233, forward strand.
AAGAGGGCCACCGCCCGCTCACCCAGCCGCTATTCACCACTGACTACTGACTACTCCTTATTGCCTTGATTAAGCCGCTTCAGCCGCCAGGCGCTGTGCCTTCTCGACCGCTTCCTCGATGCCGCCGACCATGTAGAAGGCAGCCTCCGGCAGGTGATCGTAGTCGCCATTACAGAGCCCCTTGAAGCCCTTGATGGTGTCGGCGAGGTCGACCAGCTTGCCAGGCGCGCCGGTGAACACTTCGGCGACGAAGAAGGGCTGCGACAGGAAGCGCTCGATCTTGCGGGCGCGGGCCACGGTCTGCTTGTCCTCTTCCGAAAGCTCATCCATGCCAAGGATGGCGATGATGTCCTGCAGCGACTTGTAGCGCTGGAGGATCGACTGCACCTGGCGGGCGACGGCGTAGTGCTCGTCGCCGACGACCAGCGGGTCGAGCATGCGCGAGGTCGAATCCAGCGGATCGACGGCCGGATAGATGCCCTTCTCGGCGATGGCGCGGTTCAGCGTCGTCGTCGCGTCAAGGTGGGCAAAGGAGGTTGCCGGCGCCGGGTCGGTCAGATCGTCGGCCGGCACGTAGATCGCCTGCACCGAGGTGATCGACCCCTTGGTGGTGGTGGTGATGCGTTCCTGCAGCGCGCCCATGTCGGTGGCGAGCGTCGGCTGATAGCCCACGGCCGAAGGGATACGGCCGAGAAGTGCCGACACTTCCGAACCCGCCTGCGTGAAGCGGAAGATGTTGTCGACGAAGAACAGCACGTCCTGGCCCTGGTCGCGGAAATACTCGGCAACCGTCAGTCCGGTCAGGCCGACGCGGGCGCGCGCGCCCGGCGGCTCATTCATCTGGCCATAGACGAGTGCCGCCTTGGAGCCTTCGCCGCCGCCCTTCTTGTTGACGCCGGATTCGATGAACTCGTGATAGAGATCGTTGCCTTCGCGGGTGCGCTCGCCGACGCCGGCGAACACCGAATAGCCACCATGCGCCTTGGCGATGTTGTTGATCAGCTCCTGGATCAGCACGGTCTTGCCGACGCCGGCGCCGCCGAACAGGCCGATCTTGCCGCCCTTGGCGTACGGTGCGAGGAGATCCAGCACCTTGATGCCGGTGATCAGGATCTGGGCTTCCGTCGACTGCTCGACATAGGTCGGAGCCGGCTGATGGATGGAACGCATTTCGATCGCGTCGACAGGGCCCTCTTCGTCGACCGGCTCGCCGATGACGTTGATGATGCGGCCGAGCATGCCCGGGCCGACCGGCACGGTGATCGGCGCGCCGGTGTCGCGCACTTCCTGGCCGCGCACCAGGCCCTCGGTCGAGTCCATGGCGATGCAGCGGACGGTGTTCTCACCCAGGTGCTGGGCGACTTCCAGCACAAGGCGGTTGCCGACATTGGTGGTTTCGAGCGCGTTCAGGATCGCCGGCAGATGATCGCCGAACTGCACGTCGACAACGGCGCCGATGACCTGGCGGACCTTGCCGACGACACCGGTCGCCTTGGTGGCAACAGCCGATGACCTGGCCGAAGCGGCCTTGGCCGGGGCCGCTGCCGCCTTGGCAGGAACCGCCTTGGCGGCCGCCGCCGGAGCCTTTGCCGCCGCCTTTACGGGGGCCGCGGTCTGCACGGCTGCCGCCTTGGGGGCCGTCATCTTGGGGGTCGCTGCTTTCGCCATCGTCTTTACCCTTTTTCGTCCTTTGTTTACCACGCGGTCCGCCTGCGGGTCATCGACCCACGGACCACGCCTAGAGCGCCTCGGCGCCCGAAATGATTTCGATCAGTTCTTTGGTGATCTGCGCCTGCCGCTGGCGGTTGTAGGTGATCGACAGCTTGTTGATCATCTCGCCGGCATTGCGCGTCGCATTGTCCATGGCGCTCATCTTGGCGCCCATCTCGCCGGCCGCGTTTTCGAGCAGCGCCCGGAAAACCTGCACCGAGATGTTGCGCGGAATGAGGTCGGAGAGGATCTCGCCCGGCTCCGGCTCATATTCATAGACCGCACTGCCGCCGGCGACTGCTTCCGCCGGCGCCGAAGCGATGCCGGCCGGTATGATCTGCTGCGCCGTCGGGATCTGGCTGATCACCGACTTGAACTGCGAATAGAACAGCGTGCAGATGTCGAAGCCGCCCTCGTTGAAGAGGGCGATGACCTTGCGGGCAATCGCGTCGGCATTGACGAAGCCGAGCGTCTTGACCTCGCGCAGGTCGACGCGGTCGATGATCAGCGATGCGTAGTCGCGGCGCAGGATGTCGAAACCCTTCTTGCCGACGCAGATGATCTTGACCTGCTTGCCGTCGGCCAGCAGCCTGCGGATATGGTCGCGGGCAAGGCGGGCGATCTGCGAGTTGAAGCCGCCGCACAGGCCGCGCTCGGCGGTGCAGACGACGAGCAGATGGACATTGTCCTTGCCGGTGCCGGTCATCAGCGCCGGGGCATCGCCGCCGCCGCCGATTGCCTGGGTGATGTTGGCCAGCACGGAACCCATGCGCTCCGAATAGGGGCGCGCCGCTTCCGCGGCCTCCTGCGCACGGCGCAGCTTCGCCGCGGCGACCATCTGCATCGCCTTGGTGATCTTCTGCGTCGCCTTGACCGAGGCGATACGGTTACGAAGGTCTTTTAATGAAGGCATGCTTCAAACCTGATCCCGTCTTGTCGCTTCGCTCAGGCGAAGGTCTTGGCGAAAGCGTCGATCTCGGCCTTCAGCTTGCCGCGCAGATCGTCCGACAGCGCCTTTTCCTTGCGGATGGCGTCCAGAACGTCCTTGCCGGCTGCGCGCATGTGGCTGAGCAGGCCTTGCTCGAACTTGCCGACCTGGTTGACCGGAAGCTTGTCGAGATAGCCGTTGACGCCGGCGAAGATCACCGCGACCTGCTCTTCGGTCTTCAGCGGCGAGAACTGCGGCTGCTTGAGCAATTCGGTCAGGCGCGAGCCGCGGTTGAGCAGGCGCTGCGTGGCGGCGTCGAGGTCGGAGCCGAACTGCGCGAAGGCCGCCATTTCGCGGTACTGCGCGAGCTCGCCCTTGATCGAGCCGGCAACCTGCTTCATCGCCTTGATCTGCGCGGCCGATCCGACACGGCTAACCGACAGGCCGACGTTCACCGCCGGGCGAATGCCCTGGAAGAACAGGTTGGTCTCGAGGAAGATCTGGCCGTCAGTGATCGAGATCACGTTGGTCGGGATATAGGCCGACACGTCGTTGGCCTGCGTCTCGATGATCGGCAGAGCGGTCAGCGACCCACCGCCCAGATCGTCGTTGAGCTTAGCGGCGCGCTCGAGCAGGCGCGAGTGCAGGTAGAAGACGTCGCCCGGATAGGCTTCGCGGCCCGGCGGGCGGCGCAGCAGCAGCGACATCTGGCGATAGGCGACGGCCTGCTTCGACAGATCGTCGTAGCTGATCAGCGCGTGCATGCCGTTGTCGCGGAAATACTCACCCATGGTGCAGCCGGCGAACGGCGCCAGGAACTGCATCGGCGCCGGATCGGAAGCGGTGGCGGCGACGATGATCGAATATTCGAGCGCGCCGCGTTCTTCCAGAACCTTGACGAACTGCGCCACGGTCGAGCGCTTCTGGCCGACGGCGACGTAGACGCAGTAGAGCTTTTCCTTCTCGGGGCCGTTGTCGTGCACCGACTTCTGGTTGAGCATCGTGTCGAGGATGATGGCGGTCTTGCCGGTCTGGCGATCGCCGATGACCAGCTCGCGCTGGCCGCGGCCGACCGGGATCAGCGCGTCGATGGCCTTGAGGCCGGTCGACATCGGCTCGTTCACCGACTTGCGCGGGATGATGCCGGGCGCCTTGACGTCGACGCGCTTGCGTTCGGTCGCCTGGATCGGGCCCTTGCCGTCGATAGGATTGCCGAGCGCGTCGACGACGCGGCCGAGCAGGCCCGGACCGACGGGAACGTCAACGATGGCGCCGGTGCGCTTGACGATGTCGCCTTCCTTGATGTCCCGGTCGGCGCCGAAGATGACGACGCCGACATTGTCGGCTTCGAGGTTCAGCGCCATGCCGCGGATGCCGCCAGGGAATTCGACCATCTCGCCAGCCTGGACATTGTCGAGGCCGTAGACGCGGGCGATACCGTCACCGACGGACAGAACCTGTCCGACTTCGGAGACCTCGGCCTCCTTGCCGAAATTCTTGATCTGGTCTTTCAGAATTGCGGAAATTTCCGCGGCGCGGATGTCCATCAGCCGACCTCTTTCAGTGCAAGCTTGAGCGAATTGAGTTTGGTTTTAAGCGACGTGTCGATCTGGCGCGAGCCCATCTTGACCACCAGCCCGCCGAGCAGCGACGGATCGACGGTGACGGAGATGGTCACGTCCTTGCCGGCAACGCTCTTCAGCGCCGCCTTGAGTTCGGTCTGCTGGGCCGGGGTCAGCTCGTGTGCCGAGGTGACGTCGGCGGCGGCCTCGCCACGATGTTCGGCGGCGATCTGACGGAATGCCCTGATCATGCCCGGCATGGCGAACAGACGGCGATTGCGCGCCACGACGCGCAGGAAATTGCCGGTCAGGCCGGCGATCCCGGCCTTGTCGGCGATCGCCGCGATGGCCTTGGCCTGGTCCTCGCTGGAGAATACCGGGCTGTTGATCAGCCGGGTCAGGTCCGCGCTGCTGGCGAGCATCGCCTCGAAACTGTTGAGGTCGGCTTCGACCTTGGCCACGGAATTGGCCTGCTGCGCGAGTTCGAACAGCGAACCCGCGTAGCGTTCTGCGACACCCGAGATTGGCGATGACGATTGAGCCACGGACCGTCTTTTCTCTTGTCTGACAGGTCTCGGATTGTTTGCGCGAGCGAAAACTCTGGCTAAATCTTTGACCTTACTGCATTTTTCCAAGCACGGAGGCGCGGCTTCCGCTATCCCCGGCCGAAAGTCGATTGCCGTCTAGCACAGGCATTTTAAGACCGCAATGCGTCGTTCCGCATGCTTTTCAGGCACTATTGTCGCATCCGGCGAAAGACTCGCGCCCCACACGCAGGAATACGCTTGGATTCATAGGACAAACCCGAACGCGAAGGCGAGCGGCAACGCCGCCAGCACCAATTCCACCATAATGGAAACCCAATTGAAAGGTGTGTTGGCGCCGTCCGACATCATCGACAGCAGGCGGCCAAAGGCGGTGAACAGCCAGGAGAAGCCGAGCGCCATATAGACCAGGGGCTGCGCCAGCAGGATGCAGCACAGGCCGACGCCGAGATAGAATCCCGACATCCTGCCACGACCCTCGGCGATCGCCGCCGCCTTCTCCGGCCTGGCCTGCAAGCGCAGGACGCGGAAAGCCAATGCGGGCGCCAGGAAGAACAGAAGGCCGAGCAGCACGGTGAAGACGGCGCTCGACCATGCCAGCCATTCGCCCTGGCTCATCGGCCATGGAAACGCAAAATCCATACTGTCCCTCGAAATGCCCGGCTTGAAGTTGCTGGCATACTAGCGAAGGCAGGGACATGCGCCAGAGCGGCGCTCGCGATTTCGGCTGCGGCCGGTCAGCTGAGAGCGAATTCCACCGCAGCCTCGGCATGGATCCGCGTCGTGTCGAAGACCGGGATGTCGAAGTCCCGCTGGCCGATGAGCATGGTGATCTCGGTGCAGCCCATGATGATGCTGTCTGCCCCGTCTTCGCGGCGCAGGCGCTCGGCCTCGGCGATGTAGGCGGCCTTCGAGGCGTCGGTGACGATGCCCTGGCACAGTTCCTCATAGATGACACGATGAACCATGTCGCGCCCCGACGAATCGGGCACCACCGCATGCAGACCGTGCTTGTCGGCGAGCCTGCCCTTGTAGAAATCCTGCTCCATGGTGAAGCGCGTCGCCAGCAGCGCCGGGCGCCGCATGCCGGCACGCTTCACCGCCACCGCCGTGGCGTCGGCGATGTGAATCAGCGGGATCGACACCGACGCTTGCACATGGTCGGCCAGCTTGTGCATGGTGTTGGTGCATAAAAGCAGGCCTTCCGCCCCGCCCGCCTCGAGCTTGCGCGCCGCTTCGACGAGAAGCACGCCGGCGCCATGCCAGTCGCCGTGATGCTGCCGCTCGGCGATCTCGGCGAAGTCGAACGACCACAGCAGCAGTTTCGCCGAATGCAGCCCGCCCAGGCGATCGCGCACCATCTCGTTGAGAAGGCGGTAGTAGATGGCGGTCGATTCCCAGCTCATGCCGCCGAGCAAGCCAAGGGTTTTCATGATTGGCTGTTCCTTTGTCCGTGCAATCCCTATATTATGACTACATGAGACCACAAGGAGCGTCGTTGTGAAAACCATGCAGGTTCGAGAAGCCAAGGCGGGGTTCTCGGCGCTCGTCGAAGCCGCCGAAAACGGCGAGCCAACTATCATCACGAAGCATGGCAAACCCACTGCCATGATCGTGCCGATTGATGAGGGACGGAAGCTTTATCCTCAGAGCAGTCAAAAGAAATTCGTCGACTTCCTGCTCCAGTACCCCGGCGGCATCGAGCTTGAGCGTAACGAATCGCCGTCGAGGGACGTCGAATTTTGAGCGGCTACCTGCTTGATACATCTTTTCTCTCGGCCTTCGCACCCGACCGCACCCCGCTCCCCTCCCACGTTCAGAAATGGGTTACCGAGCAGCGGGAACGCGGCACTTGGCATATGTCGTCGATCGTTGTTCTGGAGGTGGAACGAGGCATTGCGAAACTGACGCGATCCGGCGGACTTGCAAAGGCTGAACGCCTCAGTCTCTGGTTCGAAAGCCTGGTCGTCGAGTTCGACCAACGCATCATCCCAGTCGATGCAGCTGTCGCGCGGGAAGCCGGACGGCTGGAGGATGCCACCATCGCGCGTGGCTTTAGCCCGGGCTTGGCAGATGTCCTGATCGCAGCGACTGCTCGTTTGCACAATCTGTCCGTGCTGACGGCCAACGTCCGGCATTTTGCCGCTCTCGATGTGCCTTACCTGAACCCGTTCACCGAGGATGGCTCGGCAGCCTAACCGTTCAACCTCACAAAAAGCTCTGCGGATCGATATCCACCTGCACCCTGACCGAGCCGCGCTGCTTCGGTCCGTTGGTCAGCATGGCTCGGATGAAGCCTTGCATGTCGGCGCGTTTCTCGCCCTGGATCAGCAGGCGAAAGCGGTGGCGGCCGCCGAGCAGGGATAGCGGCGCCTCGGCCGGGCCGAGCACGAACAGGTCCGACACTTCCGGCGCGGCGCGGCGCAGGCCGCGCGCATGGCCTTCGGCCTCGGCCCGCGTCACCGCGCTGACGATGACGCCGGCCAGCCGGCCGAAGGGCGGCAAGGCCGCCCGTTCGCGCTCGGCGATCTCGCGCTCGTAAAACGCCTCGGCGTCGCCGGAGACGATCGCCCGCATCACCGGGTGATCGGGCTGGAAAGTCTGCAGCAGGCCAAGGCTCTTCTTGCCGGTGCGGCCGGCGCGGCCGGTTACCTGGCTGAGCAGCTGGAAGGTGCGCTCGGCGGCGCGCGGATCGCCATTGGCAAGGCCGAGGTCGGCGTCGACGACCCCGACCAGCGTCATGTTGGGAAAGTTGTGCCCCTTGGCGACCAACTGCGTGCCGATGACGATGTCGGCCTCGCCATCGGCGATCGCCTCCAGCTCCAGTCTGAGCCGCCGCACGCCGCCCATGATGTCGGACGACAGCACGATGGTGCGCGCGTCCGGGAAATGCGCGATGACCTCCTCGGCGATTCGCTCGACGCCTGGCCCGCAAGCGACCAGATGATCGAGCGTGCCGCATTCCGGGCAGGCTTCCGGGCGGCGCTCATTGTGCCCGCAATGATGGCACACCAGCTGGCCGCGGAAGCGATGCTCGACCAGCCAGGCCGAGCACACCGGGCAGCCGAAGCGATGGCCGCAGACGCGGCACAACGTCAGCGGCGCGTATCCGCGCCGGTTGAGGAACAGCAGCGATTGCTCCTTCCGCTCCAGCGTCTGGCGCATATGGTCGAGCAGCACCGGCGACAGGAAGCCGCCGCGCGCCGGCGGCGCCCGGCGCATGTCGATCGACTTCAGCTGCGGCAGTGCGGCCTCGGCGAAACGGGCCGAAAGGACGGCCCTGCTGTATTTGCCCTGGCTCGCATTGACCCGGCTCTCCACCGACGGCGTCGCCGAGGCCAGCACGACCGGAAAGGCGCCGATATGGCCGCGTACAACCGCCATGTCGCGCGCATTGTAGAAGACCCGGTCCTCCTGCTTGTAGGCGGGGTCGTGCTCCTCGTCGACGACGATCAGGCCTAGCTCCTTGAACGGCAGGAACAGAGCCGAGCGCGCACCGGCAACGACCCGCACGCCGCCTTCCGCCACCTGCCGCCAGACCCGTTCGCGCATTCTCGGCGGCAGGTCCGAGTGCCATTCGCCTGGCTTGGCGCCGAAGCGCTGCTGGAAGCGTTCGAGGAAGGCATGCGTAAGCGCGATCTCCGGCAGCAGGATCAGCACCTGCTTGCCCTGCTCCAGCGCGGCTGCCACCGCCTCGAAATAGACCTCGGTCTTTCCCGATCCGGTGACGCCGTCGAGCAGCGCGACATTGAAGACACCGGCCGCGACATTGGCGCGCAGCATCAGCGCCGCGTCGGCCTGGTCGGGCATCAGCTCCGGCACGGAATAGTCAGGATCGGGCGCGGCCACCACCGGGCGTGGCGGGATCATCACCGTCTCGAACACGCCTTGCGCCCTCAGGCCCTCGATTACCGTCGACGACACGCCGGCCGCGTGCGCCAGGCCGGACCTTGTCCAGGCCAAACCGCCTTCGGCCGCTTCCAGCACGCGCATCCGCGCCGGCGTCATCCGGTCGGGCACGATCGGACGGCGTTGCAAGCCCTCGATCCAGGGCTCGGGATCGAACGCTTCCGGGGCGCGAAGCAGCATGCGCGCCACCATGCCCGGCGGCGATAGCGTGTACTGCGCCACCCAGTCGACGAAGCGTCGCATGGCGCGATCGATCGGCGGGCAGTCGAAGACCTGTTCGATCGGGCGCAGCTTCCTGGCGTCGATGGTCTCGATGGCGCCGTCCCAGACGATGCCGGCAACCTGCCGCGGGCCAAGCGGCACGCGCACGATCGAACCCGGCACCACGCGCATGCCGGCGGGCACGGCATAGGTGTAGGGGCGTTCGGCCGGCATCGGCACCAGCACGGGCGCGGCCGAGACAAAGGGCGAATCTTCGATCATGAGACGTGACCTTGCCCCGACTTTGGTCTAGATCAAAGGGCAACGCTGAACGTGCCCCGCCGGCACGACGAAATCGTCAGGAGACCGCCATGAAATTTTTTGTCGACACCGCCGACGTCAAGGATATCCGTGAGCTCAACGATCTGGGCCTGCTCGACGGGGTCACCACCAACCCCTCACTGATCCTGAAATCCGGCGGCAAGATCGCCGAGGTCACCAAGCAGATCTGCGACATCGTCAAGGGCCCGGTTTCGGCCGAAGTCACCGCCACCGAATACTCCGAGATGATGCAGCAGGCCAAGGTTCTCGCCAAGATCGCCGACAATGTCTGCATCAAGGTGCCGCTGACGCTGGATGGCCTCAAGGCCTGCAAGACGATCCGCACAGAGATGAACCGCCTGGTCAACGTGACGCTGTGCTTCTCGGCCAACCAGGCCCTGCTTGCCGCAAAGGCCGGCGCCTCGTTCATCTCGCCCTTCGTCGGGCGCATCGATGACATCGGCCTCGACGGCATGGAGCTGATCCAGGAAATCCGGCAGATCTACGACAATTACGATTACCAGACCGAGATTCTCGTGGCTTCGGTCCGCACCGTGAACCATGTCAAGCAAGCCGCCCTGATCGGCGCCGACGTCGTCACCGCGCCGCCGGCAACGCTGAAGGCGCTGGTCAAGCATCCGCTGACCGACAAGGGCCTCGAACAGTTCCTCGCCGACTGGGCAAAGACCGGCCAGACCATCGGCTGAGGCCATCTGATTTCCGATAAAAAGGGCCGGCAACGGCCTTTTTTATTGCGGCCCGGCGCGCCGGAATTCCATCTTCCGACCATTCTAGCCTTGCCCCGTTGCCATCGAGTGCCGGTTGGCTAGGGTATCGACACGGAATAAATCGACTCGGTGCCAACGCCCGGGAGGCGTGTTGATCCACTCTCGCTTGCTTCGCTACCTTGACGAGGTCGCCCGCTGCGGATCCATACGCAAGGCCGCCATCACCCTCAATGTCGCGGCTTCGGCGATCAACCGGCAGATCATCGCCCTGGAACAGCAGCTGGGAACGCCGCTTTTCGAGCGTTTGCCCGGCCAGATGCGTCCCACGGCCGCCGGCGAGGTGCTGATCGCCCATGCCCGGGACACGCTCAAGCACCACCGCAAGGCCATCGAACGGATAGAAACGCTGAAGGATGCGCGTTTCGCCAGCGCCTCGATCGCCACCGTTGGCGGACTGGCCAGCGACATGCTCTCCTACGCGTTGGCCGACTATCGCCGCGAACGACCCTTCACGCGCTTCTCCGTCAGTGTGCTGCCCTCCGAGGAGATCGCCTTGCAGGTCGCCGCCGGCGAGATCGACCTGGGCTTTGCCTTCGACCTGCCCGATACTCCAAACCTTACCGTCGCCGCATCCATGGCGAGCGGCTGCGGCGCGTTCCTGCTTCCCGACCATGAACTGGCTTCGAAAGCCTTGCTGCACCTCGGCGACCTCAGGCGTTTCCCGCTGATCATGCCGCAGCCGGGGGTCATGCTGCGCGACCGGTTCGACCATGCGTGCGCCTCGGCGGGCCTGTCGCTGGAACCGGTGCTGGAATCGAACAGCTTCGAACTGCTCAAGCATTTCGCCCTTCTCGACCAGGGCATCGCCATCCTCAACCGCATCGACGTGCTGCACAGCCATCTTTCGGGCGAAGCGATCTTCATTCCGATCGCAGAATTGTCCCGCTTCACGCAGACGCTCAGCGTCGTGCATCGCGCGCGCGGGCGCTTGGCGCCATTGCCCAGCCATCTCGTCGAGAGGCTGAGCAGCCTCATCGCCAGCCAGGAAAGCGCATAATGGTGGCGTTGCCTTTTAGGCAACGCCACGCACTCTCTTTGATGCTTTGAAGCAGCGTCGTTTCCGCTAACATGCCCCTGGGAACACAATCAGCAAAAATGCTGCTCACAAAAGGGGAACATCATGACAGCCGAAGCACCGCAACCACGCAGTCTCGCCACCACGGGCGGCGTCTCCATCGGAGGCGCGCCTGTTTCCTACACGGCCATCATGGCGGCGCTGGTCGCAGTGCTGGCGTTCATCCCGGCATCGATCGTGGTCGGCGGCATGGGCGGCGGCTGGCCGTTGCATGATGTCATCCATCCGCTGCTTGGCCTCCTGCTCGGACCGATTGCCGGCCCGATCGCTTCGGTGATCGGCATTCTGGTCGGCAACGTCATCGCCCCCTACACCAATCTCGGTCCCTGGAGCCCGTTGATGGGCGCCATGAGCGCCTTCACCGTCGGCATGGTCATGTATCCGAACCGCTCGATGTGGTACGTGCCATGGCTCATCACCCTGGCCGCCAATCTGTTCTACCTCTACCAGGCGCTGGCGTTCGGCATCGGTTTCTGGCTCTGGCTCAGCAACGTCTTCACCGTTGATGTCGCGCTGATCCTCATTGCCATTCCTCAGATCCGCAACTGGGCGATCGCCCAGATCCGCGGCGGTTCGCCCAGCCTGTGGCTCTATTGCGCCTACTTCGTCGTGTTCTTCTTCGGCTCGACGGCGGGCATACAGCTCAACTGGGTGCCCTCCTTCGCCACCAACCCGTGGCCTGCCGAGGTGTGGCCTCCGCTGGTGGTCATCATCCTGCTCGAGCGTGTCGTGTTCACCGCCGTCGGCGCGGTTGTCGCGTTCGCGCTGGTTGCCGCCATTCGGCGCTCGCCGATCGCAAAGGCGAAGATGGCGGGCTACTGATGCCGCTGGCCAGCGCGGAAAAAGAGGAAGAACGGGCCGCCGGCCCGCTCATCCTCTTCGAGGGCGTCACATATCGCTATCCCGGCGCCGGACGTCCGGCGCTGGACGCCATCAGCCTGACCATCAACCGTGGCGAGATCGTCGGCATCATCGGCCCGACCGGCGCCGGCAAGACGACATTGTGCCTGGCGCTCAACGGCATCGTGCCGCAATTCTTCGGCGGCGAATTCTTCGGCAGCGTGCATATCGACGGCCTCGACGCCATCGACACGCCGACCAGCCGGCTGGCGAAGCTCGTCGGCATGGTGTTCGAGGATCCCGAAACGCAGATCACCGCCACCACGGTCGAGAGCGAGGTCGCCTTCGCTCTGGAAAACCTGAAAGTGCCGACGCCGCAAATGGCGGTTCGTGTCCGCGAAGCGCTGGGCGAGGTCGGCCTCTCCGGGCAGGAGGCCCGCCATCCCGCGAACCTCTCGGGCGGCCAGAAGCAGCGGCTTTCGATCGCCGCCGCCCTGGCGCTGTCCTCGGACATCATCGTGCTCGACGAGCCGACCTCGCAGCTCGACCCGGTCGCGGCAAGCGAGGTGTTCGCCATCCTCCGGCGGCTCAATCGCGACAATGGCCTGACCGTAATCGTCACCAGCCATGCCAGCGAGGAACTGGCCGAGATCGCCGACCGCATACTGCTCGTCTCCGACGGCAAGGTCGTGGCCGAAGGACCGCCGGCGAAGGTTTTTGCGGAGACGCGCCTGCTGGCCGAACATCGGGTGCGTCCGCCGGATATCGTGCGCAGCTTCGAGGCGCTGGCGCGCGCGGCGCACATCCGCAAGCCGTTCGCGCTGCCGGTGACGCTGGCCGCCGCCGAACAGGCGATCGCCGCCAACCCGCTCCCATTCTCCTTGCCTGCTGTTCCCGGCAGCACGCAGCGGGACAATTCGATAGGATCGGCGCTGACCGTCGAGGGCCTGACGCATGTCTATCCCGACGGGACGCACGCACTGCTCGGCATCGACCTCACCGTGGCGCCGGGCGAGTTCCTTGGCATCGTCGGCCGCAACGGCAGCGGCAAGTCGACATTGGTGCGGCATTTCCTTGGCCTCCTGTCGCCGACCTCCGGTGCCGTGCTGGTCGCGGGCGAGGACATTGCGGGTCTCAAGATCAGCGATCTGGCGCGACGCATCGGCTACGTCTCGCAGAACGCCCATGCCCAGCTGTTTTGCGACACCGTCGCCAAGGAGGTCGGCTTCGCGCTGTCGATGATGCGCAAGCCGCAGGCCGAGATCGACGCGACCGTGGCGCGTTCACTGGCCGACATGGATTTGACCTGGGCGGCGGGCCACCATCCGATGGCGCTCAGCCGTGGCGACCGGCTGCGCGTCGTCATCGCCGCCGTGCTGGCGCTCCAGCCGCCGATCCTGATCTTCGACGAGCCGACCACCGGCCAGGACTGGCGCGGTTCGCTTGCCATCCTGGACATGCTGCGGGCGTTGAATCAGAAGGGCAAGACGGTGGTGCTGATCACCCACCATCTCTATCTCCTGCCCGGCTATGTAGGCCGCATCGTCGTGATGAATGGCGGCAGGATCGTGCGCGAGGGCAGCCTGCGCGACGTTTTCCACGACGGGCCGGCCATGGCATCGGCGGGCCTGGTGCCGCCGCAGACCGTGCGCTTCGCCGAACAGGTTCCCGGGCTCAGCACCGCCCGGCCGCTGGGCCCCGACGATCTGGCCGCCATGCTCGACGCCCGGCGGGAGGTCGCCTAGATGGTCAGTTACGCGCTTCAGCGCCTGCCCGCCGAAACCACGGTGGCGCGGGCCGACATGCGGGTCAAGTTCGCGCTGCTTTTGCTGTCGAGCTCGGTGATCTTCGTCTGGAACAGCATCCTCCTGCAGGCGGCTTTCCTTGCCATTGTCCTCGGCCTGATGCTCTCGGCCGGCGTGACGGCCACAACCATCCGCAAGCTGGTTCTCATCGTGCTGCCGGCGCTGGTGCTGATCACCGTGATCCAAGGCCTGTGGAGCCCCTTTGGCAGGACGCCGGTGTTTACCGTGCCCGACGGCGTGCCGGTGCTCGGCTCGCTGCACATCTTCTACGTCGAGGGGCTGCTGTTCGGCCTCGTCGTGTGCTGCCGCGTCCTCATTCCGATGCTCGCCTTCCAGCTGGTGTTCATGACCAGCGAGCCCAACGACATCGTGCTCGGCCTCGTCCGCATCGGCGTCCCCTACCGCGTCGCCTTCCTGTTCTCGACCACCTTCCGTTTCGTGCCGCTGCTTTTCCAGGAACTGGAAGGCATCAAGGAGGCGCAAAGGCTGCGCGGCATCGACATCGACGATGTCGGCATGGTTCGCAAGCTCATCGCTCTTGGCCGCATGCTGGTGCCCCTGATCATGATCTGCCTGACCAAGGCGCAGCTCATGGAAATCGCCCTGCAGGCCAAGGCATTCAGCGGCTCGGCCGACCGCACCAGCCTGCACCCCTCACGCGAGAAACTGTCGGCTGCGGAGTGGCTGGCAATCGGGATCTGCTTCGCCCTGCTGGCCGGGGCCATAGCGGGCCGGATGCTTTACGGATTGGGAGGAAAAGTGCTGTGACCATTCTGGCCCCTGACGCAAGGGTCGATTGCGATGCCGCCACGCTGGCCATGCTTGAGCGCCAGGCGGCGGCGTGGAAGTCGGGCGATTTCATGTCCGCCGCAGACGATTGGCATCCCGACGGCGTGCTGACCGCTCCCGGCAACCGGGTGCCGCGCGCCGCCCTGGCCACCACGATCGCCGGTTTCTGTCGCGACTATGGCGACCTCGACGTCACCGTCACGACGGTCTTTTCCTCGGCCGACGGACGGCGCGTGGCGCTGGAATGGCTGTGGGCGGTGACGCGGCTGCGCGACGGCGCCCGCAGCCTGACCGAGGATGCCATCCTCATCGACCTCGACAGCGATGGACGCATCCTGTCGTGGCGCGAATATTTCGACACGGCCACCGCCGTGGAAGATCACCACAGCCCGCGCGATACGATCGCCGGTCAGCCAGCTTGAGTGCGCAATGAGAGTCCTCGTCGTTTTTTGCCATCCCTGCGCAGACAGTTTCAATGCCGCGGTGCGCGACACCGCGCTGGAGACGCTGGCCGAAAACGGCCACGAAGTGCATCTCCTCGACCTTTATGCAATGGGCTTCGATCCGGTGATGCATGGCGACGAATGGCGCCGTTACGGCGACAACGAGGCCAATCTGGAGCCGGTGCACGATCGGGCCCGCGAACTGCTCTGGGCGCAGGCCGTGGTCTTCATCTACCCGACATGGTGGTATGGACTGCCGGCGATGCTCAAGGGCTGGCTGGAGCGGGTGCTGGTGCCGGGCTTCGCATTCGAAATGCCGACAGCCGAGCGCGGGCCGCGGCCGAAACTGCGGCACATCCGCAAGGTGCTGGTGATGACCACCTGCGGGGCAACGCCGCTGATGTCGTGGATCATGGGCCAGCCGGGACGCCGCACGCTGCTGCGCGGCTTTCGCTCCGTATGCCATCCGTTCTGCTCGACGCGGTTCCTGGCGCTCTACCGGATGGACAGCGTTTCGGCAGCGGAGCGCCAGGCGCATCTCCAGCGCGTCAGGAAGACCCTGGCCACCCTGGGCCGGGCCACATCGTTCGCGAGCGATACGGTGCCGGCCGATTGACGAGCGAAACTATCGGCGGCGCCGGGGAGCGAAGGCCCTGGATTGCTGGGTCAGCCCGCCGAGTTGCCGAGCCTGACCAGATCCTGGGCGATCGACAGTTGCAGCGCTTCGGCAAGCTCTCGCGCGGCCCGGTTCTCGGCGTCGATCTGCGCTCGATACGAGGCGAATTCCTGGCGCGGCCTGTCGAAAGATGAGGTGACCGAGCGCCTGCCGGACGAGATCACCACGCCGGTCTTCGCGTCGGTCAGCCTGTAGGCCGCGGTCAACGTCACGGAACCGGCGGTCGGCTCGTCCTCATCGGTCCCGACCTGGACAAGGACCGCGGATTCGACAGACTCGGTGACGCCGAGATCGAGCGAGTAGACGGGCGAAGCCGGTTCGCCGGCACCGCGCCCGAAGCCGAAGATCAGATTGTTTCGCACCTGCTGGGCGTAACGCGACTTGACCGGCTTGATGCCGATCGACGCCAATTCGGAATTGGCGCTGGTGCGCGAGCCCGGCGACAGCGGCGCGTTCGAATAGAGCGGCCGCACGGTGCAGGCCGAGACCAGCGCAAGCGCGCCGATCATGCCGGCAACCGCGATGCGGCGCAGCACACGGCCAGCGTCTGTCTTCTTCGGATCAGGCAACGACATTGACGATCCTCTGCGGCACGATGATCACCTTGCGCGGTGCCTTACCTTCGAGCGCTTTCTGCACGAAGTCGAGAGCCAATACCGCTTTTTCGACCGCACCTTGGTCAGCGTCGCGGGCAATTGTCAAATCACCGCGCTTCTTGCCGTTGACCTGCACCGGATAGGTGACTTCGTTGTCGACAACCAGTGCCGGATCGAAGATCGGCCAGGGCCGTTCGGCCACCAGATCGGTGCCGCCAAGCGTTTCCCAGCACTCCTCGGCCAGATGCGGCATTACCGGCGCGATCAGATGCACGAGGATCTCGACGGCCTCGCGGCAGGCGCCTTTCAGCGCCGGATCGGCCTTGCCTTCCCCGACATCGCTGAGCGGCGTGGTCAGCGCGTTGGCCAGTTCATAGATCCGGGCGATGGCGCGGTTGAAGGCGAGCTTTTCAATGTCCTCGCCGACCGCCTTCAGGATCTTGTGCGCCGCCTTGGAAACCGTCGCGGCTTCTCCGCTACCAGCCGCCGCGGGCCTGACATCGGCCAGCGTCTCGGCCCCCATCGACACCAGACGCCAGACGCGCTGGATGAAACGATGCGCGCCGGCGGCGCCATCGTCGGTCCACTCGACATCGCGCTCGGGTGGCGAATCCGACAGCATGAACCACCGCGCCGTATCGGCGCCGTAACCGTCGGTGATGTCTTCCGGGCTCACCGTGTTCTTCTTCGACTTCGACATCTTTTCGAGCGGGCCGATGGTCACGGTCTCGCCGGTAGCGATCTCGATGGCTCGACGCTTGCCGTCGGCGTCCTCGAACTTCACTTCGGTCGGCGCCAGCCAGCGGCCATTCGATGCCGTACCCAGACGATAGGTTTCGTGCACGACCATGCCCTGTGTGAACAGGCCCCTGAACGGCTCGGCCAGGTCGACATGGCCGGTCTCGCGCATGGCGCGGGTGAAGAAGCGCGAATAGAGCAGGTGCAGGATCGCATGCTCGATACCGCCAATATACTGGTCGACCGGCAGCCATTCATTGGCGGCCTTCGGATCGGTCGGCTCATGTGCCCAGGGCGCGGTGAAGCGGGCGAAATACCAGGACGAATCGACGAACGTGTCCATCGTGTCGGTTTCGCGCCGCGCATCCCCACCGCATTGCGGACACTTTACATGCCGCCATGTCGGATGGCGGTCGAGCGGGTTGCCGGGCCGGTCGAAATCGACATCGTCGGGCAGTTTGACCGGCAGGTCGGCCTTCGGCACCGGCACCACGCCGCAATGCTCGCAATGGATCATCGGGATCGGGCAGCCCCAGTAGCGCTGACGAGAAATGCCCCAGTCGCGCAGGCGGAAATTGACCTTGCGCTCGGCCATCGGCCGGTTGCCGATCGTCTTCTGCTCCAGCAGCGTCGCCACTTCGTCGAACGCCTGCTCCGGCTTCATGCCGTCGAGGAAGCGCGAATTGATCATCGCGCCGTCATCCACAAAGGCTTCGTCGATGACCTGGAAGGTCGTCGGGTTGCCGCCCTCGGGCATCACCACCGGCACGACCGGCAGGCCGTATTTGTTGGCGAAGTCGAGGTCGCGCTGGTCGTGCGCCGGGCAGCCGAAGATGGCGCCGGTGCCGTATTCCATCAGCACGAAATTGGCGACATAGACCGGCAGCGTCCAGCTGTCGTCGAACGGATGGACGACCCGGATACCGGTGTCGAAACCCTTCTTCTCGGCAGTCTCCAGCGCCGCCACCGAAGTGCCCATGTGGCGGACCTCATCGATGAACTTCGCCAGCGTCGGATTGCTCTCGGCGGCCTTTCTGGCCAGCGGATGGTCGGCGGCGATCGCCATGAAGGAAGCGCCGAAGATCGTGTCCGGCCTAGTCGTATAGACTTCCAGCTCAT
>NZ_JBAZUD010000108.1:0-18022 GCF_041661565.1 Mesorhizobium sp.
CATATCCACCCGATCTTCGTACATTTTCCGATCGTACTCATTTTCACGGTCACGCTGATCGACATCATCGGCCTCTCGCAGCGCGAGGACATGACCGTGCGAACCGGCGTCGGCACGATCTCGACCGGCCTCGCCGTGGCTGCGGGGCTGTTCGCCATCGTTACCTGGTATCTTGGCGGGCTGGCGCTCGATGTCGCGGAATCCGGCGGCTTCAGCAGCCCTGTGGCAGAGACGCATGAAGGCCTTGGCGGCGTCACCGCACTGGCTTTCTTCATCTGGGGGATCGTCAGGCTGGGTCTTTGGGTCCGCAATCGCGGCATCGGGTCGATAGCTGTCGCCGTTCCGCTGATCGAACTTGCCGGCTCCGTCCTGGTCACGGTCACTGCCTATTACGGCGGCATCCTGGTCTACGATCTCGGTGTCAACGTCGCCAAGGGTGTTGTCGGCGGATAACAGCAAAGGGTTATTCCATGCACAGATCGAGCCTGTTGCCTCTGATCACTTATCCTGACTCGAATACTGAGAGGGCCGTGCAGAACGCGGTGGCCTTCGTCCAGCAGATAGGGGGCGCGCTCCATGGGATGGCCATCAATGTCGACATTCCCGATGTGTCGAATGCCGTGTCAAGATATCTGATGAACCTGCCTCAAATGATCTACGAGGCCGAGGCCACCAGCCGCCAGCACGGGCGCGATCTCCTCACTGCTCTTGCCGGGGAGGCCTCGGCGGTCGGTTTGTCACTGACGACGGAGGAGACTGCTGCTGCGCCGGCATTCATGGGTGAGGTCACAGCCATGAAAGCACGCTATTTCGATCTGGCTATTGTCTCCTGGATGCCAGGGAACCAGACGGTTCGGATGGTGTCCGAGGCTGTCCTGTTCGGTTCCGGGCGGCCGATGCTGCTGTTCCCCGAAGTTGCGACGGTGAGTGCAATAGACCATGTCGCTATCGCGTGGGATGGCAGCCGAGTGGCGGCCCGTGCGGTCGCCGATGCGCAAATGTTTCTGGACACGGCTGCGAAGGTGAGTGTCATTACCGTTATTGGGGAAAAGGCCCTCGAAGCCGAAGATATCGGTGACCGCCTTGCTTCTGGCCTTGTGGCTCGTGGGGTCCCCGCTACCGCGGTTTCCATCATGCGCGAAGCAGGCCCGATTGGCGATACGCTTCAGAACCATGCCCTGGAAATGGGGACGAAATTGCTGGTCATGGGCGGATATGGTCATTCTCGTGTCAGGGATTTTGTTCTGGGCGGTGCGACCGAGAGTGTCCTGAACGACGTGAGACTTCCCATTCTCCTGACGCATTGAACAGCACCTCGTTTTCACGTAGCCCCTGCAGGCGAGAACGTGTCATCACGTTGGCCGGACGGTCGCCAGAGAGTTGACATGCCACAACCTGTCTCGACGGCGGATGATGTCGGCCTATCAGAGACCGAGGCGCAAGTTAGGCTGGCCGCCGAAGGCTACAACGAACTGCCGAGGCCCAATCAACGCACCCCGTTGCGGATTGCCTTCGAGGTCATCCGCGAGCCGATGCTGACGCTCCTGCTTGGCGGCGGCGTTGTCTATCTCATCCTTGGCAATCTCGAGGAAGCGCTGATCCTGCTGGTCTTTGCCACGATGTCGATCGGCATAACCATCATACAGGAGACACGCACCGAGCGTGTTCTGGAAGCGCTGCGTGATCTCACCAGCCCTCGCGCTTTGGTCATACGCGGTGGTGAACGCAAGCGCATCGCCGGTCGCGAGGTTGTTCGGGGGGACATCGTCGTGCTCGGCGAGGGCGACCGGGTGCCGGCCGATGCCAGGCTTCTCAAGAGCGAGGACCTGCAGAGCGATGAATCCTTGCTGACCGGAGAATCCGTGCCGGTCCGAAAGAGTGCCGCCGACGGCGCCCCGCCAGTAGGCGAATGCCGGCCAGGCGGCGACGACCTGCCTTTCATATTCTCGGGTTCGCTGATCGTTCGCGGTTCGGGCATTGGCGAAGTCCTGGCGACGGGACCGCGAAGTGAAATTGGCAAGATAGGCCACTCGCTGAGTTCAATGGAGACCGAACCACCGCGACTGCAGGCACAAATGCGGCGGGTCGTACGCATCTTCGCAATGGTGGGCGGCGCGGTCAGCGTCGTCGCGGTCCTGCTCTACGGGTTTCTGCGAGGCGGATGGCTTGATGCCGTGCTCGCGGGCATCGCGCTCGGCATGTCCATGCTGCCGGAAGAGTTTCCCGTCGTGCTGACGATCTTCATGGCCATGGGAGCGTGGCGCATATCACAGGCGCGCGTCCTGACCCGCAGGGCCGCGGCGATCGAAACGCTTGGCTCGGCGACGATCCTCTGCACCGACAAGACAGGCACGCTCACCGAGAACCGGATGACGATTGCAGAACTTCGGACGGCGGATGGAAAGTCGTTTCGGCTGGCGGACGAGCCGGGCTCCGACCTGCCGGCGGCATTCGCCGGCCTGGTTGAGACGGGTGCGCTTGCCAGCGCGCAGATTCCTTTCGACCCCATGGAGATCGCATTTCACAAACTCGGCAAGGAACGGCTGTCCACGCACGACATTCTGGGCAAACCGGATTGGCGACTGGCCCACGCATATCCACTTCGAGCCGGACTGCTGGCGATGTCGAATGTCTGGCAATCGACACATGGCAATGGCAATTCACTGGTTGCGGCGAAGGGTGCTCCAGAGGCGATCGGGGCGCTGTGCCGTCTGAACGCAAGGGATTTCACGGCCTTGAAGGGCTCGGTCGAGGCCATGGCCGCCGAGGGACTGCGCGTGCTCGGCGTGGCCCGCGCATCTCTTCGCGGCCCCGACTTGCCGGCGACGCAGCATGAGTTCCAATTCGAATTCCTCGGGCTGGTCGGCTTGACGGATCCACTGCGCGCGCGCGTGCCCGAAGCCGTGAGCGACTGCCGTTCCGCCGGCATCCGGGTGATGATGATTACCGGCGACTATCCGGCAACCGCCAAGATGATCGCGCGCCAGGCCGGCCTCGATGCCGAAATCGTAGTGACCGGCAGCGAGATGCAGGCGCTCGGTGACGACGAGCTGGTACTGCGCGTGAAGATCGCGACCGTTTTCGCGCGCATCATGCCCGAACAGAAACTTCGCATCGTCAACGCGCTGAAGGCGAGTGGTGAAATCGTCGCCATGACGGGCGACGGGGTCAATGACGCGCCGTCGCTCAAGGCCGCCAATATCGGGATTGCCATGGGGGGCCGTGGCACCGACGTCGCGCGCGAGGCGTCGTCGATCGTCCTGCTCGACGACGATTTCGGGTCGATTGTCAAAGCCGTGCGGCTTGGTCGCCGCATCTTCGACAATCTGCGCAAGGCCATGGGGTTCATCTTCGCGGTCCACGTGCCAATCGCGGGTCTCTCGCTGCTGCCGTTGCTGTTTGGCCTGCCGATCCTGTTCGGGCCGATCCATATCGCCTTTCTGGAAATGGTGATCGATCCCGTCTGCTCGCTGGTCTTCGAGGCCGAAAGCGAGGAGGACGATGTCATGCGCCGTCCGCCTCGCAATCCGGATTCACCACTGTTCTCAGGGGCGTTGGTCGGGTGGGGGCTGATCCAGGGGACGCTCGCCTTCGCGCTTCTCGCGGGCATTTACCTTTTCGCCCTGAAACAGGGCATGGCCGAGAATGAAATCAGGGCACTGACGTTCTTCTCGCTGGTGCTGACAATCGTGGGACTGATTTTTGTGAACCGTTCCTTCAGCGCATCGCTGCTGACTGCGTTGATCAGGCCGAACCGTTCGCTGACGATCGTCGTCGTGGCGGTCGCGTCAATGCTAGGCGGGACGCTTCTTTGGCCGTTTGCCACCAGTCTCTTCCGCTTCGGACCGCTGCACCTTGACGATCTGGCGGTGACGCTTGGCGCGGGGCTTGCGGTGCTGGCATGCTTGGAGTTGCTGAAGCCATTCTGGCGGAGGCAACTGAAGGCCTAGCCGCAGAAACGAGCTGATCATGAACGGTCTCGGTTGGAAAATGTTGATTGTCGACAAAGGGTTGGAAACGTGAAGGATTGCGGGCAGATGCATTGGGTGTCGGGACCATGAACACGGACAATGCACGCGTTCGTGGAAGCCACGTGGGCACATTGGTGCTCGCCGCCGCCGCGATCGTCGGGATTGTCGTCTGCGTACTCTTGGCCGAGCCGTTCCTGGGCGCGATCACCTGGGCGTTGGCACTGGCAATCCTCTTTGTCCCTTTCCATGTCTGGATCGAGTCGAAGTTGAAACACCCCAACCTTGCGGCGATCGTGTCGGTCTTGACGATAGTATTGCTCGTCGTTGTCCCGGCCGCATTCCTGGTAGGGCGCTTGGTCGAGGAAGCCGCTTCCGGGGCAGCCTCCGTCCGAGCCCGGGTGGCTGATGGAGAACTCCAACGTCTCCTGGACGCCAATCCCGGGATCGCCCCACTTGGAAAGTGGATAGACCAATACATCGATCTGCCGTCGATGACTGCGAGCCTCGCATCATGGTTGAGCAACGCGGGTGCGACGTTCGTCAAGGGATCCGTGTTGCAAGTGGCAGAAGTCCTCCTGACTTTCTACATGCTGTTCTATTTTCTGCGTGATCGGAACGCAGTCGCGCGCCTGTTTCGCGACTGGATGCCGCTGGAGAGCGCAGACACCGAGCGACTGTTTCAGCGGGTGTTCGATACCGTCCATGCCACAATATACGGAACGCTCGCCGTCGCAGCCGTTCAGGGTTCGCTGGGCGGGCTGATGTTCTGGATACTCGGTTTGCCGACGCCCCTTCTTTGGGGCGTGGTGATGAGTTTGCTTTCCGTCGTGCCCGTGCTGGGTGCATTTATCGTGTGGATACCTGCAGCTATCCTGCTCGCGCTTGATGGCGACTGGGGCAAGGCGTTGATCCTCGCTGTATGGGGCGGCATCGTGGTGGGCAGTATCGACAACGTCCTTCGACCGATTTTCGTAGGAAACCAGCTGAGGCTTCACACAATCCCCGCCTTCATATCCATGATAGGCGGGCTCGCCTTGTTCGGGGCTCCCGGATTCATACTGGGGCCGCTGGCTGTTACGGTGACGATGCTGCTCGTGGAGGTGTGGGCCGCTCGCGAGAGACTCGGCAATGGCGAGCAGCAGGAATGACTTGGTGCTTGAGCGCTCTGCAGATCAATAGACTGGACGCCTGACCGCTTACACCGCCGTCCCGACCAGCGCGCCGATGCCTGCGGTGAGCGCCATGGCGAAGGCGCCCCAGAAGGTGACGCGCAGCGTTGCGCGAAGGATGTTGGCCCCGCCTGCCTTGGCGCCGATTGCGCCCAGAAAGGCAAGGAAAAGCAGGGACGCGACTGAAACCGCCAGCACCAGTATGGAGGCCGGCGCCACCAGAACCATGAGCAGCGGCATCGCCGCGCCGACGCTGAAGGTCGCCGCCGAGGTCAGCGCCGCCTGGATCGGCCGCGCCGTGGTCATTTCCGAAATGCCGAGCTCATCATGGGCATGCGCGGCGAGCGCGTCCTTGGCCATCAGCTGATCGGCGACCTGACGCGCCAGGCCCGTTTCCAGTCCGCGCTTGACGTAGATCTGCGCCAGTTCCTCGCGCTCGAATTCTGGCTGGGTCCTGAGTTCCTCGCGTTCGCGGGCAAGGTCGGCGTTCTCTGTGTCCGACTGGGAACTGACCGAGACATATTCGCCGGCCGCCATCGACATGGCGCCTGCAACCAGGCCGGCTATGCCGGCGACGAGAACCTGCGAAGTCGGTGCGGCGGCCGACGCCACGCCGACGATCAGGCTGGCGGTCGAGACGATCCCGTCATTGGCTCCCAGCACAGCGGCGCGCAACCAGCCTATGCGCGACACCAGATGGTTTTCGACATGCAAGCGGCTCATGCTTTTCTCCTGATCGTGCCTTCGAGTTTCGTGGCGGCCGCGACCGTATTGGAGATCGTGCCGTACTTGCGGACGTTCTTGTGCAACAGCTCCAGCCGCTGGTCGGTCTCATCGGTGTCGACGACAAGCTCGTAGTCGATCGAGGCAATGCCCGGCGGACTGTCGCGCCGCACGGCATGCAATGCGACCTCCACGCCGCGCAGCTTGAAGGCGAGCATCGGGGTGACGCGCTCGATGCCCTTGATCATGCAGGCGGCGATCGCCGCCAGAAGCAGTTCGGCCGGATTGAAGGCATCGGCCCGGCCCTCGAGACAGGTGTCGAGAACAAGGGCGGCGTTCTTGGTCGTGGCCAGGCTGCCTCGTGCATCGGTCCGTCGGGCCTCAACGCTGTACTCGAACATGGTGCTGCCTGCCTGTCTGTCCGGTCACCTCAGTGAAACGTACCAGCAGCCTCTAGCACCGCATCGGGCGCATTATTTTGATTCACGTCAGGTCCGGATTGGATTTCAAAGAGCTTGTGAGGGCCAACCATGGTCCTGCAGGCGGCGATTGGCGGGCTGCTGCTTGCCCTTACTGGAGCTTGACCTTGCTCCCCTCGGCAAGGCTGGCAGGTGGATAGACGACGACGACCTCGCCGGGGCGCACGCCCTGCGCCACGGCGGCAGTGCGGGCCGAGAGGCGCGCAACCCGGATCTCTCGGAGATGAACGCGGCCTGCCTCGATAACAAAGACGTTCCATGCATCGCCGCGGCGGAACAGTGCCCCGACAGGCACGACGATTGCCTGATCGTCCTCTTCAACGACGATCTTGACCTCGACGCGATAGCCATCCCCCAGGCTGGTCCACGTCTCTCGCGGCGAGGTTATGTCGACGATGACCCAGACGCGCTGCTCCTCGACGCCGAGCGCCGATATTTTGGTGAAGCCGGAGGGCTCGACGCGGCGCACGGCCCCATGCAAATCGGTGGGGCCGCCCCAGCGCTCGATGATCACCTTGTCGCCCTCCCTTATTCGGGCGGCATCGGTCGTCAAAACGTCGACGGCAATTTCGAGATCGCCGGGGTCACCCAATTCGACCAAGGGGGCTGCCTGCGCGACAATGGTCTCGCTCTCCTGCATGACCCTGAGAACGCGGCCGTCGATGGGGGAGGACACCGGGAAACTCTCGCTGGCCTCGGAATTGTCGGCGGAGTTCAGCGCCGCGCGCGCCTGTTCCAGAAGATGCGTGGCCGCGTGCCAGCGCCGCTCGGCGGCATCGGTTTGTCGCTGCGTGGAGCGGAACAGGAATTCCTCACGCTCCAGCTGAGCCGCGGCCGCCACGTTGCGCTTGACAAGCTCCCTCGTGCGTTCGAGGTCCGCACTGGCTTGAGCCAACAGCACCTTGGCCTGCTCGTGAAGCAATGCCGTTTCCTCGACTGCCGCCTCGGCGGCACCGACCTGAGCCTCGAGTTCCCGCCGCACGCGGGGGTCGAGAAGCGGCGAAACCGGCGGCGTAATGGACGCCAGCTTCTGTCCCGTCCGCACGGTATCGCCGGCCTTGAGTGTCAACCTCTGGATACGCCCGGACAAAGGCGCCGACACCAGATAGCGATCCCGTACCCGGGTGCGGCCGTCCTCTTCAACCGTGTCCTGGAAGCGCGAGGTCACCACCTCGGCGGTTTCGACAAGGGTCTGCTGCGGCATCAGGAGCCAGTAGAAGCCTAGTGCCCCAAGCGCCAGCACCAGTGCACCCGCGATCGAAATTGTTCGACGCTTCATGTTCAGTCCCTCGTCTTCAGGACAGCCACGAGATCGAGCTTGTCGATCCTACGGCGGATTGTGATGAAACTGGCAAAGGCCGCGCTGAGGACCAGGAACGCGGCGATGGCATAACTGCTGCGATCGATCACAGCGGGAATCTGAAACGACTCGCTCGCACGCGCCGACGCGATCAACTCGATCAGGTACCATCCGATCAGGAGCCCGGCGGGGATGGCCACGATCAGCTCCACGACAAGCTCGCTGATAATGACGGCGGATACCTCACGCCGCGTCAGTCCGATGATGCGCAGGCTGGCCAATTCCCAAGCACGCTCCTGGAGCGCGATGCGGGCGCTGTTGTAGACCACGCCTATGGCGATCAGCATTCCAAACCCCGAGAGCACCAGCGCGCCAATGACCACCATTCCGCCGATCGTTTCGTTGAACAACGCAAACCACAGGGCCTTGACCGAGCTTCCCTCGATCTTCGGCATGGACCTTATCCTGGACCAGAGCCGTTCAGATTGACCCGGATCGATCCTGAAGGTCGCGACATTCGCAACGGAACCTTCCCGCATCAGGCGATTGAGTGCGGTGCGCTCCATCGTTACGGACGCCCCTAGAATATCGTCCGAAATCCTGCGGACGGTGACTTCTCTCACGGCTCGGCTGCCTTCGAGCACCTCGATCGTGACACTGTCACCGGCCTTGAGATCGAGCTGTCTCGCGATCGTGCGGCTGAGCATGATGCCATCGGAGGGCACGGCAATCGGCCGTAGCGCGCTGTCTCTCAGCACCTTGAGCTCGGAACCGGAATCCAGACCGGTCGCCGAGGTGCGATAGGCGCGATGCCCAGCTCGCAATGTGATCGGCACGATCCGCTGGACTTCAGCCTCAAGCACGCCAGGTATCGCCCGCAATTCGTAGAGTGCATCCGCCGAGACCGGTTCCGTGAAGGTAACAAAGGCGTCACCGCGCTCGATGCGTCCAAAACTGACATCGATCATGTAGTCGATGGCGTCGAACCAGTAGAGCCCGAACAGAATGAGCGGGATGGCCAGCGCGATTCCGATGGTCGTCAACAGCGTCCTCACGGGCCGTCCGAGGATCGTGCGCGCCGCTATCACGTACTGGAGCGGAATTCCCTGGCTTCCAATCGTCTGCAGCCAGCTGAATGTGTGCAGCGCGGGCGGCGTCTCGGGGCGCATGGCTTCGGCAGGAGCAAGCATGGCAATTCGGTATACCGCCGATGCCGCGGCAAGGTTCGCCGCGCCGACGCTGACAAGGGTCGCGGCAACGAGCAGCCATGGCTCCAGTTGCGCCTCCAGTGATGGAAACCGGAAGATAGCGCCATAGCTCTCGACAACTCCGATCGCGAACCAGCGTCCTACGACCAGACCTATCGCCGATCCCAGCAACGCGATGGCGGTGACCAGCTTGAAGTAGTGAAAGGCGATGGTGCCGTTCGCAAACCCCAACGCCTTCAGCGAAGCGATCTGCCCCCGCTGTGCTTCCACCATCCTGCCGATGACGACGTTGAGCAGGAACGCCGCGATGCCGAAGAAGACTGATGGCATGACGATGCTCAGGGTCTCCTGCTCCGCCAGTTCGTCCTTGAGAAAGCGGTGCGACGGCTGATCGCTCCGGCCATAGGCTCCGGTGCCGCCGTATGGCGCCAGCAACCGATCGACCTCTTCCAGGACATGCTGCGGCCCCGCGCCGGGCGCCAGAGTCATCAGCGCGTCGTTGAAGGCGCCTTTCATGTCGAATGCGCTTGCCACCGCATCCTCGCTTGCCCACACCACCACGAAATTCCGATCGTCCGGAAGCGGCACCGCGGCGCGGGTGGCAAAGATGAATTCGGGTGACAGGGCGGTGCCCACGACGCGGAAGCCTTGCAGCCGGCCATTGAGCACCACCTCGATGGCTTCTCCGCTCCGCACGGCCCGCGCCTCGGCATACGCCGCATTGATGATGACTTCTTCCGGATGCAGCGGATCAGGCCAGCGGCCCTGCACGAGATGCAGGCGGTTGAGCAATGGCTGACCCTCGGCCGGGAGCGAGATGACGCGCCCCGAGATCGGCAGGTTGGTGTCATCGCGGATCACGCGCACTGGTTCGGCGACGCGCGGCTCCACAACGCCAATGCCGTCGATTTCACGCAGTCGATCGACGATCGAGAGCGGCGCGCGCGTCATGCCCACGAAGATATCGGCGAAACGTTCGTTGCGGTAGTGCGCTTCCATGGCGCCGATCAGCGCCTGGTAGTTCGACACCGACATCACGAAGACGGCCACGCCGGCCGCGACGAGCAGCGCGATGCTGAGGACCTGAAGCCGCATCGACCAGAGGTCGCGCGCCACCTTGATATCCAGGACGTTCACCATGCCACATCCTCGGCCCGGATGCGCCGCGGATTCGGTTCCTCCGTGACGATGCGCCCGCCGCTCAGCCGCAACACGCGATGAGCCATCCCCGCGATTGCCGAGTTGTGAGTGATCACGACGGTCGTCGTGTTCAGTTCCGCATTGACCTTGGCGATTGCCGCCAGAACCAGCCTGCCGGTGTCGACGTCGAGCGCGCCGGTCGGCTCGTCGCAGAGCAAGATATCCGGCCGTTTCACGATTGCGCGCGCCACCGCGACGCGTTGCTGTTCTCCGCCGGACAGTTGCGAAGGAAAGTGACCGGCGCGATGCGACAGTCCGACGAGTGCGAGCGCTTCGGCTGGTGTCATCGGATTGCTGGCGATCTGCGCGACCAGCCGCACGTTCTCCTCGACGGTGAGGCTCGGTATCAGGTTGTAGAATTGAAACACGAAGCCGACATGCTCGCGCCTGTATGTCGTGAGCTGTTCGTCGCTGGCTCCGGTCAGTTCGTGATCTCGCCAGGTCGCCGTGCCCGACGTTGGAGCGTCCAGTCCGCCGAGGATGTTGAGCAGGGTCGATTTGCCTGACCCGGAAGGGCCGAGAAGAACGATGAATTCGCCTTGTCGGATATCGAGGTCGACGTCCTTCAACGCCACGACTCGTGAATCGCCCGCGCCATAGACCTTGGTCAATCCCCGGGCCACGAATACCGGGGCCAGAGGCTGCATGGCTGAACTTTCTACGTCTCGTCCCTGGACGGTCATACGGACTCCGGTTCCGGCCCACGCCGGACAAGTCCTACAGCCTGGACGGCCTGATCACCTTGGCTCTTGTCAAGTCGGGATCGCGGCGAGAAGACCGCCGTCCCAGGAGTCAGGTCCAGTATCCCGGCATCCTTATCTTCGAAAAGGTTTGACTTGGACCAGCCGCTCGGTCTGTCAGCCTTCGTGAAGGAACGGGTCGCCCGGCACTGCAGAATGCGGTCCCGGCTTCACAGCCTGGCGGTCTCAGCAGCCTTGATGGCAGGATGGTCAACCTACGGCCACCTATAAGCCTGAGGCGTACATCCCACCGCGCCGCACGCTTGCGTCGATCGCTTTGCCACCGGCCGCGACAATCGCGCACCCCGGCTTTCAAGTCGGCGAGGTGGACCCTTGACGTGGATCAAGGACCATCTCCCGTGTCCAGATACCTTCCAAGAAACACCAGCCACTTCAATGGGAACCCTGCCGCATGGCCGTGGGCCCGACTGCCACATCACAGAAATTGAGCCACCCGCCTGGGCGAGTGCAAGGGCCGGGCAAGCCCAATACATATCGCGGAGAAGAGTTCGATGGAAAAAATCGATGTGGTGGCATCATTGGGCCAGTTGCAGCTGCTGCGTCCGGCCTGGACGAAGGCTGCGCTGGGCGCCAATGACAGGCTCAAACTCTATCTGACGGTCTTGCAGGCAGCCCAGTCGCATGCCGAACATCCTTCGTCCGCTCCGCTCGACATGAAACATGAATTTGCCGCCGCCAAGCTTGATGCGCCGTGGCTGCTCGCCCTGCCAGCGTCCGCCTATCTGGACGGCGCCACTCTTCATGTTCCGGACCTTCCCAGCCTGAAAGACAAGCTGCGCGACGACCTGCGCGTCATGGCGCGGCCACTGGATGGGGACAGCGAACCAGCCCACCGGGCTTTGATGGTGCGGGTCGAGCACTGGTGTACCTGGCTCGAGGGTCAGCCCTCGGACACCCTGTCGCCGGCGCAGATCAAGGCGCTCACCAGCGGCAGCCGCCACGGGGACGACAGTTTTCATCTGCTGGTGATGGATCTGCACAAGGCCCTGAACCACCTGGCTTCGGAATTTTCGAACGAAACGATCGATGGCGCCCATGTCTGGCAGCTCGCTGAAAGCGACCGTCCCCGCGTGACCGCTTTCATGCGCGGGCTCAACCGGACGCGCGCCTTGAAGCTCAATCACCCTGGACTGGATACAGCCGCGACCCGCGACGGCGACAGACTGCTGATCCAGAATGACATCGGAACCAACGATGCACATGTGCTTGTCGTGCAGGTCGAGGGTCTGAAAATGGTCCTTACATATTCGGACCTTCATCAGCAGCGCTTCGCCTTTTTCCAGGCCGAGCTCAGCGACATCGGCGCAACATGGTCGCCGGTTGCGATGCGCACCACGGCCGGCCTCAACGCCGACGAGGCATATCAGGTGGGGACGGCGACGTTCGAGTGCCCGAGCGAGGACAAGCTGATGTCGACGCTCGAAGCCCTCGGCTCCCGCATTGTCTTCCTGATCGACTGGAACCGCGCGCGCAAACGATTGAATCTCTTTGTGAAGAAGTCCCAGTCCGTTGCCGTGCTGACAGAGGCGGCGCGGCGCGAAGTTGGCCATATGGGTTGGCTTGGCGCCGGCGGGGAACAGTTGATCCATGACGCCATGCAGGCGCTCGGTGGGGATTATTTTCGAATTGGCCAGCGCCTCGACAAGGTTTTGGGGGAGGCCCAGGCAAGGGAATTTCTCGTCGAGACATTGGCGCTGTCGAGCCAGTCGATGCGACAGCGGCAACCTTTGCCGCTGATTGCCGACGCGGTCCGGCTGCTGCTGCTGCGGTATACCCGGCGCCATCACGACGAATTCGATCTGCTGAGCGAGCATGCGGCGTTCTGCCATGCACTTGCCGAGGGCATTCGCGACGCCATCGCGCATGGGCGAGAGCGCGACGCCAAGGCGATGGCCAAATTCGCGGAACGAGCCAAGGGCTGGGAGCGTCAGGCCGATCTCCAGGTGATGAAATCCCGCGCCCTGGCCGAAAACCATCCCAACTGGCTGCCGTTCATGCGGTTGATCGAGCGCGCCGACGATGTCGCGGATTCCCTCGAGGAGGCTGCGTTCTTGCTGTCGCTGATCGCCGACAGCCAGCGGCACGCCTGGCATGGTGATGTCAGGGATTCAATCCGCAAGCTGGTCGACGCAACGTTGATCGCCACACAGGATCATATCAAGGCTCTCAGCATTGCCAGAGGTTTCGGCGAGGACAGCAGTGCCGAGGACCAGGAGGAATTCATTGCAACCTCATGGCGCGTGCTCAATGCGGAGCGTCAATGCGATGTGCTGCTGAGGGATGTTCGGCGGGCGCTTGCAAAGCACGTCGACGACGCAGCCACCCACTGCCTGACGACCGATTTCGCCGCCGCTGTCGAGCAGGCCACCGATGCGCTGCTCGCCACCACCTACGGCCTGCGCGATCTCGCATTCAGCCGCCTGGGGGCCAAGGCATGAATATCCGCCCCGAACCGAACCTGGCCCAGGGGGCGCCATCCGCGCCGCAGATCTTTTTCATCGGCGGGACCGAACCGTTGTCGGAAGGGGTGACCTCCGACATGCTCGGCTTCAAGGCCTTCAACCTTGCGGGCATGGCAGCAATCGGCCTGAGGGTTCCGCCGGCGTTCGTGCTGGGCACGCAATGGTGCGCACGGCAAGAAGAGATCACCCCCGACATCTGGCGCAGCGGACTCGACCGTCTGGAAACCGCGACCGATCTGTGTCTCGGAGATGCGCGCAAACCGCTCCTGCTCTCGGTCAGGTCAGGTGCGCCCGTCTCCATGCCGGGCATGATGGAGACATTGCTCAACATCGGCCTGACCGATGCCACTCTCCCTGGCATCATCCGCATGACAGGCAATCCCCGATTGGCCTGGGATGCCTTCAGGCGGCTGGTGGCAAGCTATGGCGAGGTGGTCGCCGGCGTCGATTCGCGGTGTTTCGATGACGATCTCGAAAATCTGCGCGGGGATACGGACGAGCGCGAACTCGATTTCGTGGCGCTTCGCGATCTGGCGCGGATGCACCTCGAAACATTTGAACGCGAGGCGGCGGCGCCGTTCCCGCAGTCCGCCGAGGTGCAACTGCGGGAAGCCATCCTGGCCGTTTTCAGGTCATGGAACAGCGAAAAGGCCTCGGCCTATCGGGAACTGCGCGGTCTTTCACATGCGATGGGAACGGCGGTCACCGTCCAGAGGATGGTCTTCGGAAACGCCGGTGGCATGTCGGGAGCGGGGGTAGGGTTCACGAGAAATCCGAGCAATGGCGATCCGGCCCCCTGGGTCGATTTCCTCTTCAATGCGCAGGGCGAGGATGTCGTCAGCGGGCGGCGGAGCGCGCACGGTCACGGCGAACTGGCCGCCGCCGCGCCCCAGGTCTGGGCCGAACTCGTCGAAGCGACCAAGCGGCTGGAACGGCATTTTCAAGACATGCAGGATTTCGAATTCACCGTCCAGGATGGCCAATTGTACCTGCTTCAGACGCGGACCGGAAAGCGGACGCCGCAAGCCGCGGCCCGCATAGCGCTCGACTTGCTGGACGAAGGACTGATCGACCGGCATACGGCGCTCGAGCGCACGCAGGGACTGGACGCGCGGAGCCTGGCCGTTCGCGTTGTGACCGCCGGCGACGGCAAACATCTTGTGCCAATCGCCTCCGCGTCCTCGGCGTCGAGCGGAGTGGTTTGCGGTGAGATCGCGCTGGATGAGGTGCGCGTACGCGAACGCAAGGCTGCCGGATGCGCGGTCATCCTGGTACGTCGCGATGCCGAAACCCGTGACATATCGGCTCTCGATCTGGCGGATGGGCTGCTTACCCAACGCGGCGCCCGGACCTCGCATGCGGCCGTGGTGGCGAGACAGCTCGGAAAAGTCTGCCTGGTGGGCTGCGACGCGCTTTCAGTGCATGAGACGGATGCCACGATCTCGATCGGCGACCTTTCCTTTCGGGAGGGTGATAAAATCACCCTCGATGGCAATGAGGGACATGTCTATGCCGGGATCACCGAAGTTCGGGAACAAATCCCGGCGGATCTGCTCGCCAGGCTGGATAAGCTGCGCGAAAGCCAAGCGTAGCGGAGAAGGACGATCGACAGCGCCGCCTCGTACAGGTCGCCTCTCGGTGCTTCGGTGCACACTTCACCAATGTTTGCGGCTACGGGTGCGGCGCACGGTCAGGTTAGCCTTGCATGCCGAGCCTCCGGGTCAACCCCGTTTCTACGCGGCACGTCAGACTACCTGGCTTCAGAAAGAACAGCTCTTACGAGATCACTGCTTCCACCGGCCGGCGCGCCGAGAATGGCATGGTTGGCCCATATCCGAATCGCATCACGATATCGGGCCTGCGGCCTGGCAAGCCGACAAGTCCTGCAAGCTCCGGGCGCAAGGCGGCGACTTCGACGGGTTGGTTCATGAAGGCGTGCTTGAGCCCCAGCGCCGTCGCCTGCAGCGCGAAGCGCTGACAGGCTCGCCCGGCCCGCATCCAGTGTTCCTTGTCATCGCGTTCCGACACGAAGACGGCGACTCCCGCCGATGAGCGCAGTTGCTTGGCATATTTGTCGTTCTCCGACGCGACACGGAAGACAAGGTCGAACAATGAGCTGCCGAGCCACGTCGGCGCGATCGGATTGCCGCTCGCCGCGCTGAACAGTCCATCGCCTGTCTCGAGCGCCTGGCGAGGATTGAAGCGCAGCCAACTCTTGAGCTCTCGCACAAAGGCGGGATCGCTCATCTGTGTGGAGTTGCCCGTGGCGACGAGATCGAGCACGCGCTCGATCTGCTGCCGATCCGTGACCAGGATCAGATCGACGCCGGGGATGCGGGCGGCGGCGGCCAAGGCGTCCAGGTCGGCAGCGGGCGCCGATCGCCCATCATAGTCGGCACGCGTCGATTGCCGCTTGGCGATCGCGTCGAAAAGGATCGAGTGTTCCGGCTGCGCGTCGCCAAATGCGAAGGCAACCGAGCCCGGTCCTTGCGGGTCAAAGCTCAGGTCACCCTTTCGGCCACCTTCCGCCGCGGCGATGGCCAGGTTCTCGGCGGCGCAGCCGAGGCTGGCGAAGAGATGGTGGTCATCGGGATCAACAGCCGGCGTTCGCCTTGAGAAATCCGGCTGTATCGTTATGCGGCCTTCTTCGAAGTGAAACCGCCAAGGCTGAGTGTTGTGGCCGCTGGCGGCCAAGGTCGCGTACCGGACAAGATCCTTGAGTTCCGGATGGTCCGGCAGGGTCGCCCTGGCAGCGGCCATGGCAGCGGCGTAGTCGGTCATCGAACCCATCATCGAGAGACTAAAAGCAGTCGCGCCTGCGGCGCCGAGCGCCACCGCACCTGCGCCAATCAGCATTCGCCGCCTATTCATCGCCAACGGCCGCCGTCGCGTGATGCCTAAGAGATACCTGGTCCTTCACGGCCGACGGCTCCATGGTGCACGTCAAATGTTGATCGAGTTGTCGCGGGAGACGAACGGATCTTGTCAGAGCATCGCAGCAGGAAGCGACGCATGCCTTGATCTCGGTCAAAGTGGGATCTGAACCACCGGCTGTCGCAACCACCTCTACTGAACGTTGCGGGTGCCTTGCAGATGGTCAGTCACCTCGTCTTCCGTGCTTGCGCATATCGGCGATCCAGCGCGCCCGCTTTCGTTCGTCGGCTAAGGTGAGGCCATACAGGCTCTCGCGGATTGGCTTGATCCCGGCGAAGCTCAACATGCTGCGCTCGAACGCGCGCAGTCCATACGCGCCAAAGTACCATCGATAGAGCAGCACCGGCATTCCCATGGTCACGATGATGCGAGCCGAACGGCCGGCGAGCAGCCGCTTCGGAAAGCCTTTCTTGTTGTACTCCATGGCAAATCCTGGCCTGAAGATGTGTTCGAGAAAACCCTTGAACAGCGCCGGCATGGTCCCGTGCCAGAGCGGAAACAGAAACACCCAGTGCTCCGCCCAGCGCATGTCCTCTCGCGCCTGGACCAGGGCAGGCGGCAACGCGCCGGTCTCGAAATCCGCCTGCGTGCGCATCAAGGGAAACTCGAGCTTCGCGACCTCTATCCGGCGCACCTCGTGTCCCGCCGCGGTCGCGGCTTCGGCATAGGCATCGGCCATTGCGTGCAGCAGATGATGGCCCGCCGAATCCGGGTGCCCTTGGATGATTGCGATGTGCCTGGTCATTGTCTTTCCCCCGGGAAATCGTCCTACCGATAGCGCGTTCTCTCGATCAGTCTGTTGATCTTGCGCAAATGCCGATAGGCCGCGACATCGGAGCGGCGAGGGACCTCGCCTACGTCGGGCAGGTCGTCGATAGGAAGATCGATGAGTCCGCCGAAGAACTTCAGGCGCGGTATACGGTGCTCGGTCGGCGTCAGCTTGCCGACGGAAAACCTTGCGCACGCCAGGCACTGATACCGCCGCCCATATGCGTGTCGTGCGGCTGGCCTGCAGCCATGGCGATGTTGATTGCTTGCGATGAACGGCCGCCGGCATGGCAATAAAACACGACGGGTTTGCCGGATGGAATGCGGTCCATCTCGTCACGAAGCCTGCCCAACGGGATGTGGATGGCGCCGGCTATATGCCCAGACGCCCACTCGCCGTCCTCCCTTACGTCCACAAGGGTGACAGTGTCGCCCATCTGACGCACCTGCGTCGGCGTCAGCGTCTTCGCCGACGACCGCGCTCCAAATCCAAACATCGCACTTCTCCTCTTTCATTCGGATGCGGCATGCTGTGCACGCCTCGGGGATTTTCGATCTCAACGGCCGTCCGTCAGGGACAGAAAGCCGAGTGGAGCGCTTCGACGACGGTGAGCACTTCCGGCCTTGTGATGCGGTAGTAAACAGTCGTGCCATCACGGCGCGACTCGACCAGACCGTCTGCACGCAACCGCATGAGTTGCTGCGACATCGGCACTTGCTCGATGCCCAACAAGTCGCGCAGTTCCGCGACAGAGCGCTCGTCCTTCCCCAAGGCGCAGAGGACCAGGAGCCGTTGCGGATGGGACAGGCTCCTGAGCAGGTCCGCCGCCTTTCCCGAAGCCGGGATCATCTCTTTTACATTCATACTCTTGAATTTAAAATCTTTGAATGTTAATTGCAAGCCCATCAGCAGGCCGGTGAACAGCGCAACCTTATCATCGCGGTCCCCGGCTTAGGAATTGAGCCAGATCAACACACGCCCTTGGCCTTGCTGCCAGGTTACTCGAACAAGAAGCATTGGGAGGAATCCTATGTCACATGTGTCGT
>NZ_JBAZUD010000109.1:0-17868 GCF_041661565.1 Mesorhizobium sp.
CAAACGAAATGTCACGAGGCCGTGAGATGTCTGTGACATAGGCCCAAAGGCCGCTCAGGCGACGGAGGTTTCGATCAGTTGAACATCCGCCTCCTGGCAGATCTTGCGCACCGAAGGGATGTCGCAATGGTCGGTGATGAAGGTATTGACCTGCGACAGATGACCGATGCGAACCGGCGCCGTCCTTTCGAATTTGGTCTGGTCCGAAACCAGGATGACATGGCGCGCATTGGCGATGATAGCCTGCGCCACTTTCACCTCGCGGAAATCGAAATCCAACAACGCGCCGTCATGATCGATCGCCGATGCCCCGATCACGGCATAATCGACCTTGAACTGCCTGATGAAATCGACCGCAGCCTCACCCACGACGCCGCCATCCGAGCCACGCACGACACCCCCGGCGATTACCACTTCGATCGAAGGATATACGCGCATCCGGTTGGCAACATTGATATTATTGGTGATGACCATCAGGCCGACATGATCCAGCAATGCCTTGCTGACCGCCTCAGTCGTGGTGCCGATGTTGATGAACAGCGAGGCGTGGTCGGGTATAAGCCTTGCAGCCGCACGACCGATTGCCTCCTTCTCATCGGCGGCAATCTTGCGCCGCGCCTCATACTCCATATTTTCGATACCGGAGGGAAACAACGCTCCGCCGTGGACGCGGGAAAGCAGCCTCTGGTCGCAGAGGTCATTGAGATCCTTGCGGATGGTCTGCGGCGTCACATTGAAATGAGTGGCAAGGTCATCGACCAAGACACGCCCATGCTGCTTGGCCATCTCGATGATTTCGGCATGGCGCGGCGAGAGATACATCGGTGAACTTCCGTTTTCGTTTTTCATGCCTATAGCTGAAAACGAAAGCGATGAAAAGACACGCGCCGGCAGTGCGTCCGGCGACCTGATCGTCGTGGATTCAGACTACGCGGCGGGCAATTTCGGTTATGACGCTGAATGCCGCATCGACATCGGCGGATGTCGTCTCGAACTGGCCGACCTGGAACCGGATCGCTACCCGTCCATCGACCCTTGTCTGCGTCAGGTAGATGCGGCCATCATCGTTGATGGCATTGACCAGCCGCAGATTGTGCTCGTCGGCGTCATGATCGATCGCCGGCCGGTGCCGGAACGAAAACAGCGACAACATCGGTTGGCTGACGATCTCGAAATCCGGCTCTCCTGCGAGCCGCGCGGCAAGTCTCTCGCTCCACGCCACATGGGCGCGGATCATGGCCCGCAGGTTTTCCAGCCCGTGGGCGCGCAACAGGAACCATAGCTTGAGCGCGCGAAAGCGCCGGCCAAGCGGCACCGACCATTCCGAGTAGTTGATGACGCCGTCGCGACCATGCGTCTTGAGGAATTCGGGCTTGATCGCCAGCGTGCGCACCAGGTCCTGCGGCTGGCGCAGGAACTGGATGGAGCAGTCGAACTGCGCGCCAAGCCATTTGTGCGGGTTGAAGACGATGGAATCCGCCTGTTCGGCGCCCGCCCAGTAATGACGATATTCAGGGCAGATCATCGCCGATCCGGCCCAGGCGGCATCGACATGCAAATAGAGTCCATGACGGCGCGCCACATCGGCGATGTCCGCGATATCGTCCGTGCCGCCAATGCTGGTTCCGCCGACGCTGCCGATGATGCCGGCGGGCAGCATCCCAGCCGCGCGATCGGCGACGATCGCCGCTTCGAGGGCCGCTTTATCCATGGCGCGGAAACGGCCCTGACCCCGAATGCGAACCAGGTTCTCTTCGCCGATGCCGGAAATCCAGATCGCCCGGTCGATGGAGGTGTGCACCTGGTCGGAAGAATAGACGCGCACTTGCGGGTGGCCTGCCAGGCCTTGCCTGTTGCCCTGCCAGTCGAGCGCGCGTTCACGCATCGTCAGCACGGCGGCGAGCGTCGCCGACGACGCCGAATCCTGGATCACGCCTGAGAAACCCTGCGGCAGGCCGAGCGCCTGGCGCATCCAGTCGACGGTTCGGGTCTCGAGCTCCGTCGCCGCCGGCGACGTCTGCCAGAGCATGCACTGCGCCGCCATCGCCGAAACCAGATACTCCGCCACCACGGAGACCGGCGCCGCGTTGGCCGGGAAATAGGCGAAGAAACGCGGATGCTGCCAATGGGTCATCCCCGGCAGGATCTTCTTTTCGAAATCCGCGAAGATGGTGTCCATCGGCTCCGCCGCTTCGGGAGCCGAAGCCGCAATGCTTCTGAAAATATCTCCCGGCTCGATCCGTGGCCGCACTGGCCGTTCGCGCAGCGAGCTGCGATAATCCGCACCCCAGTCGGCGGCGCGCCGCGACCATTGCCGGAAATCATCCTCGTTCATCGTGTCCTCCCGGCATGTTGGCTCGCCCGCCATGTCGCCAGCGGAGCAGCAGCGAAGTCGATCTACCAGTGCGACACACGAAGCCGCCGGCGGATGCGGCTCCGCCTAGCCGGGGAAATCCGGCAGGCTGGCAAAAGCCGTTTTCAGCGCCTTCGACCATCCATCCGAGATGGTGCGGTAGTACTGGTCGTCCTGGCCGATCCGCCTCTTCAAGCCGACCTTGTATGCGTCCCTCTCCAGGAAAAGCAGGTCGAGCGGCAATCCGACCGACAGGTTCGACTTCAGCGTCGAATCGAACGACACCAGAAGCAGCTTCACCGTCTCGGCGAGACTCATCGTCTTGTCATAGGCACGGATGATGATCGGCTTGCCGTACTTGGTCTCGCCGATCTGGAAGAACGGCGTGTCTTCGGTCGACTCGATGAAATTGCCTTCGGGATAGATCATGAATAGCCGCGGCTCACTGCCCTTGATCTGGCCGCCGAGGATGAAGGAGGCATTGAAATAGGAATCCGCCTTTTCGCCCACGGGCGAGGAACTGGCGATCACCTCCTTGACCGTATCACCGACCATCCGCACCGTCTGGTACATGGACGGCGTTTCCAGCAGCGTCGAGTGTCGCTCGGTAATCGCCTTGGTGCGCTCGTCGAGAAGGCTGACCACCGCCTGTGTCGTCGCCAGATTGCCGGCGGACATCAAGACAATGACACGCTCGCCCGGTTCTTCCCAGACGTGCATCTTGCGGAAGGTGGAGATCGAATCCATGCCGGCGTTCGTGCGCGTGTCCGACATGAACACGAGCCCGCGATCGATCTTCAGGCCGACGCAATAGGTCATGGAATCTCTTCTTGCAGCAATCCTTGGGGACTACTGCTCCACCGTGACGGTAACCGCAAGCCGTTCTTGCGCCTGTCCCAGTCGAATTCCCGACACCGGCGTGGCGTCGCGATAATCCCGGCCTGTCGCCACCTTCACATAGCGCTCGTCGGGAGAAATTCCGTTGGCGGCGTCGAAGGCGACCCAACCGAGTCCCGAGACATGCGCTTCGGCCCAGGCATGGCTTGCGGCCTGCTCCACGGTCGCATCCAGCATCAGATAGCCACTGACGTAGCGAGCCGGGAACCCCATGCAACGCGCCGCGGCGGCAAAGATATGGGTGTGATCCTGACAAACGCCGGTCTTGAGCGCCAACGCTTCCTCGGCGGGCGTCGCCGCGGTGGTGCTGCCGGGCGTATAGGCGACGCGTTCGCCGATGATGGCCATCAACCGGTGCAGCCTTTCGATATCGGCTCCCTCGCCGACCGAGTCTGCCAGTTCACGAACCCCGCCGCCGACCATCGTCAATGGCGTCTCCTGGCTGTACAGCCACAGCGGCGTGAAGCCCTGATGCGGGCCCGAGACGCCCGCAGTGTCGCGCGTCACCACTTCGCCCGCCGCTTCCACTGTGATGAAGTCGCGTTCGCCCTCGACGCTCAACAGCCTTGTGTCATTGCCGAAATGATCGACAAAGCGAACCTCTTCCCGAGCCCCCTCGATGGCGAGAGTCCAGGACAGCACGGTCTGTGTCGAGCCGCTCACCGGGAGCAGCCGCAGCCGCTGCAACAGATATTGCACCGGCGCGTCGTAGCGGTACTCGGTCCTGTGGGTGATCTTCAGCCGCATGCTCTTTTTCCGTTCGCGGGCGTGGCCTTGTCCGGAAACCAGTGCCCGATTTTGGCTGTCGCGGTGGCTCGGTTCGGACTCATGCTCAATTGAACCGGTAATCCAGCGCGATCTCGTCGCCGAGCTTGGTATTGTCTTGAATGAAGTTGGCCAGGAATTCGTGCAGGCCGGCATCGAATATGTTCTTGATCGACCCTGCCCTCAACATGGCCTGTGTCCTTTCGACGGTGGCGTGGCAGGCGTGCTGTTCACCATAGTCGTCGCTCAGGAATTTCAGATGCTCCGCCAGGAAGCGGTAGCAAAATGTCAGTGAACGCGGCATCCGGACGTTGAGGATCAGATAGTCGGCGATATTGGTCGGCTTGTAGTCCGCTTCATAGACCCAGCGATAGGACCGATGCGCCGATACCGAGCGCAGGATAGACTCCCACTGATAGTTGTCGAGCGTCGAACCGACCCATGAGATGGACGGCAACAGGACGTAATACTTTACGTCGAGGATACGCGCCGTGTTGTCGGCGCGCTCGACATAGGTGCCGAGTTGCGAAAAGTCGAAGATCTCGTTGCGCAACATGGTCCCGTAGAACGATCCGCGGATCAGCGCCGTCTCGCGCTTGATCGCGTCGAGCACGCTGGGCAGGTCGCGTTCGTCGATCGGCCTTGCCAGCATTCGTTTGAGCGACATCCAGGCTTCGTTGATGCTCTCCCACGTCTCGCGCGTCAGCGCCGTGCGCACCATGCGGGCATTGTTGCGGGCCGTCTCGATGGCAGCCATCGTGCTCGACGGGTTCGATGTGTCGCGCAGCAGGAAGTCGGCGACATTGGCGGCGGTGTACTCCTGATATTTCTGGCTGAAAGTCACATCCGAACCGGCGCTGAGCAGGACCGAACTCCACTCCTCCGAGGCGCTCTGGGTGCGGGTCAACGCCATGCGCAGCCCGGCATCGACCAGACGCGCCATGTTCTCCGCTCGCTCGATATAGCGGTTCATCCAGTAAAGCCCGGCGGCGGTGCGGCCTAAAAGCATCCAAAACCCTTCAAATGAAAATCAATCATCCAGCACCCAGGTATCCTTGGTGCCGCCGCCTTGCGAGGAATTCACGACCAGCGAACCTTCCTTGAGCGCGACGCGGGTCAGGCCGCCGGGCACGATCTGGATGCGG
Source organism: Mesorhizobium sp. (assembly GCF_041661565.1). Taxonomy (GTDB): domain Bacteria; phylum Pseudomonadota; class Alphaproteobacteria; order Rhizobiales; family Rhizobiaceae; genus Mesorhizobium. Next base: position 5,161 of record NZ_JBAZUD010000109.1, read on the forward strand.
TCGGAAACCAGCACGTAAGGCCTGAGATCGACATGGCGCGGCGCCAGACCCTTGTCGGTCAGGATCGGGCAGGTCGACAATGCCAGTGTCGGCTGGGCAATATAGTTCGAAGGTCTCGCCGCCAGTTTCTTGGCGAAATTCTCGCATTCCTTCTTGCTCGCCGCCGGCCCGACCAACATTCCGTAGCCGCCGGAACCGTGCACTTCCTTGATCACCAGCTCGTCGATGTGCTCGAGCACGTATTTCAGGCTGTCCGGCTCCGAACAGCGCCATGTTGGGATGTTGCCCAGGATCGCCTTGCGGCCGGTGTAGAACTCGATGATCTCCGGCATGTAGGAATAGATCGCCTTGTCGTCGGCGATGCCGGTTCCGGGCGCATTGGCGATGGTGATGTTGCCAGCGCGGTAGACATCCATGATGCCGGGCACGCCCAGTGCGGAATCCGGCCGGAAGGTCAGCGGATCGAGATACGAATCGTCCACCCGGCGATAGAGCACGTCGATCTGCTTGTAGCCTTCGGTCGTGCGCATCGCGACATGGCCGTCGACGACCCGCAGATCCTGGCCCTCGACAAGTTGCACGCCCATCTGGTCGGCAAGGAAGGCGTGTTCGAAATAGGCGGAGTTGAAACTGCCGGGCGTCAGCACAGCGATGGTCGGAGCGCCCTTGGTGCTTTGCGGCCGCACCGCCGCCAGTGACTGGCGCAGAAGCTGCGGGTAGTTCTCCACCGGCCGCACCTTGATCTTCTGGAAAAGCTCCGGGAACAGCTGCATCATGGTCTCGCGGTTCTCCAGCATATAGGAGACGCCGGACGGCGTGCGCGCATTGTCCTCCAGCACGTAGAATTCGTCCTCGCTGATGCGGACGATGTCGACGCCGATGATGTGGGTGTAGACCCCGGCCGGCGGCCTGACCCCGATCATCTCGGGCAGAAAAGCCTCGTTCCTGGCGATCAGTTCCCTGGGCAGGCGCCCCGCGCGCAGGATTTCCTGGCGGTGGTAGATGTCATCGAGGAAGGCGTTCAGCGCCTGGACGCGCTGTTCGATGCCCTGCGTCAGGCGGCGCCATTCATTTCCGGAGATGATGCGGGGAACAATGTCGAACGGGATCAGCCGCTCGGACGCTTCCTGTTCGCCGTAGACGGCAAAGGTTATGCCTGTCTTGCGGAAGACGCGTTCGGCGTCCTGCATCTTCTCGGTAAGCCTGGCCGGATCCTGCTCCTTCAGCCAGCGATCGTAAGCCGAATACGGTTTTCTCAATCCGGAAACTTCCGGAAGCATTTCGTCGAACGCTGCCAATCGCATACTCCCCTGTGACGTCATTTCACTGGCGTCGCGGGAGAAAATCAAGCGCAATCGGTGATTTGGAGGAAGCCGGCGATCAGTATCTTTATCCTGCCTAAATTATGGGCAGCTCGGACTCGACCTTGATCAGGCTCTTTATCGTTTAGGCGAAGGCGCGCTTGACGGCTAGAACGCGCGGAACGTGACGACCGTGAACGTATCCTTGATGCCCGGAAGAACCTGCACCTTCTCGTTGACGAAATGGCCGACATCTTCCTCGTCATCGACGTAAAACTTGGCCAATAGATCGTAGTTCCCCGCGGTGGAATAGATTTCCGAGGCGATCTCGGCATCGGCAAGCGCGCTGGCAACCTCATAGGATTTGCCGAGTTCACATTTGATCTGCACGAAAAACGCCTTCATGGCTTCGTCCCGCTCAACGTCAAGTCCAAGCGGCCCTTCTGGCAGACTGGAGGCAGGCTTTCAAGCGCTGGAATCCCGACCGGGCCGGCCCGGACCCGAACCACCGCCTCCCGCAGGCGCCGAAAACAGAAGGCCCCGGCGCGAACGCCGGGGCCTTCTAATGTCTACGCAGGAGATGCTTAGGCGGCAGCCGAAACCTGGGCGCTGGCCGCCACCGATGCGATTGTCTTCAGGATCTGCGAAGCGATCTGGTAGGGGTCGCCCTGCGAATTCGGGCGGCGGTCTTCCAGATAGCCCTTGTAGTCGTTCTTGATGAAGGAGTGCGGCACGCGGATCGAGGCGCCGCGATCGGCGATGCCATAGCTGAACTTGTTCCACGGCGCGGTCTCGTGCTTGCCGGTCAAGCGCTTGTCGTTGTCCGGGCCGTAGACGGCGATGTGATCCATCAGGTTCTTGTCGAAGGCCGCCATGAGCGCTTCGAAATAGGCCTTGCCGCCGACTTCGCGCATATAGGCGGTCGAGAAGTTGGCATGCATGCCCGAGCCGTTCCAGTCGGTGTCGCCGAGCGGCTTGCAGTGGTATTCGATGTCGATGCCGTATTTCTCGGTCAGGCGCTGCAGGAGGTAGCGGGCCATCCACATCTGGTCGGCGGCCCTCTTGGAGCCCTTGCCGAAGATCTGGAATTCCCATTGGCCCTTCGCCACTTCGGCGTTGATGCCTTCATGGTTGATGCCGGCCGCCAGGCACTGGTCGAGGTGTTCCTCGACGATGGTGCGCGCTACGGAGCCGACATTGGAGTAACCGACGCCGGTGTAGTAAGGACCCTGCGGTGCGGGATAGCCACTCTCGGGGAAGCCGAGCGGGCGACCGTCCTTGTAGAAGAAATATTCCTGCTCGAAGCCGAACCAGGCGCCCTCGTCATCGAGGATGGTGGCGCGCTTGTTGGAAGCGTGTGGCGTCACGCCATCGGGCATCATGACTTCGCACATCACCAGCACACCATTCGTGCGAGCCGGATCGGGATACACGGCCACCGGCTTCAGCACGCAATCAGAGCTGTGGCCTTCAGCCTGCTGTGTTGAAGAACCGTCGAAGCCCCACAGCGGCAGATCTTCAAGGGTCGGGAATTCGGCAAATTCCTTGATCTGTGTCTTGCCGCGGAGATTGGGGACCGGGGTATATCCATCGAGCCAAATGTACTCGAGCTTGTATTTCGTCATTCTAGCCTCTCGTTGCTTGATCAGAAGACTCCGGTGGCGTCCGCGCATGCCGACCCAGCCAGCAGCCGACCTGCCGCTTCCTTAAAACGCAAATCATGTGCCATTCGCGTCTGGAGAGGTGCGACAAAATGAACGCAAAACCCGAGGATATTCTGCAGCCGTCTAAACGGTGCGCCAGGATCGGTCATCTATAGAGATTGCATAAATAGTGGGCAAATACTGATCTTTTCGTAGGCATATTGCCTACCTTGGTTGCAGACCTTATCTTTGTTGCAAGTTGAATCGATCAGGTTCGGCAAAACCAGGGAGCCCGACAATGGAAAGCATTTCCACTCGACCGTCGGCCACAATTTTGATGTTCCCGCTGGCAGCGCGCGCCTCTGCCTCAAATTTGAGCGGCAAGGCTAAGTTTGCGGCAGAGCTTGCTTCGCTACGCGGTGTACGGACGGATTTCGGTGACGGGTGGTATCACGACGCGGCGATCGAGGACGCAAGACAGGACCGGCGCAGCTAAGCCCTGTCTCGTCGAATGGTCGATACGAATTGAAAAACCCGGCGCCATTGTCGCGCCGGGTTTTTGTTGTCTGGCAGGTGGCGGCTACTGCTTTGTGTGCAGATTTGTCCCGAGCGTGTCCCGGACGAAGATCATACCAATCACTAGCGACATCGCCGCGATGACCACCGGATACCAGAGGCCATAGTAGATATCGCCCTTGTAGGCGCTGAGCGCGAACACGGTCGCCGGCAACAGGCCACCGAACCAGCCATTGCCGATGTGATAGGGCAATGACATGCCGGTGTAGCGGATGCGGGTCGGGAACATTTCGACCAGGATTGCGGCAATAGGCCCATAGACCATGGTCACGAACAGCACGAGGATGAACAGGATGCCGATCGTCATAGGCCAGTTGATGCCGGCCGGGTCGGCGAACATGGCGAAAGCGCCGCCGCCCGGTATGGTGTAGACGGCGACTTCGGGCGCCCCTGCTGCCTCTTCGGCTGTCAACAGCTTGTCCTTTATCGCCTGATCGGCGGGGACCGTCGCCTTCTCGCCCGCGCGGATGGCGGCCGCATCGAGCTTGAGTTCCGGATTGGCCGCGATAAACGCGTCAAGCTTCTGGTCAGGGATCTTGATCGCCGCGCGCTTCAGCGGATAGCCGCCGTCCCGCAGCGACGTGTTGACGGCCTTGACGAAAGCAGCGTCCTTGGCCTTGGCCTGGTCCCCGGCGGCGATCGCGTCGTAGGACTCCACCGTCTCACTGCCGATCTTGACCGACGCAGCCGTTCCGGCCGGCGCCGTCGAGACCACGTCATAGGGAACCGAGTTCTTGGTCAGGAACGAAGTCGCGATGTCGCAGGATGTCGTGAACTTGGCGGTACCGACCGGATTGAACTGGAACTTGCAGTCACCGGGTGCCGCGGTCACCGTCGCGCGCGTATTCTGCTGAGCGGTGGCAAGTGCCGGATTGGCGGCCCAGGTCAACGCCTTGAACAGCGGGAAGGTGCAAACGATCGCCAGGGCGAGACCCGCCATGATGATCGGCTTGCGGCCTATCTTGTCGGAGAGCCAGCCGAATACGACAAAGAAGATCGAACCGAGCGCCAGAGCAATGGCGATCATGATGTTGACCGATTGCGCATCGACCTTGAGAACGTTCTGCAGGAAGAACAGCGCGTAGAACTGGCCATTGTACCAGACCACGGCCTGCCCGGCAGTGAGGCCGAGCAGCGCCAGGATCGCGATCCTCGCGTTCTTCCACTGACCAAAGGCTTCCGTCAGCGGCGCCTTCGAGCCTTTGCCTTCATCCTTCATCTTCTGGAAGGTCGGCGATTCGGAGAGTGAAAGCCGGATCCAGATCGAGATGCCGAGCAGCAGGAAGGACACGATGAACGGAATGCGCCAGCCCCAGGCGGCGTAGTTTTCCTTGCTCAGCGACCCTTGCACGATCAGGATCACGATCAGCGACAGGAACAGGCCGAGCGTAGCGGTTGTCTGTATCCATGACGTGTAGTAGCCGCGGCGGTTGTCCGGTGCGTGTTCGGCGACATAGGTGGCCGCTCCGCCATATTCGCCGCCCAGCGCCAGACCCTGCAGCATGCGCAGGACAATCAGGATGATGGGAGCCGCGATGCCCAAGGTCGCGTAGCCCGGCAGCAAGCCGACCAGGAAGGTCGACAGGCCCATGATCGTCATGGTGACGAGGAACGTATATTTACGACCGACAAGGTCGCCGATGCGGCCGAACAGCAGTGCGCCGAACGGGCGCACGAGGAAGCCGGCGGCGAAAGCCAGCAATGCGAAGATGTTGCGCGTCGCCTCCGGGATGGTTGGGCTGAAAAAGGTCGATCCGATGAACACCGCCAGCGAACCGTAGAGATAGAAATCATACCATTCGAAAACGGTGCCGAGCGAGGAAGCGAAGATGACCTTCTTCTCCTCCCTCGTCATGCCGCGGCTGGCTCCGCCGGCGGTCGATGCGATTGCCATGGATTTGTCCTCCTCCCGTGAGACGCTTGTCCTCGATGCCGCGCGTCATTGTCCGCATCCTCCTCCGAGCACGGACTCAAGCACTGCCATCGCCGAACAAATGACAGAAAGCGTCCGGCAACGGCAGCGCTGCTTTGGGATTATGACTTTGGTATTAGGTGCGGTGCGGCATGGGCCGCGCGGCGAGCCGTCAGCGCTTCAGGGCTTCGAGCACGCTGACCGCGGCCAACATGTCCCGCTTGCGAGCGGCGCGGCGCGCGACGGCCTCGGCGTCCTGCCCCCAATGCTCTATCTGCCAGTCCTCGTCGACATGGCCGGCGGCCCAGGCGGCATCGGCGTCGAGCTCCCCCGAATCGACGGCCAGCGCCAGCAGCGCCGAACCGGTCAGCGAGGTCATGACGTGGATAGCCGCCAGCCTCAGCGGATCGGCGCGCTGACTGAGATGGACACCGAGCACGGCGATGGTCTCGCGTGGCTGTTCGACATGGACAATGCCCTCGGCAAGATTGAAACGGGCGCCCAGGCTGCCGCGTGCCCAGTCAAGGACGGGGTCCCAGTGTTGGTTCTGCCGTTCGACCAGCCCTTGCGGAGCGTCGGCGCGGTAACAGAGCAGATCGGACGAGGCGAAGCGCAGGATATCTTCCAGCACAGCCTGCGCGTCGCTGGCAACGCCATCGATCGCGGTGTTGACCAGGCGCATCACCGGCATCGTCACCGGATTGATCGTTTCGCCCTGGGCCGCGAACTCATCGGCGATCAGCAGCGCGGCTGCTTCTGTCGGCAGCGCAAGCAACGCCTTGCCTGGCGTGCGCACCGGCTTGCCGTCGAGATGCACGGCGAAACCATCTTCGACAGGCGAAACCGAGACGGCCTTGTAGAAGCGCTTCGGCAGATGCGTCTTCATCTGGATCTGGGCGCGGCGCACCGGATCCGGATCGGAAAGATATTTGCCCGCTTCGAGGTCGTTGAGGATGTCACGCATGGAAGGCCTCCTTACACCGGCGCCAGCTTGCGCGAGGGCCGGTTGACGATGATCAGGCCGGCGGCAATCAGGCCAAGTGCAAGAAAAATGCGCATGGTCAGCGGTTCGTTCAAGATCATGGCTCCGCATAGCACGCCGAAGACCGGCGACAGGAAGGTGAAACTGGACAGGCTCGAGGCCGGATAGCGGCGCAGCAGCCAGAACCACAGCACATAGGTGAAGGCGACGATGTAGACCGCCTGGAAAAGCAGGGCCAATGTCGGCAGGAGGCTAGGGTCGCGGATCGCTGGACCGGCCAGCGGCAGCACCAGCAGTCCGACGATCGCCGCGCCGGCAAGCTGGTAGAGCAACAGCTTCTCGGCGCTCGCCTCGACCAGCCTCGTCCGCTTGATCAGGATATTGGTCAAGGCCCAGAAAAACCCCGAAGCGAGGCTCAGCAGGTCGCCGAAAAGCATGTCCCCGCCCCCGCCGAGCTTGTCGGAGAAGACGGCGGCAAGGCCGGCGAAGGCGAGCAGCAGTCCGAGGAATTTGCGCAGCGTGATCCGCTCGCCGAGCAAGAAATGGCCTCCGAGCAGCATCCAGAACGGCATGGTGTTGACCAGCAAGGTGTTGCGGGCGACGGTGGTGTGCTCCAGGCCGACATAGAGGCAGAGGAACTCGACGCCGAAGATCACGCCCACGGCGATGCCGGCGGGCAATGTTCGATCGCGTGTGAAAAGCGCAATGCCGCGCCACCGGCACCAGGCGTAGACACACAGGCCGCCAATGACGGAGCGCGCGATCGACAGGAAGACAGGGTCGTAGCCCGCGTAGGATATCTTGGCTGCGACGTAATTCAGGCCCCAGGAAAAGGTCAGGCCGACCATGATGGCGGCGGCCGCCATGTCGACCGAATCCCGCCGGTCGAGCGCGCCGGTGGCGCCACTCACAATCAGTCCTCCGCGCTGGCGTCGTCGAAGCCGATCAGGTTCCAGCTCTGGCGCATGTGCGGCGGCATCGGCGCGGTGACGTCGATGACGCCCTTGTCGGGATGCGGGATGATGATGCGGCGCGCATGCAGATGCAGGCGGTTCTGGATGCCGCCGGGGAAATCCCAGTTGGTGTCGGCCTCGAAATATTTCGGGTCGCCGATGATCGGACAGCCGATATAGGCGGCATGGACGCGAAGCTGGTGGGTGCGGCCCGTATAGGGCTCCATTTCCAGCCAGGTCATCGTCTGCGCCGCCTGCTCGATGATCCGATAATAGGACACGGCATGGTCGGCGCCTTTTTCACCGTGCGCAGCGACACGGACGCGGTCGCCGTCGGGCGTCGGCTCCTTGATCAGCCATGTCGAGATCTTGTCCTCGCGCTTGGGCGGCACGCCCCTGACCAGCGCCCAATACGTCTTCTTGGTCTCGCGGGCGCGAAACGCCTCAGACAATTTCATGGCGGCCAGCCGGCTGCGGGCGACAACCAGCACGCCCGACGTGTCGCGGTCGAGGCGGTGGACCAGCCGCGGCTTTTCGCCCTTCTGGTTGCGCCACGCTTCCAGCATGTCGTCGACATTTCGGGTAACGCCGGAGCCGCCCTGCACCGCCAGCCCCGCCGGCTTGTTGAAGACAAAGACCTTCGGGTCCTCATGGATCAGCATCTTGGCCAGCACATCGGCATCGCCCTGATTGCGGATCGAGTGGCCGGTCAGCGCGCTTTCGCCTTTCTTGTCGACCTCAAGCGGCGGAACGCGGACCATCTGGCCAGGCTCGACGCGGGTGTCGGCCTTGACCCGGCCGCCATCGACGCGGATCTGGCCGGAGCGCAGCAGCTTCTGCAAATGGCCGAAGCCGAGGCCTGGGAAATGGGTCTTGAACCAGCGGTCGAGCCGCATGCCCGCCTCGCCGGCCTCAACCGTGATCTGTTCAACGCCTGCCATGATCTTGTCGCTTGTCCGGTTCCGGGCAGGGCTTCGCCTGCTCTCGGCGCCGCAATAGCACTATGGCAAGCTTCTTGCGAGCCAAAGTCCCACAAACAGGGCGGTTATGGCGCCAATCACGCTGGCGAGACCGTAGGCCAGCGCCGGCAGCGTCGCGCCGCGCTCCCACAAAGTGGCGAAATCCAGCGAAAACGCCGAGAAGGTCGTGAACCCGCCCAGAATGCCGGTGGCGACGAAGAGCCTGAGTTCGTTGGATCCGCCGCGTCGTATCAACGAGGCGACGAACAGGCCCATGACAAAGGAACCGACGATGTTGATGACCATCGTGCCCCAGGGATAGTTGGGCCCGAAGACGCGGAGCGCGCCGATATTGGTAAGATGTCGGACGCCTGCGCCGATGCCGCCGCCGACCACAACAAGAAGCAGATTGGCCATGAATCTCTACTGCATCGTCCAACGCCGCAAGGTCAATCCCTCACGTCCAGGATATGGCTTGCAGCACAACACATCCGGTTGAACGGGTCAGGAACCGCCTATGCCTGCAGATGTCGGGCGAAACCATCCCGCCCCTGCCCCGCACCACGTCGATGAACGGCGTTGTGTTTCCAGACCTCATGTTGCGAGGCACCGACTTAGGCTGGTCGGAGCCGATTCGGTGTCAGGTGGTTTCGACCTTCTTCGGCTTGGTCGAGCCGATCATCTTCCAGTTCTTGTAGAACATGGAATTGATGCGCTCGACGCTCACCGAGACGATGGCGAGCAGGCCGGCGATGAGGCCAGGGACAGGCGACGGACGAATGATGTCCATGAACACGCAATAGCGGCGGCCGTCATACTCGTTGACCGACCGGTGCAGCAGCGTGTCGTCGAAGATGAACAGCGGGTTGTCGTACCAGTAGTTCTTGACGTTGCCGCACTCGACGAAAATCTCCGACTTCACCGGGATCAGATTGTAGAGGATGCGCAGGCTGAGCCGTAGCGGCCCGAAGTGCCAGGAGGTCGATTCGCGCTTGCTGAAGACGGATACGGCGATGGTCTTGATGTATTTGAAGTCCTTGTTGAACTCGGCGACGTTGTCGATCTTGTGCTTGCCGTACCATTGGTAGACATACATGCCGCGCCGGCCGGCGCCGAAATTGGCATCGATGTCGGCGATGATCTCGTCCTTGCGCGCCTTGAAGATATCGAGGACTTCATTGACCTCGCGCTGATAGTCTGCGGGAAACTGCTCGAGCTTCCAAACGCCCGGATTCCTGTAGCACAACAGATCGACCAGCAGGTTGAACGGCGAAAGCAACCAGGTGAACAGGCCGTTGCCGAGGAAATAGCCTGAGAACAGCGACAGGTCCTTCCTGTCGTTGCGCATCACGTCGATCAGGCCACAGACGATGAAGATCGTCGTCAGGATCGGGATGAAGTAAAAGCCTAGGGCCAGAAGCGGGACGGCTATGGCGAATTTGCGAATGGATTTGCGAAGGGTTTTTGTCATTTTCCACGCGCGTAGCGCGATCCTGTTGCGAATGAGATGCCAAATCTGGGCAACGACCACCGCCCGGTCGTGCGCCTTGATAAGGTTTTTTGGGTCACCACACAACGGTCCGCGATATCGTGGCCGGTTGGCTGCCTTGGGAAGCCTGCCGGATCGGTCAATGCACCGACGGCAAGCCAAGCTCATCCCATTTTTCCCTGGGAACCAGATCGCCAACCAGGAATTCGAAGCCGACGACGCTTTCGCCGTCTCCAGCCAGTTGGCATCTGAATTTCAGACCATACCAATTTCCACGGCTGCGGAAAGCAGCGCCATTGGCGGCAACCATGATTCCAGTGAATTTTTCCTCGGCTGTTGCGTAAGGCACCACGCGCTCGGGCCGAAAATCCGCGCGCCATCGGTGAATCTGGTCCATGGCCTCAAGATCGCACAATTGGACCATGCGCTCGTCGGAAGCGAAGGTGGCGAGATCGGCACGCGCCTGTCGGCTGCGCGGGTCTGCAAGCGTCTTGGCCGACAGCATCTCGGTCGGCCGGATCATGCCTGGTGCGGTGGGCTGTTGAACTCGAGGCTGGCTGGAAGCGGGCGGCGGCATGACAACTGGCGCCTCGGCCGCTGCCTGGGTCGGTGGCGGCCTTGTTGCCGCCTCGAACTGGGCGGGCGTCAGGATGTCCACCGACACCCGCTCCTCTTCCAGGCGTTTCGGCCGCTTCGGCAATGGCATCAGGGCCAGCGCCGCGAAGAGCAGCGCATGGAGAACAATGGATGTGGAGATGCCCCAAGGCGACGACGCCTGATCTTGCGGCGTAACGACGAAAGGAGCACGCAAAGCGTGCTATTCCCTCTCTTTGCGCAGCTTCGCCCAATAATCGAGCCGCTTCCTGATGTCGCGTTCGAAGCCGCGCTCCGGAGGATCATAAAAGACCTGGCGGCCCATCTTTTCGGGAAAATAGTCCTGGCCCGAAAAAGCGTCAGGCTGATCGTGATCGTAGCGATAGCCGGCGCCGTAGTCCTCTTCCTTCATCAGCTTGGTGGGCGCATTGAGGATATGCTTGGGCGGCAGCAGCGAGCCATGTTCCTTCGCCGCTCGGGTGGCCGCCTTGAAGGCGGTGTACACAGCGTTGGATTTCGGCGCGGTGGCCAGATAGACGGTCGCCTCGGCAAAGGCGAGTTCGCCCTCGGGCGAGCCGAGATAGTCGTAGGCGTCCTTGGCCGCGTTGGCGACGACCAGCGCCTGCGGGTCGGCAAGGCCGATGTCCTCCATGGCCATGCGCACCAGCCGGCGCCCCAGATAGAGCGGATCCTCGCCGGCATCGAACATGCGCGCCAGGTAGTAAAGCGCGGCGTCGGGATCGGAGCCGCGCACGGATTTGTGCAGCGCCGAGATCAGATTGTAGTGGCCGTCCTGGCCCTTGTCATAGATCGGCGCACGCCGCTGCACGATGCGCTGCAGGCCCTCGGGGGTGAAGATTTCGCCGGGCTTGGCGGCGCGCCAGACCTCTTCCGCCAGCGTTAGGGACGCCCGGCCGTCGCCGTCGCTCATGCGGATGAGCATCTCCCGCGCCTCGCCATCGAGCGGCAGCGCCCTGCCCTCGGTCTCCTCGGCCCGCGCCATCAGCTTGGCGATGCTCTCCTCACTGAGTGACTGGAAGACCAGCACCCGCGCGCGGGACAGGAGAGCCGCGTTGAGTTCAAACGATGGGTTTTCGGTCGTGGCGCCAACCAGAACCACCGTCCCGTCCTCCATGACAGGAAGGAAGGAATCCTGCTGAGCGCGGTTGAAGCGGTGGATCTCGTCGACGAACAACAGCGTCTGCCGACCGTTGGCGCGGCGCAGCTTGGCGGCCTCGAACACTTTCTTCAGGTCGGCGACACCGGAAAAGACCGCCGATATCTGTTCGAAAGCGAGGCTCGTTTCGCCGGCCAGCAACCGTGCCACCGTCGTCTTGCCGGTGCCCGGCGGACCCCAGAAGATCATGGAGCCCAGCGAACCGGAGCCGATCAGCCGGGTCAGCGCGCCGTCGGGGCCGGTCAGATGTTCCTGGCCAACGACTTCGCCGAGACTCTTGGGCCGCAGCCTGTCGGCAAGCGGGCGCCCGGGGGGCGCCCGTTCCGGTTCATCGACGCTGAACAGATCGGCCATGCACTTCTTTTTCGTTGGAGCATGAGCCCGAATGCACGGGCTGTGCTTTAGTAACGCAACACCTGACGCAGTATCTGCCCGCCGCGCTCGACCGTAAAGCGCCACCAACGTGTATCCGTCTTGGCCGCCTGCTCCAGGGCTGCCGCGGTGTCGATGGTGGTGCCGTTCACTTCGCGCACGATGTCGCCTGGCTGGAAGCCGAAATCGGCGGCCGGCGAGTCGCGATTGATGTCGACCACGGTGACACCCTTGATGTCGGCGCGCAGGCCAAGCCGCTGGGCGAGCCTCGGCGACAGTTGCGCCACCTTGGCGCCGGAGAACGGGCTGCGGCCATGCAACGTTACTTCAGCCGCCTTCATGCCCTCGGGCGCGCGCTCCAGGGCAATGTCCATCGCCGCCTGCTGGCCCTTGGTCAGGACCGCGAAATTGGCGGTGGTGCCGATCGACAGCGTCGCCATGCGATAATCCAGCGCCTGGATGCTGTCGATCTGCCTGCCGTTGAGTTGGAGCACGACGTCGCCGGGCTTGAGCCCAGCCTTGGCGGCTGGTCCGGTCGCCTCTACCGACGAGACCAGGGCCCCGGCCGGCTTTTCCATTCCGAGCGATTCGGCGATCTGCGGTGTAACCGCCTCGAACTCGGCGCCGATATAGGGCCGCTCGAAGAAGTCGAGCCCGGCCTTGGCCGCGTCGGCGAAGGCGCGAACCATGTTAGAGGGAATGGCGAAGCCGATGCCGATCGAGCCGCCGCTGCGGCTGTAGATCGCCGTG
>NZ_JBAZUD010000110.1:0-17844 GCF_041661565.1 Mesorhizobium sp.
CACCCAGAACGTCTCGGAAGAGACGGCTCAGATCATCGACGCCGAGGTGCGCCGCCTGATCGACGAGGCCTATTCGTCGGCAAAGTCCATCCTGACCAAGAAGAAGAAGGAATGGATCGCATTGGCGCAGGGCCTGCTCGAATACGAGACGCTGTCCGGCGAGGAGATCAAGCAACTGATCGCCGGCCACAAGCCATCGCGCGACCTGGGCGACGACACGCCGCCAAGCCGCGGTTCGGCCGTGCCGAAATCCGGACGGCGCAAGAAGGGCCCGGAGCCGGAAGGCGGCATGGAACCGCAACCGTCGAGCTGAGCCCAGGAAGAACCGATCTTATTAAACGCCGCGGTCAGACCGCGGCGTTTTTGTTTGAGATGGGGGAAATCGACTAGGCCGGAGACGTCCCCGCTCGCGGGGGAGATGTGCAGCAGGACAGAGGGGGCGCCGGCCCGCCGACTCTTCTGGAGCCGTTCATCGCTTTATGGAAACGCTGAACCGCTCCCTCTCTTTGGCCTGAGGCAATTCCCAAGGAAAGCCGCTACGGGCTCTTCTCCTGGAATTGCGATCTGGTAATGGAAGCCGCGATCCTTCGGGCCTCCTCTGCCCTGCCGGGCATCTCCCCCGATATTGGCAGCGTCGCCGACGGCGCACTCCTCGAAGGACAGTAAGGTCCCTCCTGAACTTGCCGACAAAAAAAGCCCGCGAACCTTGCGGCTCGCGGGCCTTGCCTTCTCAGCTGCGGATCTCGATCAGCTCTTCAGCTTGGCATTGCAGAGGCTGTAGAAGCCGCCGCCCTTCTGGATCCACTTCAGGCCGCCGAGCGTATTGGCGTCCTTGTTGATGTAGTACTGCTCGAGGCAGGTATGCATGCGGCCCTTGGCCGGCGTCTCGCTGGCGAATTTCGCTGAGATCGCGGTCGGGAAGGTGACACCCTTGGGTGCCGGCGCCGTTGGCTTGGCCGGCTCGCTCTTGTACTTGGCCTCGCTCGGAGCCGGGACGGTCTCGTCCTCGGCGGCGCTGGCGCCGCACTCGGCCTTGCGGAAGTCGTTCCACTTCATGCCGTTCAGCGTATTGGCCGTCTTGGCGGCCTGATACTTGGTGCTGCACTCGGCCATGGTCAGGCTCTTGCCTGAACCGTCGGCCGGGGCCGTCGTGGTGGCCGCCTTGCTTGCAGCCGGCTTGGTCTCGGCGGCGGCGGATGCGCCGGCCGCACACTGGGCTTTGCGGAAGTCGTTCCACTTCATGCCGTTCAGCGTTCCCGCGGCCTTCGCGGCCTGATACTTGGCACTGCATTCCTTGGCCGTCAGACCCTTCGCTGTGTCGTCGGCAGCGGCGGCGGCGGCTGGCTTCGCAGGCTTCGCTTCGGTCGGTTTCGCTTCGGCCGCCTTGGCAGCCGCCGGCTTGGCAGCCGCGGGCTTGGTGTCCGTCGTGGCAGCGGCATCGGTGCCGCACTGGGCCTTGCGGAACTGGTTCCAGGTTGCCCCGGCAAGGGTGCCCGCGTCCTTGGCCGCGTTATACTTCGTGCTGCATTCGGCCATGGTCAACGCGCTGGCTGGCGAAGCCAAGTACAACGTCGCCACGGCAAGGCCGGTCAAAGTAACAAGTCGGTGGATGAGCATAGCGTTTCTCCGTTGCGGCAGCCCATGATACGTCCCTTCAAATCCATAGCGCTCAACGGTCGGTTGCGCCAGATGGGAAGTGACGTATATCCAGGCAAAATTTGCCGTCTCTCGATAAGGTGATGAAATCATTGTGCGATGGGGCAGCGCTGCAGCCATTCCATCGGGTGCACCCGCAGTCGGATGCTCGCATAGCGGGTATTTCTGGGCCTATAAGCGCCTGCTGACTCGGCCCCGATACTGTGGGCGGTGCACCCAATGACGTTCTAAGGACTTAGTAACATATAATCACACAATGTGATAAAAGTGCGCCCATCAGTTGTGGCAGGACGTTGCCCGGGAAGCGTCAAGGGATTCGGCAAGCATGGCAGGGAACTATTTCGGCACGGACGGGATTCGCGGGCGGGCCAACAAATTTCCGATGACCGCTGAAATAGCCATGCGGGTCGGCATGGCCGCCGGCCTCTCTTTCCAGCGCGGCAGCCACCGCCACCGCGTCGTGCTGGGCAAGGATACGCGGCTTTCCGGCTACATGATCGAGAACGCCATGGTGGCCGGGCTATGCGCCGCCGGCATGGACGTGTTCCTGCTCGGACCGATCCCGACACCGGCGGTCGCCATGCTGGTGCGCTCGCTGCGCGCCGATATCGGCGTGATGATCTCGGCCTCGCACAATCCCTACTACGACAATGGCATCAAGCTGTTCGGGCCCGATGGCTACAAGCTCTCCGACGAGATCGAGGAGCGCATCGAGGGCATGCTCGACAAGGATATCGAGCTGTCGCTCGCCGATTCCGACGGGCTGGGGCGTGCCAAGCGCGTCGACGGCGTGCATGACCGCTACATCGAATTCGCCAAGCGCACCCTGCCGCGCTCGATGTCGCTCTCGGGGCTCAGGATCGTCATCGATTGCGCCAACGGCGCCGCCTACAAGGTGGCGCCGGAGGCGCTATGGGAACTCGGCGCCGAAGTGGTGGCCATCAATGTCGAGCCCAACGGCTTCAACATCAATAAGGAATGCGGCTCCACCCATCCGGCCGGCCTGCAGAAGAAGGTGCACGAAGTGCGCGCCGACATCGGCATCGCGCTCGATGGCGATGCCGACCGCGTCGTCATCGTCGACGAAAACGGGGCGATCGTGGACGGCGACCAGATCATGGCGCTGATTGCCGAGTCCTGGCACCAGAGCGGACGGCTTGCCGGCGGCGGCGTCGTTTCGACCGTGATGTCCAATCTCGGGCTCGAGCGCTTCCTCGGCGACATGAAGCTGCAACTGCACCGCACCAAGGTCGGCGACCGCTATGTCGTCGAGCATATGCGCGCGCATGGGCTCAATGTCGGCGGCGAACAGTCCGGCCATATCGTGCTGTCGGATTTCTCGACCACCGGCGACGGCCTCGTCTCGGCGCTGCAGGTGCTGGCCTGCATCAAGCGCCAGGGGCGACCGGTCAGCGAGCTGTCGAGGAAGTTCGAACCGGTGCCGCAGCTTCTCAAGAACGTCCGCATTTCCGGCGGCAAGCCGCTCGAGGAAGCGCCGGTGAAGGCTGCCATCGAGGACGCCCGCCATCGCCTCGGCAAGGCCGGCCGCCTGGTGATCCGGCCTTCGGGCACCGAACCGCTGATCCGCGTGATGGCGGAAGGCGACGACCCGGCGCTGGTCGAGGCCGTCGTCAACGACATCGTCGGCGTCATTTCGGAGAACCGCAGCGCCGCCTGACCCAAGCGCGCGTCGCGACAGGACTTTCCAAGGCCCGCCTCCCGGCGGGCCTTTTTGTTGTCGTCCACCTCCGTGGGCGTCGGCCTAAGGCGCGCTGCCTTGCGTCGAAGTGTAAATATTCGTGGTTAAGCAACAGGGTTAAATGCCTTTTAACCTTTGCGATTCATTATCCACGACTGAAAGCAATCGCATTCGGACACGATCGCCGTTCCGATCTTCCAGGGGTGACAAACATGTTCAATACAGCAAGAAGGGCCTTGTTCGCGGCGGTGTTCGCGGGCGCGGCAGGACCGGTGTTCGCAGCCGATTTCGTTGAGCCCCAGGTGGTCGAGCAGGCGCCTCCGCAGCCGGCCTATGAGCAGCCGGTCGATGTCGGCGGCTGGTATATCCGCGGCGACGTCGACTATCACTGGTCGAAGTTCAGCGGTGCGGACTATATCACTTACGGGCCCCCTCCCGGGACGAACAGCTTCAGCAGCGGCTCCCTCAAGGGCGCATTTTCTGCCGGTGCCGGTGTCGGTTACCAGATCAACGAGCATTTCCGCACCGATCTGACCGGCGACTATTGGTTCAAGTCGAACTTCGATGGTGGGACGGCAGACCTGGACACGACCTCGGTCGAGGTTTCCAAGATGAGCGCCTTCCTGCTGCTCGCCAATGCCTACGCCGATCTCGGGACCTATCACGGCATCACGCCTTATGTGGGCGCCGGCATCGGCGGCGCGCACATCAAGTGGGACGATGTCAGGGATCCCAACACCACCGAGTTCAACCCGGGATCATCGAATTGGCGTTTTGCCTATGCGCTCATGGCCGGCGCGTCATACTGCCTGACCGACCGGGTCAAGCTCGATGTCGGCTATCGCTACAGCCACATTCAGGGCGGCCGGATGTTCGAGTATGATACCACGAGCTCCGGGCCGGGCTTCGACCACGGGTTCAATAACCATGAGGTGCGCGGCGGCCTGCGCTACCAGTTCGGCAAGTCGGACTGCGCCCCGCAGCAGGAAGCCTATGTGCCCGAGCCGGAGCCGGTCTACACCAAGTAACGGCTTCGAGACTTCCGAAATCGTCAACCGCCCGGCAACCGCCGGGCGGTTTTCGTTTGGGCGCGCGCGTGACTTGCCTGGGCACGCGCCGGTGAAATGTCGCCGAAATGAATTCGATAACGCTCTGTTAGCCTTAACCGGCACTTAACCACTATGGTTAACAATGCTCCTTGAAACGATGGTTGCCGCCGATTTTTCGGAGGCACCAAATCCGGGAGTCGGGGAACCATGAAACTCATTTTGCGCATGGCGCTTGCCGCAATCGCTCTGGCGCCGCTGACGCCGGTGCATGCGGCCGATTATGATCCGCCCATCTATGTCGACCAGGCGCCCGACTACGTGCCGGTCGAGGTTGGCTCGGGCTGGTATCTGCGCGGCGATGTTTCCTATCTGGCGCAGAAGAGCTTCAAGGACGACAGTTTCGCCTTCACGCCCGCGAGTTTCAGTGAAAAGGAAGATCCGGTCTTCGCCAGCATCGGCTTCGGCTACCATTTCAACGACTATCTGCGTGCCGATCTCAATCTCGGCTACCTGCCCGGCAACAAGATCGGCATGAGTTACGACGACACCGGAATCGTGGACCCGCCGGAGGAGGGCATCGCGGCATCGGCCTCGATGAAGAACTATGCCTACTCGCTCATGCTCAACGGCTATGTCGATCTCGGCACTTATGTCGGCATCACGCCCTATGTTGGCGCCGGTGTCGGCGTGGTCCAGAGCAAGCGCAGCCTTTCGGCGAGCTATTTCACCAACAATGACAACCCGGCCGACGATTTCGAACTAACCGACGAAAAGACCAGGTACTCCCTCGCCTATACATTGAACGCAGGCCTTGCCTACCAGGTCACCAAGAACGTTTCCGTCGATCTCGGCTACCAGTATTTTTCGGCGCCCGACGCCGAATATGTCTCCGCCGAAAATCTGGACACCTATCCCGTCCACAAGGGGATCAGCAACCACCAGGTCAAGCTCGGTCTCCGCTACGATCTCTGGTAGGCGCCACGCACATGAACCGGGACGGCGGATCTTGAGGTCCGCCGTTCGCGTTTGAGGTCCATGGCATTCCCGCCACCCTCGACGGGTGTCCCGCAAGCGACAAAAACTTTGCTCTTGACGCCCGAAGCCCGAACGCATATCGCCGTCCGTGGGCCACCCCTCCCCAACGAGGGGCCACTATCTGGAAGGATAGACCACGATGACGACGCATACGAAGCCCGGACTCCGTCCGGCAAATCCCAATTTTTCCTCAGGTCCCTGCGCGAAACGCCCCGGCTGGTCGGTCGAGGCGCTGAGAGCCGCTGCGCTCGGCCGCTCCCATCGCGCCAAGATCGGCAAGGCCAAGCTCGAACAGGCGATCGAGCTGACGCGGGAGATCCTCCAGGTCCCGGCCGGTTACCGCATCGGCATCGTGCCGGCGTCGGACACCGGCGCCGTCGAGATGGCGCTGTGGTCGCTGCTCGGCGAGCGCGGCGTCGACATGGTTGCCTGGGAGAGCTTCGGCTCGGGTTGGATCACCGACGTGGCCAAGCAATTGAAGCTTGCCGACATGCGCAAGATCGAGGCCGGCTATGGCGAATTGCCCGATTTGGCGAAGATCGATTTCGACCGCGACGTGGTCTTCACCTGGAATGGCACCACGTCGGGCGTGCGGGTGCCGGACGGCGGTTTCATCCCGGCTGACCGTAAGGGCCTGACCATCTGTGACGCGACGTCGGCCGCCTTCGCGCAGAGACTCGATTTCGAAAAGCTCGATGTCGTCACCTTCTCATGGCAGAAAGTGCTGGGCGGCGAGGGCGCGCATGGCATGCTCATCCTGTCGCCGCATGCGGTGGAGCGGCTGGAAACCTACAAGCCGTCCTGGCCGCTGCCGAAGATCTTCCGCCTGACCTCGGGCGGCAAGCTCATCGAAGGCATCTTCAAGGGTGAGACCATCAACACGCCGTCGATGCTGTGCGTCGAGGACTATCTCGACGCGCTCAACTGGGCGAAGTCGATCGGCGGCCTCGACGCGTTGATCGCCAGGGCGGACGCCAATGCCGCCGTTCTCTACGGCTTCGTCGATACATCATCCTGGCTCGGTCATCTCGCCGTCCAGCCGGCGACGCGGTCGAACACATCGGTCTGCCTGTCCTTCACCGATCCGGACATCGCCGCGCTCGACGCCGACGGACAGGCAGCCTTCGCCAAGGGCCTGGTCTCGGTGCTCGACAAGGAAGGCGTCGCCTACGACATCGGCTCCTATCGCGACGCGCCGCCCGGCCTGCGCATCTGGTGCGGCGCAACGGTCGAGACATCCGATCTCGAAGCGCTGCTGCCCTGGCTGGACTGGGCCTTCGCCGCGCAGAAGGCGTCGCTGAAGGCAGCCGCCTGAGATTAGACTGGCGGCCTTCGGGCCGCGCATTTCCCAGATCAATCCCATTTCCAGGAGGCCGCCATGGCGCCCCGTGTACTCGTCTCTGACAAACTCTCTCCCACCGCCGTGCAGATCTTCAAGGATCGCGGCGTCGAGGTCGACTATCTGCCCGATCTCGGCAAGGACAAGGAAAAGCTGCTCGAAGTGATCGGCCAGTATGATGGGCTCGCCATCCGCTCGGCGACCAAGGTCACCGAGAAGCTGATCAACGCCGCCACCAGGCTCAAGGTCATCGGCCGCGCCGGCATCGGCGTCGACAATGTCGATATCCCGGCGGCGAGCCGCAAGGGCATCATCGTGATGAACACGCCGTTCGGCAATTCGATCACGACGGCCGAGCACGCGGTCGCCATGATCTTCGCGCTCGCCCGCCAGATCCCGGAAGCCAACGCCTCGACCCATGCCGGCAAGTGGGAGAAGAACCGTTTCATGGGTGTCGAAATCACCGGCAAGACGCTGGGCGTCATCGGCTGCGGCAACATCGGTTCGATCGTCGCCACGCGCGGGGTCGGCCTGAAGATGCATGTCATCGCCTTCGATCCGTTCCTGTCGGACAAGCGCGCCGAGGAACTCGGTGTCGACAAGGTCGAACTGGACGAACTCTTCGCCCGCGCGGACTTCATCACCCTGCACACGCCGCTGACCGACAAGACGCGCAACATCATCGATGCCGCGGCAATCGCCAAGATGAAGAAAGGCGTGCGCATCATCAATTGCGCGCGCGGCGGGCTGATCGTCGAGGCCGACCTGATCGCGGGGTTGAAAAGCGGCAAGGTGGCTGGCGCCGGCGTCGATGTGTTCGAGGTCGAGCCGGCGGAACAGAACGAGCTGTTCGGCATGGAAAACGTGGTGGCGACGCCGCATCTCGGCGCCTCGACGGCGGAAGCGCAGGAGAATGTCGCGCTTCAGGTGGCCGAGCAGATGTCGGATTACCTGATCAAGGGCGCCGTCTCCAACGCCATCAACATGCCGTCGATCACGGCCGAGGAAGCGCCGCGGCTGAAGCCGTTCGTCAAGCTTGCAGAAGTGCTCGGCGCCTTTGTCGGCCAGGTCACCGAGGATCCGATCAAGGAGGTCGAGATCCTGTTCGACGGCTCGACCGCGACCATGAACACCCGCGCGCTGATCAGCGCGGCGCTTGCCGGATTGATCCGGCCACAGGTCGCCGACGTCAACATGGTGTCGGCGCCGATCATGGTGAAGGAGCGCGGCATCATCGTCGCCGAGGTCAAGCGCGACAAATCGGGCGTGTTCGACGGCTACATCAAGCTCACCGTCAAGACCGAGCACAGGACGCGCTCGATTGCCGGCACCTGCTTTTCCGACGGCAAGCCACGCTTCATCCAGATCAAGGGCATCAATCTCGACGCCGAGGTCGGCCAGCACATGCTCTACACCACCAATGCCGACGCGCCGGGCATCATCGGCCTGCTCGGCACGGTGTGCGGCGAGAACGGCGTCAACATCGCCAACTTCCAGCTCGGCCGCAACCGGCCGGGCGGCGATGCCATCGCGCTGCTCTATCTCGATGCGCCGTTCCCGGAAAAGGTGCTGGAGCAAGTGCGGGCAAACAAGTCGATCGATTCGGCCAAGCGGCTCCAGTTCGACGTCGGCGGGGTGTAGCCCCAAAAGTCGTAGCATGATGCAACGGCTCGCGTGCTCTCGGAGCCCGCGGGCCGCTTGCGTCTTCGGCCTCGGTCCAGCCCGCGGATGCCCTGCCAGGCGCATGCCGACCTGCACGGTCGCGGGCAATTCTGCATTCGGCGAATGTAATTTTGCCGGCGAAGACCGCGCCGTTGCAATTGTTTCCTTCTATCCGAGGTAAATTAGCAGATTGAAATAAGCCGAACTTCCGGGTCTATCTAACGATTTCGTGATCTGCTTGACGATCTGGCTTTCTTTCCTCAGTTTGTTTCCAGTCGGCTCGTCTGATTAAAACCTTCCAGGTTTAGTCATGATTTATGCGCATCTGTCGGTGCGCGCTTTTTGCTGTCCAGGTGGTTTCGATGAACTATGGGAATACTGCTCGACTGAACCGGCGCCTTTTCCTGTCATCTGTCGCAATGTTCACCCTGACCGCCACCTCGGCAAGCCTCGCCCGCTCTCTCTCGGGGTCCTTGCCCTGGGCGCCCTTGTCGTCTGATCCGCCCATGCAGGTCGTGCCTGGCGGCTGGCAGTTCTTTTCACCGCAGGAAGCAGCCCTGGTCGAGGCCATCGTCGACCGCCTCGTCCCCGCCGACGACCTCAGCGTCGGCGGCAAGGAAGCAGGCTGCGTCGTCTATATCGACAGGCAGCTGACGGGCGCGTTCGGAACCTCGAGCAGGCTCTATACCCAAGGGCCGTTCCTGCCGGGATTGCCCACACAGGGCTATCAGGGCGAGGCCAATCCGGCCCAGCGTTACCGCGTCGGCCTTGCCGCCATCGACGCCTTCCTGAAGCAGCGGGACGGCAAGACGTTCGCCGAGCTTCAGCCGGCCGAGCAGGATGAATTCCTCAGCGCAATGGAGGCTGGAAAGGTCGACTTGCCAAACGGCGTCAAGGCCGCCGGCTTCTTCGGGCTTCTGCTGCAGAACACGATGGAAGGGTTCTTTGCCGACCCGGTCTATGGCGGCAACAAGGACATGGTGTCGTGGCGCATGCTTGGCTTCCCCGGCGCGCGCTACGATTACCGGGATCATGTCAGCAAGCACAATCAGCCCTACCCCAGGCCGCCCGTGTCCATCGAGGGCAGCCCGGAATGGCTTGTGAAGAGGAGCTGACCATGACGACGATCCTGCCCCGCAAAGATGTCGTGATCGTCGGCCTCGGCTGGACCGGAGCCATCCTTGCGCATGAACTGACCGATCAGGGCCTCGACGTGCTGGCCATCGAGCGCGGTCCGTGGCGCGACACGGCAACCGATTTCAACATCGGCTACGCGCAGGATGAATTGCGCTACAGCGTGCGGCGCGACCTGTTCCTGCAGCCTGCCGTGGAAACCATGACGATGCGCAACGACCCCTCGCAGAGGGCGATGCCGATGCGCGATTTCGGCTCTTTCCTGCCCGGCAATGGCGTCGGCGGCGCCGGCGTGCACTGGAACGGCCACACCTGGCGGTTCTGGGATTCGGACTTTCAGATCAAGACCAACCTGACCCGCAAATATGGCGCGGCCAGGATCGCGGACCTCCAGGTGGAGGACTGGGGCGTGACGGGCGCCGAAATGGAACCCTATTACGACCAGTTCGAATATCTGGCGGGGATTTCGGGCAGGGCCGGCAACATCAAGGGCCAGGTGCAGGAAGGCGGCAATCCGTTCGAGGATCCGCGGGCGCGCGATTATCCGAACCCACCGATGGAGATGACCTACGCGCCGACCCTGTTTGCCAATGTCGGGCGCTCGATAGGACTGCATCCGTTCCCGACACCATCGGCCAACATGTCGCGGACCTACGTCAATCCGCTCGGCATCACCATGGGGCAGTGCACCTATTGCGGCTTCTGCGAGCGTTTCGGCTGCGCCAACTATTCCAAGGCCAGCGCCCAGACCACCATCCTCCCGGTGCTGATGAAGAAGGCCAATTTCGAGGTCCGCACCGACAGCGAAGTGCTGCATGTCGACCTCGCCTCGGGCGGCAAGTCGGCGCGCGGCGTCACCTATGTCGACACGTCGGGACAGGAATTCTTCCAGCCTGCCGATCTCGTGCTCCTGTGCGCCTACGGCCTGCACAATGCCCGGCTGATGATGCTGTCGGGCATCGGCAGGATCTACGATCCCGTCACCGGCGAGGGCACAGTGGGCCGCAATTACTGCTACCAGACCAACGCCGGCGCGCAGGTTTTCTTCGACGACAAGAATTTCAACCCGTTCGTCGCGGCGGGCGCGCTCGGCCAGACGATCGACGACTATAATGGCGACGCTTTCGATCACGGCGCGCTCGATTTCGTCGGCGGCGCCGGCATCAATTGCATTCCCACCAACGGTCGGCCGATCGCGACAAGGCCGACGCTGCCCGGCACGCCGAAATGGGGCAGCGCCTGGAAGAAAGCGACGGTCGATGGCTACAAGAGCACGCTGGGCTACTCGTCCCAGGGCAGCAGTTACGCGACACGGACGAACTACCTCGACCTCGATCCGACCTACAAGGATCGCTTCGGCCGGCCGCTGATGCGCATGACGTTCGATTTTCCCGACAATGATATCCGCATGTCGAATTATGTCGGCGACCGGATGGAGGAGATCGCCAAGGCGCTCGGCGGCAAGCAGTACAATGTCAGCCGTCTCAAGAAGGGCTGGAACAGCGTTCCTTACCAGAGCACCCACAATACGGGCGGCGCCATCATGGGAACGGATCCGAAAAAGAGCGCGGTCAATACTTTCCTGCAAAGCTGGGATGTGCCCAACGTCTTCGTCATCGGCGCCTCGGCCTTCCCGCAAAACGCCGGCAAGAACCCGACCGGCACTGTCGGCGCGCTGGCCTTCCGCGCCGCCGACGCCATCCGCAACCAGTATCTGCGCAATCCCGGCGCGCCGCTGGTGCAGGCATGAGGGCGTTGGCTGGCGCACTCGCCGCCGGCGCCTCGATCCTGGCGATTGCGCCGGCAAGCGGCGCCGACCAGGCGGACCAGATCATGCGCGGCCAGTACCAGGCCGTGCTCGGCGACTGCAATGGCTGTCATACGAGGCCTGGCGGCAGGCCACTGGCCGGCGGCCTGCCGCTCGAGACACCGTTCGGTGCGCTGGTGCCGCCCAACATCACGCCCGACCACGCCACAGGCATAGGCAACTGGTCCGAGGCCGATTTCCACAGCATGATGAAATCCGGCATCGGTCACGACGGCGTGCGGCTCTACCCGGCCATGCCATATCCCGCCTATACGAGGATGAACGAGCAGGACATTTCCGACCTGTGGGCCTACCTCACGACGGTCGAGCCCGTCTCGAACAAGGTGGAAGCCAACCAGCTGCCGTTTCCGGTGAACATCCGGCTGGCGATGTGGGGCTGGAACCTGCTTAACTTCACCGAGCAGGATTTCAAGCCGGATCCGTCCAGATCGGCCGAATGGAATCGCGGCGCCTATATCGTGCAGGGGGCCGGGCACTGCGGCACCTGCCATACGCCGAAATCCGTTCTGGGAGCAGACGAGGACAGCGTTTTCCTGCAAGGGGCGTCACTGCAGGGCTGGTTCGCGCCAGACATCACCAACAATGCTCAATCCGGCCTTGGCAAATGGTCGGATGAGGATCTGGTCGCCTACCTCAAGACCGGCGTCAACGGGCATTCGATCGCGTCCGGCCCGATGGCCGAGGCCATCGAAAACTCGACCTCCAAAATGACGGATCCGGACCTCAAGGCCATTGCCGTCTATCTCAGGAGCCTGGGCAAGGATACCGCCAGCGCGCAAGCGCCAAGGCCCGAGCAAGCGCGCATGGTCGCGGGCGAGGCGATCTACCACGACACTTGCTCGGCCTGCCACGGCGGCGACGGAGCCGGGGCCGGGGCGCTTATCCCGCCGCTCATCGGCAACGCGGTCGTCGCGCAGGGCAATCCCGAAACGCTTGCCCGGGTGGTTTTGGCCGGAAGCCAGGCCGTTCACACCGCCAGCGCGCCGACGACGCCTGCCATGCCCTCCTTGGCGTGGCGCCTCAAGGACCAGGAAATCGCCGATGTCTTGACCTATGTGCGCAGCAGCTGGGGCAATGCCGCTCCAGCGGTTTCGCCCGGCGATGTCGCCGCGGTCCGCAAGGAATTGCTCAACTAGGACCTATGGTTCTGCGCGCGTCGCCGTCCTGCGCCCGCTGTATTCGGCAAGTCCGATGCCGCCCAGCACCAGCGCTAGCGCCATCGCCTGATAGACCTGGAATGACTCGCCGACGATCAGCACCGACAGCAGCGTGCCGAATATGGGAACCAGATTGATGAACAGGCCGGCGCGGTTGGCGCCGATGAGTTCATTGCCCCTAATGTAGGCGATCTGCGAGATGATCGAGGCGCCGACGGCGGTGTAGGCGATCACCGTCCAACCGCGGATGTCGGGTACGATAACCCTGCCGGCGACCAGCTCCCACAGGAAGAAGGGCAACGATGTGACGAGTGCCGCAACCGACAGGGCCAGCATCAGGCTCTGCCACTGCATCGCCGGCTTCAGCCGCAGCCCGACGGAATAGCCGCTGTAGATAACCACCGCGACCAGCATGAGGGCGTCACCGAAATTCAGTTCAAGCGTCAGCAGCCGGCGCGGGTCGCCATGACAGGCGGTCAGGATGACGCCGGCGATGGTCAGCACGACGCCGGCAATCTGGGCCCAGTTCACGCGCAGGCGGAAGAAGACGAAATTGGCTGTCATGATCAGGATCGGCATTGCCGCCTGTTCGATGGAGACGTTGATCGCCGTCGTGTAGTTCAGCGCTGTGTAGAAGATCGTGTTGAACAGGGTGAAGCCGCTGGCGCCAAGGGCCGCCAGGACGAGCCAGTGCCTGCGCACCGCCGGCCAGTCCGTCTGGATCGTGCGCCAGCCGATCGGCAGCATGATCAGCACGGCCAGCACCCAGCGCAGGAAGACCAGCGTCATCGGCGACACATGATCGACGGCAAGCTTGCCGGCCACCGAGTTGCCGCCCCACAGCAAGGTGGTGAGCAGCAGGAATAAATAGGCGTTTCGATGCATCGCGGGATCCGGGTCGCGGCGGGCGAGCCGCACTGTTAGCCGGGCCTATTGGCCCGGCCGGCGCAAGTAAATGATGTCAAAGCCGAAAATTGTTGTGCCTGGGGGCATTTTCGGCGGCAAAGAAAGGTCGCGCTGACGTGGTCTTGACGTTATAGAGGCCTGTCGTTTTGAACAGTCTTCCAGCCGCCAGGCGGCGTCTCAAGGGAAAAGAAACATGGCCAATGTGGTGGTCGTCGGCTCACAATGGGGCGACGAAGGCAAGGGCAAGATAGTCGACTGGCTGTCGGAGCGCGCCGATGTCGTGGTGCGCTTTCAGGGCGGTCACAATGCCGGCCACACGCTGGTCGTCGACGGCAAAGTCTACAAGCTGTCATTGTTGCCGTCGGGCGTCGTGCGGCAGGGCAAACTGTCCATCATCGGCAATGGCGTCGTCTTCGACCCGCATGCGTTCGTCGCCGAAGTGGCGAAGCTCCGGGCGCAAGGCGTCGAAGTTACGCCCGATCGCCTGAAAATAGCCGAAAACACAGCGCTTATCCTGTCGCTGCACCGGGAGCTGGACGGATTCCGCGAGGACGCCGCCTCCAATTCCGGAACGAAGATTGGCACGACCCGCCGCGGCATCGGCCCCGCCTATGAAGACAAGGTGGGCCGTCGCGCGGTCAGGGTGATGGATTTGGCGGATTTGGAAACGCTGCCCTTGAAGGTCGACAGGCTGCTGACGCACCACAATGCGTTGCGTCGGGGGCTTGGCCATGCCGAGGTCACGCATGACGCGATCCTGCAGGAGCTGACGTCGGTTGCCGACCAGATCCTGCCCTATATGGATCGGGTCTGGAAGATTCTTGACGACAAGCGCCGGGCCGGCGAACGGATCCTGTTCGAGGGCGCGCAAGGCACCCTGCTCGATATCGATCATGGCACTTATCCGTTCGTCACCTCGTCCAACACCGTCGCCGGCCAGGCCGCCGCCGGATCCGGTGTCGGTCCAGGTGCCATCGGCTATGTGCTCGGCATCACCAAGGCCTATACGACGCGTGTCGGCGAAGGTCCTTTCCCGACCGAGCAGAAGAACGACATCGGCGAATTCCTGGGCACGCGCGGGCATGAGTTCGGCGTCGTCACCGGCCGCAAGCGCCGCTGCGGCTGGTTCGACGCGGTGCTGGTGCGCCAGGCTGTCGCCGTCAATGGCATCAAGGGCATCGCGCTGACCAAGCTCGACGTGCTTGACGGACTGGATGAGATCCAGGTCTGCACTGGCTACCGTCTCGACGGCGAGATGATCGATTACCTGCCCGCCAGCCAGGGCGCCCAGGCGCGTGTCGAACCCGTCTACGAGACGCTGGAGGGCTGGAAAGGCACCACGGCCGGCGCGCGCAGCTGGAACGACCTCCCGGCCCAGGCGGTCAAGTATGTCAGGTATATCGAGGAGCTGATCGGCGCCCCGGTCGCGCTCCTTTCCACGAGCCCGGAACGGGACGATACGATACTTGTGACCGATCCTTTTCAAGACTAGTTTCTGAAGCCTTTCCGGGCATCTCGGCCGATTTGTGGGGGCCGGCGCGGAAGCAAAATACAGGTCGACCGAAGCATGGTAGATTTCGTTCCTATTCTGAAACAGGCGCTGGCCAAGCATGGCGACGATACGCCTGAAAAGCGTACGCGCATCTATGCCAGCGTTCGTGCCATGCTGGGAAAGAAGCTGGCTGAAAAGTCGCCTCCGATGCCCGCTGAAGCCATCAGCAATCAGAAGCGATTGCTGGAAGAAGCCATCGCCAGCGTGGACCAGGAGTATACTAGGAGCGTCCCCGAGACAGACCCTCTCGCGGAACTGGAACACATCTTTTCCTCGATCGATCGAAACAGGAACCAGCCGAGCCACACACGCCAACCGGCAAAGGCGGAACCGGCCTGGGCGGCGCCGCCCGCCGCCAAGCCGGAGCCTTTCCGGCCGGCGCCTCCAGCCGCAGCCAAGGTCGAGCCGAGCTGGCCCAAGCCGACGCCAGCGCCTTCGGCTCCCGTCCGTGCCGAAGCGGCGCTCGCAGGCATGGACGCAAACCGTGCCGACGACGAAGTCGATGTCTTTGACAACAACGAGCAGCCGGTATCCGACACGTTCCAGCGCCTGCGTCCTGCCGAGCGCAAGCGCGGCTATGGCGGGCTGGTTGCCGCCGTCATCGCGCTGCTGGTCGTTGCCGGCGGCGGCTATGGCATCTGGCTGAACAAGGATGCCTTCAGCAAGATGCTGGGGCTCGACGGCACTAAGGTGGCGAATACCGAACCGGCGAAGCCGGCGCCGGTCAAGCCGGCAACCAATTCGGCTGCAGCGCCCGCGCCAGCGGCGCCGGCCGCCGAGGCTGAGAGCACAAAGTTCACCCAGCGTCTGACGCCGCAGGGCAGCGAAGTCGATCCAGGCCCGGCCGGCGGACAAACCGGTATCGGTGAAGGCGAATCCGTCGCCGCCCTGACCACGCCGCCGAACGCGACGAACGCGCCTGCCCTTTCCGCACCGCCTGTTCCGGCACCGACCGCGGACACGCCAGGGGCGGCCGCGCCGGCGGCGACCACGCCCCCGGCGACAGGCGCCGCACCCGCGACGCCACCCGCCAATGGAACTGCGCCGGCCGATGCGGCCGCCTCGCCGTCAGCGCCGGCGGCCGCCGCGGCAACGGAACCCTCATTGCCGGTCGGTCAGAAGGCGATCTTCTACGAGGAGCGCACCAGCACGGCGCAAGGTTCCGCTGAACCGGGCAGCATCGTCTGGTCGCTGGTGCAGGAATCGCCAGGCGGGGACCTGCCGCCCGAGCCGGCGATCCGCGCCGAGGCGACCATCCCCGGCAAGGACATCCAGCTGCGGATGACCATCCGCCGCAACACCGACCAGACGCTGCCGGCCAGCCATATCATCGAGATGATCTTCCTGACGCCGGACGGCTTCGAGGGCGGCGGCGTCGACAACATCCT
The DNA here is from genome assembly GCF_041661565.1 of Mesorhizobium sp. Lineage (GTDB taxonomy): Bacteria > Pseudomonadota > Alphaproteobacteria > Rhizobiales > Rhizobiaceae > Mesorhizobium. The sequence continues at coordinate 16,406 of NZ_JBAZUD010000110.1, forward strand.
GCGCGTCGCCATGAAGAGTTCCGAACAGGATGCCGGCAGCCCGCTGATCGGCATTCCGGCCAAGATCGCCGACGGTTTCTTCCTCGTCGCGCTCAACGACACCAAGGCCGACGAGGACGCCAATCTGACCTTGCTGCGCGGCCAGGACTGGATCGACGTGCCGGTGGTCTACAAGACCGGACGGCGGGCGCTGCTGACCATGGAAAAGGGCATTCCCGGCGAGAAGGTGTTCGACGAGGCGATCAAGGCCTGGCAGGCGAAGACGGCGGGCTGATCGGGCGGCATAACGGTCGCCTTCTTTCAGAAGCCCTGGAATAGCATGTCGAGCGCGGCGACGATGTCGTCGTGGTGCTTCGAGAGGTTCCCCTCCGCATCCGGGAGTTCGGAGGCGGTGAAAGCCGACATAAACTGCGTGACCATCACATGATCCTTGCCGTTTATGGCGAAGGTCGGGTTTAGCCGGCGGCCAGGAATCGGGGCAATGTTGGGCGGCATCAACGGAATGACCACTCTCGTGCTCAACCCTCCAAGAAGGTCGGACTGAACATCGAGAAGATAACCGTTGCCGTCGGCATTCCGATAAAAATCGTAACGTGCCATCAGAACGGCCGATGTTTGGCCAATGGCAATCCGTTGCGCCTGACATACTCATTGGAGCTCTCGATGGCTTCCTTGTTTTCTTCCTGCCATCGACGCGTTTTTTCCGCCGCTATCGCTTTCGCAATACCTGCCTCGGCAGCGCGAGAGATGTTGATACCCAATGCTTTGGCGTCTTTGATCAACTGCGAGTCAATGGACGTGTTGACGGACGTCCTCTGAGATTTTGGCGTCGATTGGAGCATGGGGTGACCTCTCTTATGCGCATAATGTACGCGCACAAAAGACCGCATGCAATCGTTCACCCCTCCATCTCCTCCCGCAGCATCTCCAGTTCCAGCCACTCTTCCTCCAGCGCCGCCAGCGTCGCGCGCTCCTTGTCGAGGGCGGCGATGGTCTTCTGGAACGAGGCCGGATCGCGCTCGTAATAGGCGGGATCGGCGATGTTGTTCTCCAGCCGTGAGATCGACGCCGTCACCGCTTCCATTTTCTTGGGCAGCGATTCCAGCGCGAATTTCTGCTTGAACGACAGTTTCTTCACCGGCCCTTTTGGAGGGACTTGATCGCTCTTGCCGGACGCCGGCGCATCGCCGGCTTCGGTCCTGGCGCGGGCCTTGCGGTCTTCGAGCCTGGTGCCGCCGCGCTGCGCCAGCATGTCGGAATAGCCACCGGCATATTCTATCCAGCGGCCGTCGCCGTCGGGCGCGATGATGCTGGTTACCGTGCGGTCGAGGAAATCGCGGTCGTGGCTGACCAGGATGACAGTGCCGGCAAAGCCGGCGACCAGTTCCTGCAGCAGTTCCAGCGTCTCCATGTCGAGATCGTTGGTCGGTTCGTCGAGC
>NZ_JBAZUD010000111.1:0-17770 GCF_041661565.1 Mesorhizobium sp.
CGGCGCCGGTCTCCAGCACCTTGTCGCGGATGGCGTGCAGCATCCGCATGTCCTCGGGATTGGGATTGTAGCGCGGAAAGGTGTGGTCGAGTTCGACATCGAGCGGGATCACCTCGCAGCCGATGCGTTGCAAGGCCTGGGGCGCGAAGGCGCCGGCCGTGCCATTGCCGCAGGCAGCCACCACCTTGAGCGGTCTCGATACGCGCTTTTCGCCGACAAGATCGTCCAGATAGGCCTCGCGAAAGCCCGCGACAAAGTCGTAGGAGCCGCCGCCGACAAGATCGAAATCGCCGGCCAGCACGATCTCTTTCAGCGCGCTCATCTCCTCGGGACCGAACGTCAGAGGCCTTTGCGCCCCCATCTTGACGCCGGTCCAGCCATTCTCGTTATGCGAGGCGGTGACCATGGCGACGGACGGCGTGTCGAGCGCGAACTGGGCGAAATAGGCCATCGGAGAGAGCGCCAGGCCGATGTCCTTCACTCTCGCCCCGGCTGCCATGAGACCCGCGATCAGCGCCAGCTTGATGGAAAGCGAATAGGAGCGGAAATCATGCCCGGTAACGATATCCGGGCCGGCGCCCATGCGGCGTATCAAGGTGCCAAGCCCCATGCCGAGCGCCTGCACGCCGATCAGGTTGAGTTCGGGCGGCACCGTGGAGCCAGCATGGCCGAACCACCAGCGCGCATCATACTCCCGAAATCCGGACGCCTTGATGAGCGCCTCGGTTTCGAATTCGAAGGTGTTGGGCATGGCTTGTCCAACGATCCTGAGGCTCAAGGTGGCAGACTCCCGCAGCGGATGCGCACCACCGGAAGGCGGTCGCGGACGACTGCTTACTACACAAGCCTTTAAATCGCGTCTATCGCACACGAGAAACGAGGTCGGCTGATCCGCCAACGCCCGTTGCTTTTACCGGCATCGGATGCAATCGTGCCGCCATGGAGCCCCGCTCGAACACCGCTCGCCCCGCGGGGGCCGACCTCCGAACTCGCTCGGGTTTTGCAGCGTTCAGGCGCACGATTTGTCGTTGGAGCGCATGAAACTCTATCCAGCAATCGAACGAGCCGGCTTCTTCGTCGCGCTGATCGCTGTTCTTGTGCTTGCGCTCCTGCCTGCGTCACGCCTGGAACAATTCGGGCTTAACATCGGCTTTCACTCGGACAAGCTGAACCACGCCAGCGCCTTTGCCGTGCTGACATTCCTTGGGATCCTCGGCTGGCCGCAGCGCAAGGCATGGGTGGTCATTTTCCTGGCGCTTGTTGGTGGAGCGATCGAAGTTCTGCAGGGGACGTCCCTGATCGCCCGCGACCTCGACATTCTCGACTGGGTTGCCGATTGTCTTGGCATTTCTTGTGGCCTGATCGCGGTCGTCGGCCTGAGGCGGATCGTGGGTCGCCAAGGCTAGGCACTTTACCTGAAGAATGATCTGGTTTTCCCCAGCTTTGCATCGTGTGTAAAGATGCTCGATGGTTGACCATTTGAATTAAAATTGCGATCATTTTCGCATACTCGGCCCGGGACAGAATTCAGCCCGGCTAGTGCTTGCATTGTTTGCCAATATTCCAAAAAAAGAAACTCTGAACGTCGGCGTTCGTATTTTGGAACACGCCATTCGCTCACAGGCATTTGATGACCATCAGGATAAGGCTGCCAGGCGGAACGCTGAAGATCAAGAAGCGCGATGAACTCAGGCGTCGCGAACAGAAGCGTCAGGTGCCGGTCTGGCAAGTGGGCAGCTACTTCATCGTCTGGTGGCCGAGCCATATTTCAGACCGCCCGTCGAAGCGCGACGACACGGACAGGCAAGAGTCCAACTGATTTTTGGGCCACCTTCGCCGGTGCATTGGCAATACGCCAGATATCGCCTTCGACGGGAGGCTGACATCAGCCAGCCGGATTGAATCTCCCCAGCGAATGCCGTCAACCCTGGCGTGGACACGGCCTGTGGATCAGCTGGCTTCCCGCATTGCTTCGGCGGCCTGCAGGTCGACCGATACCAGCTGGCTGACGCCTTGCTCGGCCATGGTCACGCCGAACAGCCGGTTCATGCGGGCCATGGTGATCGGATTGTGCGTGATGATGACGAAGCGCGTCTCCGTGGTGGCCGCCATCTCGTCCATGAGATTGCAGAAACGTTCGACATTGTGGTCGTCCAGCGGCGCGTCGACTTCATCGAGCACGCAGATCGGCGCCGGGTTGGTCAGGAAAACGGCGAAGATCAGCGACATTGCCGTCAGCGCCTGCTCGCCGCCCGAGAGCAGCGTCATGGTCTGGGGCTTCTTGCCGGGCGGGCGGGCGAGGATCTCGAGCCCGGCTTCCAGCGGATCCTCGGATTCGATCAGCTGCAGTTCGGCCGTGCCGCCACCGAACAGATGCGAGAACAGCCGCTGGAAATGACCGTTGACCACGTCGAAGGCGGCCAGCAGCCGCTCGCGACCTTCGCGGTTAAGGCTCTGGATGGCCTGCCTGAGCTTGCGGATCGCCTCGATGATGTCCTCGCGTTCGGAGACGATCGTCTCCAGCCGGTCGGAGAGTTCCTTCTGCTCCTCCTCGGCCCGCAAATTGACGGCGCCAAGCCGTTCGCGCTCGATTTTCAGGCGGTCGAGCTGGCGCTCGATCTCGGCCATTTCCGGCATCGGGCTGTCGGCCTCGAGGCCGGTGTGGCGGATGACCAGATGCGGCGGGGTGTTGAGCGTTTCCTGGATGCGCGCCTCGACTTCCAGCCGGCGCTCGTCGGCGGCTGTCAGCCGCTCCTCGGCGCGGACACGCGTCTCGCGCGCCTCGGCCAACGACTGGATGGCGCCTGTGGCCGCCTTGTCCAATTCCGATTGCCTGTTTTCCGCTTCCTGAAGACGGTCGGCCGCCGCCTTGCGCAACGTCTCGGCCTCGGTGAGCTGCGACAGCAATGCGCGGCGTTTGGCGTCGATCTCGTCCGGCGCGTCGGCCAGCCGCTCTCGCTCGACCTCTGCCTCGGCCTTGCGCTCGCCAAGCGAGACGATCTGCGTCGATGCGTTTTCGGCGCGCTCCAGCCAGTTGGCGCGCTCGGCGCCAATGGCATCGAGCCGGCGCGTGCGTGCCTCGGCTTCGCGCCGCAACCCCTCGTGGACGGCGCGCGCATCGGCAAGTGTCGCACGGTCGCGGGCAACATTTGCCGATGACTGTTCAAGCCGTAACTGCAGATCACCCAGATCAGGCGCGTCCCGCAGCAGCATCTCCGCCTCGGCGAAGACCGCCGCGGCCTCTTCATGGCTGTCGACGATGCGACCGCGTGCCTCGTCGAGTGCGGCGCGCCGGCTCGACAATTCCCCGCCCGCTTTTTCGGCCTCGGCCAGCGCGTTGCGGGCGGCGTCCAGCCGATGCTGCGCATCGCGTCCGGCCTGGCGCGTGTTGCGCTCGGTGTCGCTCGCCAGCCGAAGCGCCTGCTCTGCCTGGGCAAGCGCGTCCTCGGCCCGACGCATGGCAATCGTCGCCTGCACCGCTTCGGCATCGAGTTCGGCCAGCCGGTTCTTCTGCGCCAGCCTCTGCGCGGCGGCAGTCGGCGCATCGGCGCTGGCCGTCAGCCCGTCCCAACGCCATAGCGCACCGTCGCGGCTGACCAGACGCTGGCCCGGCACCAGCAGCGCCTGCAGCCGACGGCCATCGGCGACCTCGACAATGCCGATCTGGGCCAGGCGGCGGGCAAGCTGTGCCGGGGCACGAACCACACTGGCAAGGCTCAGGGCTCCTTCCGGCAGCGCGGCGTCACCGGGCTGGATCGCGCTTTCACCCCAATGTGCCGGCGCGCTGCGGTCGAGCGGCACGTCAAGGTCCTCGCCAAGCGCCGCACCGAGCGCCGTCTCGAAGCCGCGTTCTACGCTGATCTGCTCCAGCACGGACGGAAACAGGCCGCCCGCGCCGGCGTTGAGGATCTTGGCCAGCGTGCGTGCTTCCGTCTCGATGCGCGCCAGTTCGGCCTTGGCGTCCTGAAGCGGCGGCCGGGCAGCGCTTTCGCCGGCGCGAGCATCGATGACCGACTGCTCGGCCGCCAAGACCGCCAACTCGGCTTCTTCCAGCTGCGCCGTGGCCTGTTCGACCATGAGGCGCTTTTCGGCAGGATCCGGCAGGCCCGCCACTCTCGAGATAATTTCCGACAATTCCCGGTCGACATCGGCGAGCTGGCGCGCGAAGCGGTCGCGGCGCTCCGCGGTGTCACGCAACGTCCGTTCGGTCTGATTGCGCGAGGCCGCGGCCTCCGCGCGTTCGGCGGTCAACGCGGCAAGCCTGGCTTCGCCTTGCGAAAGCGTCGATGCCGCCTGTTCGAAGGCCGCCCGGGTGCTGGCCTCGCGCTCGGCCGCACCCGCGTTCTCCGAATTGAGCGCGGCCTCTTCCGTGCGCAGGCGTTCGAGAATATCCGCATTGTCGCGGACCATGCGCTCCTCGCGGGCAATGTCGCCGTCGAGTTGCTGCAGCCGGCGCTCGAGCTCGGCCTGTCGAGCACGAACGCGTCCGGCTTCCTCCTCGATCTGCGACTTGGCGATCGACAGGCGCTGGAAGGCGGCCGCAGCGGCCGCTTCCGCGTCGCGCAGTTCAGGTAAACGGTGCGCGCCAATGCCTTGCTCCCGGGCGGCGGCCATCTGGGCCGCGGCGCGGTCACCGACCAGCGCCGTGGCGATGGCCAGCGCCGAGCGGGCCTCGCCTTCCTGCGTCTTGGCCAGCGTCCAGCGCAGATGGAGCAGGGTCGCCTCGGCCTTGCGAATGTCGGCCGACAGGTTCTTGAAGCGCGATGCCTGGCGCGCCTGCCGCTTCAGGCTTTCGATCTGGCTTTCCAGTTCACCAACCACATCGTCCAGGCGCTCGAGATTCTGCTCGGCGGCCTTGAGCCGCAGTTCAGCCTCGTGACGACGGGTATGGAGACCAGAAATGCCGGCCGCCTCTTCCAGCAAAGCGCGGCGTGCCTGCGGTTTCGCCTGGATCAGTTCGCCGATACGGCCCTGGCCGACCATGGACGGCGAACGGGCGCCGGTCGACTGGTCGGCGAACAGAAGCTGCACATCCTTGGCGCGGGCTTCCCTGCCGTTGATGCGGTATAGCGAGCCCGCGTCGCGTTCGATGCGGCGCGATACCTGCAATTCATCGGCGTCGTTGAACGCGGCGGGCGCCGAGCGATCGCTATTGTCGAGGAAAAGCGTGACTTCGGCGGTGTTGCGCGCCGGGCGGGTGCCGGAACCGGAGAAGATGACATCGTCCATGCCGGACGCGCGCATGTTCTTGTAGGAGCTCTCGCCCATCACCCAGCGCAGCGCCTCGACCAGGTTCGACTTGCCGCAGCCATTCGGCCCCACGATACCCGTCAGCCCGCGTTCGATGACGAACTCGCCAGGTTCGACGAAGGATTTGAAACCGAGCAGGCGGAGGCGCGAAAATTTCATTCACGCCTCGTAAATGCCGGCAGCGCCGTAGTGCTGCCGTCCAGGCGCTGAGCCGATGTCAGAGCAGCGGGTCGATGATGGCCGACATTTCCGCAATCGACATCGCCCCTTTGTAGGTCTTGCCATTGATGAAGAAGGTCGGCGTCGAGTCGACCTTGAATTCACTGGCGCCGCGCTTCTGGACCGATCTCACATCGTCCAGAAGTTTCTGATCCGTCAAGCACGCCTCGAAGGACTCCTGTGTAAAACCTGCAAGCTTGGCGATTTGCAGAAGCGCATCCTTCGTGTTGGCGACGCCAACCCAGTTCGCCTGTTGCCGGAACAGCACGTCCACCATAGGGAAATAGTTATCCTTGGCGCAACGCGCCAGCATGAAACCGGCCTCGGCGGTCGGATCGAACGGGAATTCACGCAGGATGTAGCGGGCCTTGCCGGTGTCGATGTATTTCGTCTTCAGATCCGGAAAGGTGGTTTCGGCGAAATGGGCGCAGTGCGGGCAGGTCATCGAGGCGTATTCGACGATGGTGACCTTGGCGTCGTCCTTGCCAATCTGCTTGTCGGGCAACGCACCCGGCTTCAGCAATTGGGCCATGTCGACAGTACCCTGAGCTTCCGGCGCGGCGGCGGCCGGCGACGCCGGCTTCGCGGGAGCCGCCGGCTCGGCGGGTTTTTCCTCCGGGGGCTTGGCCTCCTTGCCGGAGTCGCTGCAGGCAGCGAGCAGCGCCGCCGCCGAAATGGCGGCCAGCGAAGACAGGGCGCTTCTGCGCGACATGGTCTGGCCGAACGGGGGACGGTTCATACGAATCACCTGACAAGAGTTGGATTTTGCAATGTGGTGGGACAAAAAAGCGAGACTTCGCGCGAATTAAGGCATCTCGGTCCCCAATCCAATCGCGGCGCCTGACAAAGGCAATCACGAATGCGAGATATTCGCGACATATCTATGACTTTTTTTCCCCAAGAATGCTTGCGCCAAGCTTTTCCAATGAGGCGCGCAGTCCGTCATCCTCGATCAATCCGACGGTGACGGACAATTTGGTCTTCTCATCCGCCGTCAGCGGCCTGAGGGTCGGTCTTGGCCGTCCCTTGGTGGTCATGACCGGTTTTTGCACGATCCTGATGCGGCCAATGGCGTTGAAGCCGAGGAAGGCGTTGACCCGGTTGATGATCTCGCCGGTCTCGTGCTGCAAATGGAGAGCCGCCATGCCCTCGCAGGCGATCACCAGCACCGCCGGCTCGAACGGGTCGTCCTCATGCATGCGGCGCGGCCACTGGATTTTCTCGGGGCGCGAGCGGCTGGCAAGGCGCGAGCCCGCGATCTCCTCCCATGACTGGACCAGGCCGATCGAAATGCCGGCCCGTTTGCGCAGCACCGGGTCGAGGATCTTGGTCGCAAGATCGCTTACCGGGACGGGATTGCCGTAGGGCGTTCTCCCTGCCATGTACGTTCTCCAGCCACCACGACCCTCACCAGATTCCGGCCCGGCCAAGACAGATCAATGGCACCGCAGCATCATACCCGCAAGGCCGCACCTGCCGATGACGGCAACACCATCGCCTCCCGCCTGCTCGATTGGTACGATGTGCATCACCGCGAACTGCCCTGGCGCGTCACGCCGCGCGAGCATGCAAACGGCGTGCGCCCCGATCCCTACCGTATCTGGCTGTCCGAGGTCATGCTGCAGCAGACCACGGTCGAGGCGGTGAAATCCTATTTCCGCGCCTTTGTCGAGAAATGGCCCGATGTCGAGGCGTTGGCCGCGGCACCGACCGAGGATGTGATGAAGGCCTGGGCCGGGCTCGGCTACTACTCCCGCGCCCGAAATCTCAAGGCCTGCGCCGATCTGGTGGCCAAGCGCGGCGGCCGGTTTCCCGATACCGAGGCAGCCTTGAGGGCCTTGCCCGGCATCGGCGCCTACACCTCGGCGGCTATCACGGCCATCGCCTTCGACCGGCCCGCCGCCGTAGTCGACGGCAATGTCGAACGCGTCGTCTCGCGGCTTTTTTCGATTGCCACTCCGCTGAGCGAGGCCAAGGCCGAGATACGCGCCCATGTGGAGCGCATGGTGCCCGGGACAAGGCCGGGTGACTTCGCCCAGGCGATGATGGATCTCGGCGCCACGATCTGCACCCCGCGCCGGCCGCGCTGCATGCTGTGCCCCGTGCGCGAAGATTGCAGCGCCGTCGCCACAGGCGATCCCGAGCATTTTCCGGTGCGCCTGCCGAAGGCCGACAAACCGCTGCGGCGCGGCGCCGCCTTCGTCGCGGTGAGGAGCGACGGCGCCATTCTTTTGCGCAAGCGCCCCGAAAAAGGCCTGCTCGGCGGCATGACCGAAGTGCCGACCACCGACTGGACGGCGCGGATCGATGGCGCCAGCACGGTTGCCGCGGCGCCCTTCGCAGCCGACTGGCAAAGCAGCGGCCGCATCGCGCATGTCTTCACCCATTTCGCGCTCGAACTGGAAATCTTCCTTGCCCGCACCAGCGGCGCGACGCCGAGCGGTCATTTCTGGTCGCTACCCGCCGACATTTCAGGCGAAGCGTTGCCCACCGTCATGAAAAAGGCAATCGAGGCTGCGATACCCGGCGCGACCAAGAAGCCACGACCGCATTGAACGAGAACCGCATGACTGAAATCCGCCACATCGTCTTCGACATCGGCAAGGTGCTGATCCACTACGATCCCGACATTCCGTTCAGCCGGCTCATTCCCGACGAGAAGGAGCGGAAATGGTTCTTCGACAATGTCTGTACGCATGACTGGAACATCGAGCAGGACCGCGGCCGGACATGGGAGGAGGCCGAGGCGCTGCTGATCGCGGAGCATCCCGACCATGCGGAAAACATCCGCGGTTTCCGGCGTCATTGGCATGAGATGGTGCCGCATGCCTATGATGACAGCGTCGCCATCATGGTCGGCCTGATCGAAAGCGGCCACGACGTGACGATGCTGACCAACTTCGCCGCCGACACGCTGGCCGAGGCGCGCCAGCGCTTCGATTTTCTCGAGCGGCCGCGTGGCGTGACCATCTCCGGGGAGATCGGCAAGATCAAGCCGGATCGCGGCATCTACGACCACCATGTCGGCGCATTCGGACTGGATCCGTCGGCCACGCTGTTCATCGACGACAGCCAGAAGAATGTCGAAGGCGCCAGGGCCGCGGGCTGGCAAGCCGTGCTGTTCACCGATGCCGGGACACTTCGCGCGGACCTTGAACGCTTCGGAATCAAGACGTGATCTGAATCGCTTGGGGCGACCGGCTGAGATTTTGAATCAACGCTGTGCGCGGCAGCGCACCGGGGTCAGGCCCCTGCCCGCTCCATGCCGAGCCGGGCAATGCGGCGAAGCTCGTCAATCGGGGTCAGGCCGCCGCTGCGTTCATAGTGCCAGAAGGTCCAGCCGTTGCAGGCGTCCAGACCCTGCACCTCGGCGCCGATCTTGTGGATCGAACCGGCACTTTGGCCGATCGCCACCGTGCCGTCGGCGCGCACCTTTGCGGCCCAGCGCTTCTTGGCGTCGTAGAGCGTGGCGCCGGGCATCATCAGCCCGGTGTCAATGAGACTGACGAAGGCGACGCGCGGCTCGGCACGCTTGCCGGTCAGTACCGTCAGGTCGGCGCCCTCCAGCGGCCGCACCGCGTCGATGCGCTCGTTGGCGGCGTCGATATAGGCCTGCTCGCGCTCGATACCGACGAAGTGGCGGCCGAGGCGCTTGGCCACCGCGCCGGTGGTGCCCGAGCCGAAGAACGGGTCGAGCACGATATCGCCGGGCTTGGTCGAGGCCATCATGATGCGGGCCAGCAATGCTTCAGGCTTCTGCGTCGGGTGCAGCTTGTCGCCATTGTCGTTCTTCAGCCGCTCGCCGCCCGTGCAGATCGGGAACAGCCAGTCCGAGCGCATCTGGATGTCGTCGTTCGAGGCCTTCATGGCCTCGTAGTTGAAGGTATAGCCCTTGCCCTTCTGGTCGCGCGTGGCCCAGATCATCGTTTCATGCGCGTTCTGGAAGCGACGGCCGCGGAAGTTCGGCATCGGATTGGTCTTGCGCCAGACCACGTCATTGAGGATCCAGAACCCAAGATCCTGCATCTTGGCGCCGACCCGGAAGATGTTGTGATAGGAGCCGATGACCCAGATGGTGCCATTGGGCTTCAGCACGCGCCGCGCCGCCAAAAGCCAGGCACGCGTGAAGGCGTCATAGGCCTCGAAGCTTTCAAACTGGTCCCAGTCGTCGTCGACCGCGTCGACCTTGGACTGGTCCGGACGGTGCAGGTCGCCATCGAGTTGCAGATTGTAGGGCGGATCGGCGAAGATGACGTCGATCGACTTTTCGGGCAGCCGGTCGAGAGCGGCGACACAGTCGCCCTTCAGGATGGTGTCCAGCCACTCGGATTGCTGGGGAGCGTGGGATAGCTCGTCGAGAAGACGCACGGCAGACATTGATACACCCCAAGCACGCGTTACTGTTTACTCCTGGTTATGGTTACCGATCAGCGTAAACATTCGGTGAAGGCCAATCGACGGTCGAGGGAATTTGCGAAGGCCGCCCTGTTGGTGTATGCCGCGCCGCCTGAGCCGTACGAGGCTTCTCAATCCTCCCCAATCCTCCCATTGTCCGGATCACCATGCCCCAGCCAGACCTTGTCATCTTCGATTGCGACGGCGTGCTCGTCGATTCCGAAATCATCGCCGCACGCGTCGAGGCCGAACTGCTGACCTTGGCGGGATTTGAAATATCGGCCGAGGAACTCGCGGAAACCTATGCCGGACTGACCTTCAAGGACATCATGATGAAGGTCGAGGAGAAGTCGAGCATCCCCTTCCAGGCCTCGCTGATCGATCGCGCCGAGGATCTTGTGGACCGCAAGTTGCGCAGCGACGTCCGCGCCATCGATGGGGTGCGCGAGGCGGTCGCTGCGGTTACGGCACCGCACTGCGTCTGCTCGAACTCGCGCTCCGATCGGATCGAATTCATGCTCGAGAAAGTGCACCTGCTGCCGTTCTTCTCCGGCCGGATCTTTTCGGCCCTTGAGATACCAAGCAAGAAGACCAAGCCTGCGCCGGACGTATTCCTGTTTGCCGCGGAAAAGCTCGGCGCCAATCCGGCGAACACCTTTGTCATCGAGGATTCCGTGCACGGCGTCCACGGCGCAAGGGCGGCGGGCATGCGCGTCATCGGGTTCACCGGCGCGGCCCACAGCTATCCCGGCCACGCCGACGCACTAACGGAGGCCGGTGCCGAGACGGTCATACGCCGCTGGCCAGAACTGAAAAGCGTGATCGCCGCGCTGTCGGTGTGGTCGGACGCCTGAAAAGCGTGCGGCACGCCGCACGCTTCATGTCATGCCGGGACCTAATTGGTCGCGGCCCTCTTCTTCTTGCGGGTCTTCCCCGGCTTGTCGGTCGGGCCTTTCGGCGCGGTCTCATCATAGCCCGCGTAGGCCTGATAGTCCTGGGCGCTCGGCGCTGGCACGACAATGTTGGAATCAGTGAAGACGAACTGGGTGGCCACCGAAGGATCGGTGACCTGGACCTGATACTGATGAATCTGCGAGTAAAGCACCTCGGTGCCATGCATCACGGCCGTGCGGATCGGCATTGTGATGGTGCCTGGCGAGAACTTGGGTCCCGGAACGATCTTGCCCGCGACGGCGATCTTCATCGTCAGCTGACCGTCGGCACGGCTGCAGTCGCGTGTCACGTCGCTGATCGAGGCCTGATAGATGATCCTCGCCGAATCGTCCGGCGGCGTGGCAGCGGCCGCGTCGGCCGCGGCCTGGGCGGCGGCATCCTGCGCGGCGTCGCCGGTCTTCCTGACCTTGGACCTGGGCTTCTGGACGTCGTTGACATAGGTGTTGAAGAAGGCGGTGCCGTCGCGCACCGTTACTCGCGGGCAATAGGCCTGCAGCTGGCTGGCCAGAATTTTCGGGTCCTGGGGCGGCGGAGGCGCCGCCGGGTCCTTCTTGCCGATACCAAGATTAAGGATGCCATTGTCGCCGGATTGGCATCCGGCGGCGGCGAGCATAAAGCCGGTGAGCGCAAGACCCGCGAAAAAGCGGCCGCTGAATGTGTGAAACGCCATGAAACACTTCCCTCTCGCAAAGCTGGTGACCTATATCAACCGCGCGGCAAAAATGCGACTGAGCCAGCGCGGAAATTAACCACCTTTCGGTGGACGCAAACGCCAAGCAGTAACGGATTTGTGACATGCACTATGTGAGTACCCGCGGCGAAGCCCCAGTGCTTGGATTTTCCGACGCCGTGCTGGCGGGACTGGCGCGCGACGGCGGCCTCTACGTGCCGCAGGAGTGGCCGCATTTTTCCGCGGCCGAAATCCGCGCCATGCGTGGCCTTGCCTATCCCGATCTTGCAATCCGCCTGCTGTCGCCATTCCTTGGCGATGAGATCCCGGCCGGTGTTTTCGAACGCCTGGTCCGCCAGGCCTATGCCACTTTCCGTCACCCAGCCATATGCCCACTGGTGCAGACCGGACCCAACACCTTCATCCTGGAGCTTTTCCACGGGCCGACGCTCGCCTTCAAGGACGTCGCGATGCAGCTCCTGGCCCGCCTGATGGACCATGTGCTCACCGAGCGCGACCAGCACGCCACGATTGTCGGCGCCACGTCGGGCGACACTGGCGGAGCAGCCATCGACGCGTTTGCCGGGCGCGACCGCACAGACATATTCATCCTGTTTCCGCATGGCCGGGTCTCGCCGGTGCAGCAGCGGCAGATGACGACCTCGAGCGCGCAGAACGTCCACGCGCTGGCGATCGAAGGCAATTTCGACGATTGCCAGGGCCTGCTGAAAGACATGTTCAACGATCATGGCTTTCGCGACCGGGTAGGCCTTTCGGGCGTCAATTCGATCAACTGGGCCCGCATCATGGCCCAGATCGTCTATTATTTCTCCTCGGCGCTGTCGCTGGGCGCACCCGATCGGCCCATCTCCTTCACGGTCCCCACCGGCAATTTCGGCGACATCTTCGCGGGCTACGCGGCCAAGAAGATGGGGCTGCCGATGGAGCGGCTGGTCATAGCCACCAACGACAATGACATCCTGGCGCGTACCTTCGAAACCGGCGAATACCGCACCAAGGGCGTCTTCGCGACCACCTCGCCGTCGATGGACATCCAGGTGTCGTCGAATTTCGAGCGCTTGCTGTTCGAGGCCTCGGGCCGGAACGCGGCAACCGTGCGGCGCTACATGGACGGTCTCAAACAGTCCGGCGGCTTTACAATCGAAGCGGCGGAAATCGCCGGAATAAGGTCCGAATTCGATGCCGGCCGCGCGACCATGGAGGAGGTGGCCGAGACCATCCGCTCGACCCTTGCGACCAGCGGCTACCTGCTCGATCCGCACACCGCCGCGGCCGTGCATGTCGCCGCCGGCAGGGCCGGCGGCGCCGTGCCGATGGTGGTGCTGGCCACCGCCCATCCGGCCAAGTTCCCCGCGGCCGTCATGGCCGCCAGCGGCGTCTCCCCCGCACTGCCCGCGTGGCTAGGTGGGTTGATGGGAGCGCAGGAAAAATACACGGTACTTCCATCCGACCTGAAAATGGTGGAAGATTACGTCGGCAGCCGCGCGCGAGCGGCCAGATAAGGCGCGTCGTTTCGAAACGGACGCAGGCGACGCGCTTTAAGCTTTTGTTTTCGTGCATGTCGTTATCTCGAAACCGTGTCCAATTTTGAGCGACATGCAATAGGGAGTAGTAGCCATATGGGTGTTGAGGTAAGCCGTCTGTCGAACGGCCTGACAGTCGCCACCGAAACCCTTCCAAGCATCGAATCGGTAGCCCTGGGGGCCTGGGTCAAGTCAGGTGCCCGCAATGAGCGTGAAGACGAGCATGGCATGGCCCATCTGCTCGAGCACATGGCGTTCAAGGGCACGAAAAGGCGAAGCGCCTTCGAAATCGCCTCGGAGATCGAGGACGTCGGCGGCGAGATCAACGCCGCGACCAGCGTCGAGACGACATCCTACTATGCGAGGGTGCTCTCCGACGACGTGCCGCTGGCGGTCGATATTCTCGCCGACATCCTGCAGGAATCCGAATTCGACCCGCAGGAGCTCGAACGCGAGCAGCATGTGATCCTGCAGGAGATCGGCGCCGCGCACGACACGCCCGACGACATCGTCTTCGACCGTTTCACCGAGACCGCCTTTCGCCACCAGACGATCGGCCGCTCGATCCTGGGCACGCCGGAAACCGTCAAATCCTTCACCTCGAAGCAGTTGCACGATTTCATCGAACGGCAGTATGGCGCCGAGAGCATGGTGATCGTCGCCGCCGGCGACATCAAGCACGACAATTTCGTGCGCGAAGTCGAGAAGCAGCTTGGTGGCTTCCGAAGCAAGACCGACGGCACCATCCCGCAATACGCGCAATATGTCGGCGGCGATTTCCGCGAGGACCGCGACCTGATGGACGCGCAGATCGTGCTGGGGTTCGAAGGCCGCGCCTACCATGTGCGCGACTTCTACGCCTCGCAGGTGCTGTCGATGATCCTTGGCGGCGGCATGTCATCGCGCCTGTTCCAGGAAGTCCGCGAAAAGCGCGGACTGTGTTATTCGGTCTATGCCTTCCATTGGGGCTTCTCCGACACCGGCATATTCGGCGTCCATGCCGCGACCGGCCAGAGCGATATCGCCGAGCTGGTGCCCGTCATCATCGACGAACTGCAGAAAGCCGGTGAAAACATTCTGCAGGAGGAACTCGACCGGGCTCGCGCGCAGTACCGCGCCGGGCTGATCATGTCCGCCGAAAGCCCGGCCAGCCGCGCTTCGCAAATCGCACGGCAACTGCTTCTCTTCGGGCGGCCGATCGCCAAGGAGGAACTCATGGAAAGGCTGTCGGCGCTGACAATCGGGCGGCTGACCGACCTGTCGTCGCGGCTGTTCTCGACCAAGCCGACGCTTACCGCTGTCGGGCCGGTGGGAACGCTGGCGCCGTACGAGGCAATCCTCGATTCGCTTCCAGGCGCGCGGACCACGGCCCGCAAGCTCGCCGTCTAAGCCCTCAATTCATCGTGTTCGCGCTCCCTTTCTTTCGCCGAGACCTGCCGGCACTGAAAGGCAACCTCGTGACCCTTCGCGTGCCGTTCACGAACGACTATCGCGAATGGTCGATGATTCGCGGCGAAAGCCGCGCCTTCCTCGAGCCGTGGGAGCCACGCTGGACGCCCGACGAACTTGACCGCGGGGCATGGCGGCTGCGCATCAGCCGTTACCGAGAGGACTATGCGCAAGGAACGGCGATAGCCTTCTTCATCTTCGAGAAAAGCAGCGGCAAGCTTGCGGGCGGCATCACGCTGGGCAACATACGCCACGGCGTGTCGCAAAGCGGCCATGTCGGCTACTGGATCGGCGAGCGTTTCGGCGGTCGCGGGCTGATGACCGACGCGGTCAAGGTGGTTGCCCGCTTCGCCTTCGATACGCTGAGGTTGCACCGGATCGAAGCCGCCTGTATTCCCGACAATATCAGGTCGATCCGAGTGCTTGAAAAAGCCGGATTCCGGCGCGAAGGACTTCTGCGATCCTATCTGAGGATCAACGGCATCTGGCAGGACCACTACCTCTACGCCCGGATTGCGGACGATCCGCCGGGCGTTGGAACGAAGGGCTGATTTTTGACGAAATTCCTGAGAATCGGCCCGGTGCTCGCCTTTGCTCTCGCGGCGGTTCTGTCACTGTGGACAGGTTCGTCGGCTCTTGCCGTCGAACCGATCAAGATTGCTCGCGACGATGTCGCGCTCGACCTGTCGCGCGCCGTCCAGATCTACGTCAACCAGGGCGAAAACTTCCAGGTGTCCACCGCACCCGGCCCGGATGGCATCGTGCGGCGCATCGAGGTCGAGGCCAATGATGCGCGCTCGTCGGGCGACTGGGCGGTCTTCGCGCTTGCCAACACCACCGATCAGCAGCTGGACCGGCTGATCGTGGCGCCGCATTTCCGGCTGGTGAATTCCGGCCTGTTCTGGCCCGATCTTGGCTCGACCCGCATCGCCGCCATCACGCCCAGCGAGGGTTTCGCGCTCGACCGCCAGACCAGCCCCGATGCCGACGTGTTCCGGGTGACGCTGAATCCCGGCACGGTCATCACCTTCATCGCCGAACTGGCCTCGCCGAAGCTGCCGCAGGTCTACCTCTGGGAACCGGAATCCTACAAGGACTCGGTCAATTCCTACACTCTGTTCCGCGGCATCGTGATCGGCATTGCCGGGCTGTTGGCGCTGTTCCTGACCATCCTGTTCGTCGTCAAGGGAACCTCGATGTTTCCGGCGACGGCGGCGCTCGCCTGGGCCGTGCTGGCCTATATCTGCGTCGATTTCGGCTTTCTCAACAAGATCATCGAAATATCGCCCGGCAACGAGCAGATGTGGCGGGCGGGGACGGAAGTGGCGCTCGCGGCGACCTTCGTTGTGTTCCTGTTTGCCTATCTCAATCTCAATCGATGGCACGGTCATTTCAGCTACGGCGCGCTGGTCTGGATCCTCGGGCTCCTGCTGATCGCTGGCGTCGCCATCGTCGACCCGGCCGTCGCCGCCGGCATCGCCAGGCTGTCCTTCGCCGCCACCGCGCTCACCGGGCTCGGCCTGATCATCTTCCTCGGCATACGCGGCTACGACCGCGCCATCATGCTGGTGCCCAGTTGGGTCATGGTGCTGTTGTGGCTATGCGGATCGTGGATGGCGATCACCGGCATGCTCGACAACGACATCGCCCAGCCGGCGCTCGGCGGCGGCCTGATCCTGATCATCCTCCTGATCGGCTTCACGGTGATGCAGCATGCCTTCGCCGGCGGCGCCCTGCATCAGGGCCTGTTCTCCGACCTTGAGCGGCAGGCACTGGCGGTGGCCGGATCGGGCGACACGGTGTGGGACTGGGACGTGCTGCGCGACCGCGTCGTCACCAAGCCCGATGTCAGCATCCAGCTCGGCCTGGCGCCCAACAGCCTCGGGGGTGCTGCGCGCAACTGGCTGCCGGTGCTGCATTCCGACGACCGCGACACATTCCGCACGACGCTCGACGTGGTGCTGGAACACCGACGCGGGCGCGTGTCGCAGAACTTTCGCCTGCGCGGGGCAGACGGGCACTATCACTGGTTTTCGCTCCGAGCGCGGCCGGTTATCGGTTCGGATGGCGAAGTCATCCGCTGCGTCGGCACCATGGTCGACGTGACCGAGCAGAAGAAATCCGAGGAGCGCCTGCTGCACGACGCCGTGCATGACAATCTGACGGGGCTGCCGAACCGCGAATTGCTGATGAACCGCCTGGAGGCGATCATCTCGATCGCACGCACGGAAGAGAAGGTGCGGCCGACCGTCTTCGTCATCGACATCGATCGCTTCAAGCAGGTCAATGACGGGCTCGGCATTTCGGCCGGCGACACGATCCTGCTGACCATCGCGCGCCGCCTGCACCGCTTGCTCAAGCCGAAGGACTCACTGTCGCGCTTTGCCGGCGATCAGTTCGCGCTGATGCTGCTTTCCGAGCAGGACCCCGCCCGCATCGCCGGCGTGGCGGATGCCATCAAGCATGCCATCAACAATCCGATCACCTTTGCCAAGCGCGAGATCGTGCTGACCGCGTCGATCGGGCTGATCACCTGGAACTCGCCGCAGATGTCGGCCGAGGACATGGTCAAGGATGCCGAGCTTGCCATGCATCAGGCCAAGCGCTTCGGCGGCGACAGGATCGAGCCGTTCCGGCCGGCATTCCGCACCGTCGGCACCGACCGGCTGCAGTTCGAATCCGACCTGCGCCGCGCCATTGAACGGCGCGAGTTCACGCTCGCCTATCAGCCGATCGTGCGACTGGAGGATGGCAGCGTCGCCGGCTTCGAAGCCCTTTTGCGCTGGGACCATCCACGCCGCGGCATGATCCCGCCGGCGGATTTCATCCCGGTCGCCGAAAGTTGCGGTCTCATCGTGCAGCTTGGCCTGTTCGCCATGCAGCAGGCGGCGGAAGACCTTGCCGGCTGGCAAAAACAGATCGGCGACGCGCCACTGTCGGTCTCGGTCAATCTGTCGAGCCGCCAGCTTATCCGCCGCGACCTAGTCAGCGACGTCCGCTCCGTCATCGCGCGGGCCAATCTGAAGCCGCGCTGCTTCCGGCTCGAGCTCACGGAATCGCTTGTGATGGATAATCCCGAGCAGACCGCCCACGTGCTGACCAAGCTCAAGCAGCTTGGCATCGGCCTGTCGCTGGACGATTTCGGCACCGGCTACTCGTCCTTGGCCTATCTGACGCGGTTCCCGTTCGACACGATCAAGATCGACAAGAGCTTCGTCGACGACACCACGCCCAAACGCGCGGTGCTGCTCAAATCCATGGTCAACATGGCGCATGAACTCGGCCTCTC
>NZ_JBAZUD010000112.1:0-17728 GCF_041661565.1 Mesorhizobium sp.
TTGGCATATTTTGCAATCAGGCGCGGTGATATGGGCGATTTTTGGGTGTTTGGCTACGGTTCGCTGATCTGGCGGCCAGGTTTCGCGCACGTCGAGACGCGGCGCGCCCGCCTGCATGGCTACCGACGCTCGCTTTGCGTCTATTCCTTCGTGCATCGCGGTACGCGCCAGCGACCGGGACTGGTGCTTGGTCTCGACCAGGGCGGGTCATGCGTTGGGCTGGCGTTCCGTGTCCCCGCTGACTTGCGCGAAGAGGTCATCACCTATCTGCGCGAACGCGAACTGGTCACCAACGTCTATCTCGAACGGGTGGTCAAGATCCGGCTCGACGGCGGCGGGACGATCGAGGCGGTGGCCTACATCGTCGACCGCCGCCACGAACAATATGCCGGCGCGCTCGATCCCGCCCACGCCGCCGCGGTCGTGCGTGGCGCCATCGGTCAGTCCGGCAACAATGAGGACTATGTGCTCAGCACGCTCGAGCACCTCGAGGCGCTGGGCATTCGAGACCATTGGCTGGAGGAGGTGGCGCGTCTGGTCGCGCCTTTGTGAACCGCCGGCCGTGGCGGAAACGAAGCGCGTCCCTTTGACCTCGACGCGGCAAGGCCTAGGTTAGGGCTCGAACACAGCCAGCGGGCGGCATTCGACGCCCCCACCATCATGGAGATCCGTCTTGCAGAAACGCCGTCTCGGTCGCACCGACCTTTCCATCGCGCCGCTTGTCCTGGGCGGCAATGTCTTCGGCTGGACCGCCGACGAGAAAACCTCGTTCGACCTGCTCGACCGCTTCGTCGGCGCCGGGCTCAACGCCATCGACACGGCGGATGTCTATTCGAGCTGGGTTCCCGGTCACAAGGGCGGCGAATCGGAAACCATCATCGGCAACTGGATGAAAGACCGCGGCAACCGCGACAAGGTGATCGTAGTTACCAAGGTCGGCTCCGATATGGGGCAGGGGCACAAGGACCTGTCCGCCGCCTATATCGAAAAGGCCGTCGACGCATCGCTGAAGCGGCTGCGGACCGAATTCATCGACCTCTATCTGTCGCATTGGCCGGATCCCGCCACGCCCTATGAGGAAACGCTCGGCGCGTACGAGAAGCTGCTTGCCAAGGGCAAGATCCGTTATGCCGGCTGCTCGAACCTCGACGCCGGGCAGTTGCGCGCCGCGCTCGACGTGGCGAGCCTGCGCGGCCTGCCGCGCTACGAGGTGCTGCAGCCGGAATACAATCTCTACGACCGCTCGTCCTTCGACGGCCCGTTGCGCGACCTGTGCGTGGCCGAGGATATCGGTGTCATCACCTATTTCAGCCTCGCCAAGGGTTTCCTCAGCGGCAAATACCGCAGCGAGGCCGACCTTGGCCAAAGCCCGCGCGGTGGCGGGATCAAGGACTACCTCAACGCGCGCGGCAAGCGCATCCTGGCGGCGTTGGATGCGGTTTCCGCCAGGCATTCGGCCAAACCGGCGGAAGTGGCGATTGCCTGGGTGATCGCGCGGCCCGGCGTCACCGCGCCGATCGCCAGCGCCACCAAGCCCGAGCAAATGGACAGCCTGATCAAGGCGGTGTCCTTGAAGCTAAGCGCCGACGACATAGCCGAACTCGACAGGGCCAGCGCATAAGCAGAAGCAGGACGTCGTCTAACTGGGTCCTCCGCCCAGTCGCGGGGATCGCCGTCAGGCGCTGGCGTTTCCGTCCAGTTCGCGCAGCCTTTTCAACGCCGTCGGCGGCAGCGCCGGCGGGTTTGGCGCACGCGCCGCATCGATGAGGAACGCGTCGCAGGCAGCCTCGGTCTCGCCGATCAGCCGCGCCATGAATTCGTCCTTGCCGAGACCCGGCGGAATGGGCGGCAGGAAGCGCGCCTTGATCGTGCCGGGATAGCGCAGGAATTTCCGGCGCGGCCAGTAAAGGCCGGCGACATGGGCGACCGGAACCACCGGGACGCCGAGCTGCGTGTAGATCTCCACGATGCCATATTTGTAGGCCGGTTCGTCTCCGGGCGCGCGCCTTGTGCCTTCCGGGTAGATGATGAGCTGGCGCGGGTTGCGCGCCATTTCCTGCTTGGTCGCGGCGACCACCGCCTTCAGGGCCTTCGAGCGGCTGCCGCGGTCGACCGGAATCATGCGCATCTTCATGATGTACCAGCCGAAGAACGGGATCCAGGTCAGCTCCCGCTTGAGGATGTAGAGCGGGTCGTGGAGGAATGGGAAGAAGGCGATCGCATCCCAGAACGACTGGTGCTTGGGGGCCAGGATGAATGAACCCTCGGGCAGGTTTTCCACTCCGGTGATCTCGTTCCTGGTTCCGGCGATCTTGTCATAGAGCCACATCGAGGTGCGCGACCAGAATTTCGGCACGAACCAGGCGCGGTGACGGGGCGACAGGAAGTAGAAAGGCGTCCAGACGATCATCTGGACGATCAGATTGACATAGAAAACGAAGTTGAACGCCAGCGATCGGACATAGAGCATGGGGGAGGCCCGGTGAGGAGGAGTGCGTTGGTTACACCAAGCGCGGCGAAAAAGGAAACGGTCCGACGGCGCCCGCCTTACCACGTCGCCTGCGCCAGACGTTCCCTCAGGCGTGGCGCGGCGAAGTCGAGGAAGGCGCGCAGTTTCACCGGCAGCCGGCCTTGGCCGGCGTGCACCAGGTTCACCGGCCAAGGCTGCGGTTCGAAATCCACGAGCACGGGGCACAGTGCCCCCAAGCGCACGGCGCCGACGATCTGGTAGGAAAGCACCCGCGTCATGCCGACGCCGGCAATCGCGGCGTCGATCGCGGCTTCAGCGGTGTTGACCCTGAGGCGCGAGCGGACCGGGACAGTGAAGTCAGTCTTGTCGGCTGCAAACATCCATGTGGCGAGCGAGTCGAGACCCTCGAAGGTGACGCAGCTGTGGGTTTCGAGTTCCTGCGGCGTTTTCGGCGTGCCGTGCCCGGCCAGATAGGCGGGACTTGCGCAAACCACATGCCGGATCGAACCGACCCCCATCGCAACCATGCGCGAGGCCGGCAACCGGCCGATGCGGACGGCAAGATCGATATGCTCCTCAGCCAGCTGGCTTATCCTGTCGCCAAGGGTCAGCCGGACATCCACTTGCGGATAAGCGGCGAGGAACGCGGTGACGACCGGCAGCACGTGCAGGCGGCCGAAGACGATCGGCGCGGTGATGCTCAGTTCGCCGGTCGGCGCATTGTATTCGCCGCCGGCGATGCGCTCGGCCTCGCCGACCTCATCGAGAATACGCCGACAGGCGCCGAGGTAGGCGTCGCCGGCTTCGGTCAGTGTCAATCGCCGGGTGGACCGGTTCAGCAGGCGTGTCTTCAGATGCCGTTCAAGATCGGACACCTTGCGGCTGACAGTTGCCAGCGGAACACCTGAACGGCGCGCGGCGGCGGAGAGGCTGCCGGCCTCCACCGCGGCAACGAACAGGGACATGGCTTCGAGACGGTCCATCGCTTCTTCCGTAAAATGGAAGGATAGATTGCAGATATGCCATCTGCACCTGAATGATGGAAGGCTTTATATCCTGTACGTCGGTCGCGCCGAAGAGGCGATCGCCAGGAGGAAGATCCCATGTCCGAAAACCGCCCGCCGCTGCCGCCGTTCACCGCCGAGACCGCGGCCCAAAAGGCGCGCATGGCCGAGGATGCCTGGAACTCCCGTGATCCGGCCCGGGTCGCGCTTGCCTATACGGCGGACAGCCGCTGGCGCAACCGCGCCGAGTTTCTGCAAGGGCGCGATGCCATCCAGGCGTTCCTCACGCGCAAATGGAGCCGCGAACTGGATTATCGGCTGATCAAGGAAGTGTGGGCCTTCCACGACAGCCGCATCGCCGTGCGCTTCGCCTATGAATGGCACGATGACAGCGGCTCCTGGTTCCGCAGCTACGGCAACGAGAACTGGGAATTCGACGAGCACGGACTGATGCGGCTGCGCATCGCCAGCATCAACGACCTGCCGATCAGCGTCGCAGACCGCAAATATCATTGGCCGCTCGGCCGCCGGCCGGATGACCACCCGTCGCTGTCGGAACTCGGGCTTTAGTTTCCTTTCCAAAGAGGTTTTCGATGAACGCGCACAGTTTCACCAGCGACATCGCCTTCACGCCGACCGTCAAGGCGATCCAGGCGCGAAAGGGTTCGCGCCAGTCCTATGCGCGTGTCGAGGAGCGTGGTGGCTGGCAAGCCGATATCACGCCGGACCTTGCCGCTTTCATCGCGATGCAGACCAGCGTGTTCCTGTCGACGGCCAATGGCGACGGCCAGCCCTACGTCCAGCACCGCGGCGGCCCGGCCGGTTTTCTCAAGGTGCTCGACGAAAAGACAATCGGCTTCACCGACTTCTCCGGTAACAAGCAGTTCATCACGCAGGGCAATTTGGCCGACAATCCGCAAGCCTTCCTGTTCCTGATCGATTATGCCCACCGCCAGCGCATCAAGATCTGGGGCACGGCGCGGGTCGTCGAGAACGATCCAGACTTGATCGCGCGGCTGATGCCGGGGGATTACAGGGCGCGTCCGGAGCAGGCCATCCTGTTCACGGTTTCAGCCTGGGATGCCAATTGCCCGCAACACATCCCGCAACGGTTCGAGGCGGCGGATGTGGCGGCGGTGCTGGGCGAGCGAGACAAGCGCATCGAGCGCCTCGAACAGGAGATCGCCCAACTCAAGGGCCTGCAGGGTGCGGCCGCGGCCGAGGCACCGGCGCGATAGCGACGGTTCAGCCGCCAACCTTGGTTTCGGCCAGCGAGATGCCGCCCGGGGTCGGCTTCAGCGGAACGATACCGCGCACCAGCGCCAGCAGATATTTGTTGTATTCGGTGAACAGCACGCGCAATGCCTGCGGCTTGGTTAGCCAGCCGCCATTGTCGAGATTGGAATTGACGACTGGGTAGGGCTCCAGCTTGGCGCCATGCAGCAGCCGGCCCATTTCCAGCAGGCTGCGCGGCATGTGGTAATTGTTGGTGACGAGGATCACCGTGCCGTAGGCATGGTTCTCGACCCATTTGGCGCTTTCCTCGGCATTGCCGATCGTGTCGAGCGCGGCCCGATCGATGTCGACGCAACATGAGAACAACCGCTTGTCGCCGCCGATGGCCGCCTGCAACTGCCGGCGGCTGGCGGATGGGTGTACGCCGCTGATCAGCAGGCGCTCGCCCTTGCCGGAGGCCAGCAGATCCATCGCCGCGTCAAGGCGGGACTGGCCGCCGGTCAGCACGATGATCGCGTCTGCCTTGGCCGGGTCGGCAGGCGTCGTCAAATGGCTGACCTTGTTGGCGAACCAGCCGAAACCACCGGCAAAGAGTGAAGCGGCGAGAAGCAGGGAGAGAGCGAATGCGCGAAGCGCCAGCCTCAAACGGCTGATAGTGGCATGATCGCGCACGCCAGCAGCCACCACCGGCATTTGTCCAACCATCCCGGTCGAATCCCGCGCGCTCATCCCCATATGGTTAACCCTCAAATGCGGCCTTGGGTAGGCAAAACTCGCACTTTGCGTTACGCGAATTCTCCATTCGTGATCACTCCCTTCCATTCATTTCGACTGTCCCCCCGCGGTCTTTGCCCGACCCAATCAGCCCGCATCCGGCTGGCGGACATCAATGTCGCTGAGATAGGCGACGACGGTGGCGTGGGAGGTTGCCGCGGTCAGCGCGCCGATCACCAGCACCATCAGGACGACACCGAGATATCCGGCCGAGCCAATGGCGAAGTTGCCGAACAGGGCGGTTGCCTGGTCGGCCTGCGGGGTTGCCATGTTGCGCGAGGACCACCAGGAAAAGACTATGAATACCAGCACGGCCGCGGCCCCGCCGGCTGCGGCGCCCTTCATGCCTGTGACCAGGAAATGGCGGCGGAATTCGCGCGCGATGAAGCGCGCCTCGGCGCCTACGAAATGCAGCACCTCAATGATGTGGCCGTTGCCGGCCATGGCGCCGCGCGTGGCGAACACAACCGTCAGCACGGTCGCCGACAGCATCAACGCCAGAACGGCAATGCCGATGGTCACCGTCGTGTGGGCCATGGCCACAAGCCGGTCGACCCAGGTGCGGTGATCGTCCAGCGATGCGCTCGGCAGCTTCGGCGTGATGGCGGCGCGCATGGCGGCAAAGTCGGGCGGGCTGCTTTCGTCGATGGTGACGATGATGAGGCGTGGCACGGGAAGCTCGTCGATGTTGAGGCCAGTGCCCAGCCACGGCTCCAGCAGGCGCGCCGTCGCCTCGCGATCGATGATCCGCGTGCTCTTCACGCCGGGAAATTCGCCGGCGATCCCCGAGGCCTGGACAAGGGCCGCCTCCATGTCCAGCCCGTCGGCCGGCTTGATCTGGATCGTGGCTTCACGGGAGATCTGGTTCTCCCAGACCGAGGCCGTGTCGCGCACCAGCGTCACCGCGCCGAAAGTCAGGCACGACAGGAAGGTCATGATGGCGATGACCAGCACCAGCGCCCGGCCGGCAATGTTCTGCGCCGGCACGATCGGCGCCATCCGGCGCTGCGCGCGCGGCCTTGGCTCGACTGCCTCGGTCTCCGGTTCGTCCAGGTGCTCGGCGGAAAGGTCAGTCATAGATGTCCAGCCTTCCGCCGGCCAGGATCATGCGGCGTGCGTCGACCTGTTCCATCAGGCCGAGGTCGTGGGTCGCGATCACCACGGCGGTGCCCAGACGATTGAGTTCGATGAACAGGCGCAGCAGCCGTCGCGCCAGCGGCGGGTCGACATTGCCGGTCGGCTCGTCGGCCAGCAGGATCTCCGGTTGTTCGATGAGCGCCCGTGCGATCGCGGCGCGCTGCTTCTCGCCGCCCGACAGTACCGGCGGCAGCACATGCATGCGCTCCCCCAGGCCGACCCACTTCAACAGCTCGGTCACATCGGTGCGATAGCTTGCCTCCTCGCGCCCGCGCACACGGAGCGGCAGCGCGACATTCTCGTAAGTGGTCATGTGGTCGAGCAGGCGGAAGTCCTGGAACACCACGCCGATGCGGCGGCGCAGATGCGGCAGTTCGGCCCGCGAGATGCGTGAACGGTCCTTGCCGAAGATGGTGATCAGTCCGCGCGTCGGCTTCAGCGACATGAACAGCAGGCGCAGCAACGACGTCTTGCCGGCGCCCGAAGGCCCGCTCAGGAACTGGAAGGAGCGCTCCGGAATGTGCAGGGAAATGTCACGGAGGATTTCCGGACCCATGCCATAGCGGAGACCGACATTTTCGAAGCGAATCAATTTCGGCGACCCGAATTTCCTAGAGCATGATGCCTAAAAGCGTGAGGCGGCTTTGGACGACAACATGCCCTATCTCTTTGACTTAGAGGCGGATTCGGATTTCAGATCAATTCGAGCTGAAATCATCCGTCTCTGGCGGCGGCGACGGTCCCCATCCCGTGAAAGACCTTCGGCCGGCATGGTTAACCGGCGGTTAATTTCTGGCTGCTTTCGGTGCGTCACGGAGGCTCCGGTGGGGAAGCATTAACCATTTGTATTTACGCAAAAGAAACGAAAAGCGAACACGTGCCGCAACAGAACACGTGCCGCAACACTGGGGCCATGATGGCTGAGGATCGAACCGCGCGCCCGGTTTCCGGCGAAATCATGACCGATCCGGTGGCAACAGCCACCGCGGATCGGTTCGTGCGCGATCCCGCCACGGATGTCATCGACGCCGACTATGTGGTGATGACGCGGCTTGCGCCGGCAGCGGAGAGCGCTCCGCAGCCACGGGTGATCGTCCCGCCCGCCATCGAGGGGATGGACATGCTGCGCAAGCCGGAAGCTCCGACGCAGCGCGGGCCTGCTGCGCGCGGCGGGCCGATCTTCTGGATTGCCGGCGTGGGCGGCGCCCTTGCCGCGTTCTGGGTCTCCGGCGGGCACGCGCTGGTGCGCCAGGCGCCGTTTCTGTCCGGGAACGGAGTGTCGGCGCTGACGATTTCCGACGTCACCTCACGCGTCGATGCTTCCGGGCCCAATCCCGTACTGTTGGTCGATGGTGAAGCCGCCAATGACGGTGCGCAACCGGCCCAATTGCCGCCACTCGAAATTCGCGTGACGGGCAAGGATGGACGCTTGACCCGCTATACGTTGGGGACATCGGGCCGTTCGCTGGCATCGGGCGAAAGATTCGGCTTTGCCAGCCGGCTCGACGTGCCTAAGAACGGCGTGAGAACCGTTCTGGTTACTTTCGCTGAGTAAGCGATCACCGGGGAAGACCACAATGCCAATCGTACGCGACAAGGACATAGAGGTCCTGTTTTCCGCCTCGGCGATCGCACGGCGCAATCTCGAACTCGCCAAGGAAATCGCCGAGCACGACTATCACGACCTGCTTGTGATCTCGGTGCTGAAGGGCTCGTTCATCTTCGCCGCCGATCTCATCCGCGCCATGCACGATGTCGGCCTGTCGCCCGAGGTGGAGTTCATCTTCATTTCCAGCTACGGCTCCGGCACGACCAGCGGCGAGGTGAGGGTGCTGCGCGATATCGACAATGAGGTCGCCGGCCGCGACGTGCTGTTGATCGACGATATCCTCGAATCGGGCAAGACGCTGACCTTCACCCGCGACCTGATGCTGTCGCGGGGCGCCAGGAGCTGTTCCATCGCCGTGCTGCTCGACAAGCGCATGCGCCGCCAGACAGCGCTGACCGCCGACTATGTCGGCTTCGACTGTCCCGACTATTTCGTCGTCGGCTACGGCATGGACGTGGCGCATGCCTTTCGCGAATTGCCCTTCGTCGGCGTCGTCAAGGGCGATGTCTGAGCGACCACCAAAAAGCCTTGCCGACTGCTAGCGCTTTCAGGAAAAGTCAACTTTTCATGGCCAAACATGCTGGCCATGGCAAAGCTTCTGATCGTCGAGGACGATGAGTCCGTCCGCACCCTCGCGGCCCGCGCGCTTGAACGCGCCGGGCACACGATCGACGTGGCGGCGGACGGCGGGCAGGGGTTGGCGCTGATCAAGGCCATGCGTGGCGGCTACGATCTCGTCGTCTCCGACATTCGTATGCCGGAGATGGACGGCATCGAGATGGCGATCGCGGCGGCGGCCCTTTTCCCGTCGATGAAGATCATGCTGATGACCGGATATGCCGATCAGCGCGAGCGGGCCGAGGAACTGGACGGCATCATCCTCGATGTCGTGCAAAAGCCCTTCACGCTGGCCGAAATCCGCTCGCGCGTCGAACGCGCCCTGATCTGCTTCGCCTGATCAGGCAGGGTCGGTGGCGGCCAGCGCCGGCGTGGGCTTCCTGTCGCGGCGTTCGGTGTTCAGCGCCAGCAGGCCGGCGCCGATGATCAGGCCCGCGCCGATCACTGTCGTCGAGCGCGGCACCTCGGCGAAGAACAGGAAACCCCACAGCGGCGACCACAGGATGCCGGTATATTCGAAGGTGGCGACGCGATTGGCCGGCGCCAGCCTGTAGCCCTGCGACAGCAGGATCATGCCTGCCGAGGCGACGAGACCGCAGGCCGCCATCTTGAGGAAGTCCGGCAGCGTCGGCCATATCCACGGACGGACCAGGAATTCGACGCTGGGGTGGATGGCGTGGGTTACGCCGGCAAGATGGAATGTGCCGGCGACCATGGCGGCGCCGATGAGGTATGCGCCGTTCTGATAGAAGGCCATCACCGTGGACGATTCGGTATCGCCGATCTTGCGCGCCATCAACTGGGAGAATCCGTAAAGCACCGCCGAGCCCAGCGACAGCAGCGCCGCCCAATCGAACAGCCCGGCGCCGGGGCGCACCATGACGATGACGCCGAGCATGCCGATCAGCACGGTCGCCAGCGTCCGCCACGAGACGCGTTCGCCAAGATAGGGGCCGGCCAGCGCCATGATGAACAGCGGCGCCATGAAATAAAGCGCCACGGCGTCGGCCAACGGCAAGGCCGCGATCGCCAGATAATACACCGTATAGGAAGTGAACTGGATGAAGGCGCGGATCGTCAGCAGCCCGAATCGTTTCGACAGGATGGCCCGCAAACCGACATCGGCGTGAACCAGGATGACCAGGATGGGGAGGGCGATGATCGAGCGGATCGCCATCACCTCGGTTACCGGATAGATGCTGGACACGGCCTTGACCAGCGGGTCCTGCAGCGAGAACACCAGCACACCCAGGCAGAGGCTCAGGATGCCGCGCACCATCCTATTCTGCATCCGCGTCTTGGCTCCAGGGTTCGACAGCGCGAGCGTGCTTCAGGCTAAAAAGAACCCGCCACCGTTTCGGGCAGCGGGTACGAGTGAGGACTCTTGTATTGGTCCGCGGCTGATTTTCACAGCCGCATATCCAATGGGTGAAGCGACTATCCTCCGGCGTTTGACATGTTGCAAACGAATTGGAATGATATCAGCAATCAGATTTTCTTATGACGGACATCATGCGCCCCACCCTCGACAGCGATCTCCTGCGTACGTTCGTGGCCATTGCCGAAGCCGGCAATTTCACCAGGGCGGCCGAGCAGGCCGGCCGTACGCAGTCAGCCGTTTCGATGCAGATGAAAAAGCTCGAAGAACTGGTCGGCGACAGCCTGTTCGAGCGCGGTTCCCGTGGCGTCGCGCTGACGCGGCGCGGCGGCGAACTCATCGTCAATGCCCGCCGCATCGTCTCGCTGCTCGACGAGACGGCGGCGTCGATGGCGGCGGCGCCGCTCGGCGGACCGGTGCGCATCGGCATTCCCGAGGAATATGGCCACGCCATCCTGTCGCGCGCGCTCGGCGCGTTTTCAAAGCGCCACACCAAGGTCGAGGTCACCGTCCGCTACGCGCATTCGGGCGCGCAGCTGGGGGCGCTGGCCGCCGGTGAACTCGATTTGTGCGTGGTGTTCGAATGGCAGGATTCCGCCGGCGGCGAGGTGCTGATGCACGATCCGACCGTGTGGGTAACATCGACCCTCCACAACATGCACGAGGAGCGCCCGGTGCCGATCGCGCTCTACAATCGCGCCGGCTGGTGCAAGGATTTCGCCATCAAATCGCTGGAGTAGCGGGGTCTTGCCTATCGCGTCGCCTACACCAGCGACACCACCGGCGGCCTGAAGCTCGCCGTGACCTCGGGTTTGGCGATCGCGCCGATTTCACGCAGCAACATTCCGGCCGATTGCCGCGAACTGACGGCCACCGACGGATTCGGCGACATCGATTCCTCGAATGTGGTGATGCATCGCAACCCGAATGCATCGGGCGAGGCGATCGTCGGCATGCAGGAGGCGATACGCGAGGCGTTCGTCAACAGGCAGGGTCAGCCTGTCGCCTCCTCGTAAAAGTCCATCCGGTTGCCGCTGTCATTCCTGAAACGCGTCGCGTCGGGATCGAGACGACGCGTTTTCGATCTCGTTTCATGCATGTAAACCGAGATCACCGTTGGGCGACGTGCCTTATTTGAGCTCCAGCAGCCGCTCCAGGTAGCTGCGCTCGATGTCGGGGCTGAGCGCGTTCCCCAGCCGCTTGCGGATCGCCTCCAGGATCTGGCGGGCGCGCTGCACGTCGATCTCGTCGGGCACCTTGACGGAATCGCCGAAATCGGGACCCTGGCTGGCACGTGGCCGGCCGAGCGGATCACGGTCGGCGTTCTGCTGGCGACCGCCTTCCTCGCTGCCGCCTTCGTCGCCCTGCATGGCCTGCATCTGCTTCATCATGTCCTTGGCGCCCTTGCGCAGCGCCTCCAGCGCCCGGCCCTGGTGGCCGACGGCTTCGTCGCCTTCGCCCTCGCCCAGTGCCTGCTCGGCGTTGCCCATGGACTTGCCGGCGTCGCCAAATCCTTCGTTGGGTTCCATGCCCATGCCCTCGAGCCCCTTCTTCAGCTGCTCGAGGTCGCTCTTAAGCTGACCTTGGCCTTCCTGCAGTTGCTTCAGCGCATCGGCGAATTCCTGCGGCGTCATAGGTTTGGGCCGGGCGAGCGGATCGCGGTCCTCGCCGACGCCCGGCTTCTCCCCCTCCTGGCCGTCACCAGACTGTTCGTCGGGGTTATTGCCGCGCTGCGTCTGCTCCATGCGGAAAGTATCGTTCATCATCTCCTGCTGGCGTCGCAGGATGTCGCCGAGCTTGTCCATCTGCTGGCGCATCTCGCTGTCCTGCTGGTTGCCCTGTTGCTGACGGCCGGCCTGCAGATTGTTCATCATGTCCTGCAACTGCGACAGCAATTGCTGGGCCTTGTCGCGGTCGCCCGATTTCGCCAGATTCTCGATCTGGTCCATCATGCGGTCGATGTCGCTCTGGCGCAGTTCCTGGCCGTTCTGCTGCATCTGCGGCGCATCCGGGTTCTGCCTGGCGCGTTCCGCGAATTCCTGCAGGAACTGGTTCATCGCCTCGCGCAGTTCCTTCATCGCCTTCTCGATGTCGGCGTCGCTGGCGCCATTCTTGATGGCCTCCTGCAGCGCCTGCTGCGCCTGGCGGAGCCGCCTTTCCGCCGCCGACAGATTGCCCTCCTCGATGCCAAGCGCGATCTCCCAGAGATAGGCGACCTCGCTGCGCAGCTGGTCGTCGCTACCGGCAATGTCGAGCCGGCTGCGGGCGCTCATGATGGCGAGGTAGTGGGACATGTTGTCGAACGTGTCTTCCGGCCGCAGCGTGATGGCGTCCATCAGATCGAGAACGCGCGGCTTGGCGTTGGCGTCGAGCGCCAGCAGGCCGCGTTGCTCGATCACCGCGCGCGCCAGCGGATTGGCGAACGGGCGCTGCGGCATGACCAAGGTCTTGGTCTCGCTCGACGCGGTGTGGCCCGCGTCGTCGGTGGCAACCAGGGTAAGCTTGATGCTGCTGCCGGCCCAGACATGCTCGGTCAAGTCCTTCGACGTCCTGGCGGCATTCGACTTGCCGCCCCGGCGCGGCAGCGACAGCGGCAGATCAGGCGGACCATAGAGCGGATGTGCATCCGGCGCCTGTGGATCGGCGAGCGCGAAGACGGCCTTGGCGGTGGCGGCGCCGTAATCGTCGTCGATCTGGTAGTTGAGTTCGAAAGCGCCGTTGACCGCGCGCTTGGGCTCGCCGACGAAGCGGATGCGCGGCGGCTTGTCGGGCACGACCGCGAAAGCCCAGCGGCCAAGCTGATCCTCGCCCGTCTTCAGCGTCAGCGTGCCGTCGCCGGTCAGCTTGCCTGTGAACTGCCGTACCTTGGACGGCGTTGCCTGGCTTGCCGCCGGCTTGGCCGGGGCGGCACTCGCGCCGGCCGGATCGATGGCGCGGGAATTGCCGTCCTTGTCGGCAAAGGCAAGCGTTTCCTCGCCCGATCCGCCGGTGACCCGCAGCGAGACGTCGCTCCCTTCAGGGACGGAAAAAGACGGCGTCGCCTGGTTGGCGTCGGCAGTCAGGAAGATCGGTGGCTTGCCAGTATAGGCCGGGGGGGTGACCCAAGCGTCGATGCGGGGCGGGACGGCATCATGCGCGCCGTGCGCACTGAACCCATCGCCCAGCCTGCCGCCCGCCGGTCCGAACGAAAAGGCAAAGGCGGTAACGAAGAGGAGCGCGGCCACCGCGCGCAACGCCCAGGGGTCGCGTTCCGGCACGCGCGTGCGCGGCAGGTCGGCACCGAGACCGGCGAGCCTGCCTGCCATGCGCTTCTGGTGTTCGCGCCACAGCGCCCGCGAAAAGCTGCTTTCCCTGCCGCTTGGCCGGTCGGTCTGCACCAGCACCGGGCTGTGCAACAAATGATTGGCCGCCTCGATGCGACGGTCGACCTCGGCGGATCCGGGCATGCGGAAGAAGCGCAGCGGATAGAGCGCGGCCAGTGCCGCGATGCTGAATGCGGCCACCGTGCCGATGCGCGCGATATCCGGCAGCCGCGAGAAGAGGCCGAGCCAGGAGACGCTGAGGAAAAGGCTGGCGACGATGACAAGCGGCAGCAGCAGCGGCCAGCCACGCTCGACCATCATCGAGACCCGCGTCGCCAGCCGGCTCAAGGCAAGGCGCCCGGCCAGGCCGTGATCGCTCTTGAAGGTGGGTCGTTCCGTCATCGGCCCTTCCTGGAGCCTGTTCCATCCGAAAGACCGGGTGGGGCTCTATCACTTTGAGCATGATCTGGTCGAAAACCGGATACCGCTTTTCGGGATCATGCTTCGAGACGGGCAAACCAGCCCATGCCTCGCGACTCCAAGAATACCAGCAAACACGGCAAAGGCGAGGCAGTTCGGAATAACGTGAAGTCCGCCGTCTTAGTTGCGCTCAGAACGTCGCGGGATTCGCGTTCGCACCGCAGACCAGGACAGCGACCCGTTCACCGGGCTCCGGCGCGTAACGTCCCGACAGCATGGCCGCGAAAGCGGCGGCGCCGCCCGGCTCGGAGATGATGCGCACCCGGTTCCACAGCGCCTTTTGCGCGGCGATGATGTCGTCATCGCTGACCAGGATGGAACGCTCGACAAAGGCCTCGGCGATCGGAAACATCATCTCGCCGACGCGCTTGGGCGCCAAAGAATCGGCGGCGATGCCCTCGGCGGGGGCGTCGACGGGTCGTCCGGCCTCGAAGGCGCGATGAAGCGTCGGCGCTCCTTCCGGCTCGACCGCGATGATACGGATGCGGCCGGCAAACCACGCGGCGATGCCGCCGATCAGGCCGCCGCCGCCGACGGCGATCAGCAGCGTGTCGATATCGGGCAGATCACTCTCGATCTCCAGCCCGAGCGTGCCCTGGCCGACAAGCGTTTCCTCCTGGTTGAAGGCATGGATCTGCACGGCACCGGTTTGCTCGGCGAAACGTTCGCTGGCGTCCAGCGCCTCGGCATAGCGCGCGCCGCCGACGATCAGTTCAGCACCGTAGCTGCGGATCCGCTCCAGCTTGGCCGGCGGGCTCACCTCGGGAACGAAGATGGTTGCCTTGTGGCCAAGCCGCATGGCGGCATAGGCAACGGCGGCGCCATGGTTGCCACCCGACGCGGCGACGACGCCAGCCTCGGGAACCGGCCGTTCCAGGAGGTTGGTGAAGGCGCCGCGCGCCTTGAACGAGCCGGAATGCTGCAGGCATTCGAGCTTCAGGTCGACCGCCAGGGGCGCGCGGTCGAAGTCGGCCATGTCGACGCGCAGCACCGGCGTGTGCCTGATATAGGGGCGGATGCGCGGTTCCATCGCGGCGATGCGTTCGCGTGTGATCGTGCTGCCCTGCGACATGGCTTACTCCTCAGGTAAAGCGGCCGGCTCTAAGCCAGCCACTCGGGCACCGAATCCAGCCCGATCAGGTCGTCATAGGTTTGGCGTGGACGCACGACATGGAACCGGTCGCCGTCGACCAGGACCTCGGGGACCAGCAGGCGGGTGTTGTAAGTGCCGGCCTGCACCGCGCCATAGGCACCGGCGGTGGACACCGCGATGAGATCGCCGGCCTTCAGCCGGGGCAGGTCGCGGTCGTGGCCGAGATAATCGCCTGTTTCGCAGACCGGGCCCACCACATCGACCATCATGCGCGGCGTGTCGGCCGGCGGCTGCACCACCGGCCTTATGTCGTGGAAGGCGTCATAGAGCGTCGGCCGGATCAGGTCGTTCATGGCGGCGTCGACGACGAGGAAGTTCTTTGCGTCGCCTTCCTTCACGAAGATCACTTCCGAGACGAGGATGCCGGCATTGCCTGATATCAGCCGGCCTGGCTCGAACATGACCTTGAGCCCGAGCTTGGTGACGCGCTTCCTGACGATCTGGGCATAGGCGTCGGGCAGCGGAGGCGGGTTGTTGTCGATGCGGTAGGGAATGCCGAGGCCGCCGCCGAGATCGACATGTTCGATGGCATGGCCGTCGGCGCGTAGAGCGCCAACCAGTTCGACAAGCAGCGCGAAAGCGTCGTCGAAGGGCTGCAGATCGGTGATCTGGCTGCCGATGTGGGTGTCTATGCCGGTGACCCTGATGCCCGGAAGCTGTGCCGCGCGGGCGTAAACCTGCCGCGCCTTTTGCCACGGAATGCCGAACTTGTTCTCCGCCTTGCCGGTGGAGATCTTCTTGTGGGTCCTGGCGTCGACATCGGGGTTGATGCGCATCGACACCGGCGCGACCTTGCCGAGAGCCTGGGCTCTGGCCGACAGGAGTTCGAGTTCGGGCTCGGATTCGACGTTGAAACACAATATGCCCGCGTCGAGCGCGAAGTCCATTTCGCGCGCGGTCTTGCCGACGCCGGAAAACAGGATCTTGCTGGCCGGAATGCCGGCGGCCAGCGCACGGCGGAGTTCCCCTTCCGACACCACGTCGGCGCCGGCGCCGAGCCTGGCCAGCGTCCGCAGCACCGCCTGGTTGGAGTTGGCCTTCATGGCGTAGCAGACGAGCGCGTCGAGCCCGGCGAAGGCCTGGGCAAATACCCGGTAGTGCCTGGTCAGGGTGGCCGTCGAATAGCAGTAGAAGGGCGTGCCGATCTGCGCTGCGATATGGGGGATCGCCACATCCTCGGCATGCAGCACGCCATCGCGGTAATCGAAATGGTTCACGAGAATACTTCCGGAAAGTTGGAGCCCGAGGGGATCGGGTCTGGAAAGACCGACCCAGTCGCGTCGGCGTCAGATCAGCGGGTCGAGGAGGAATTTCTTGTCCTCGACCGGTTTCGCCGGCTCCGGCGGAAGAGGCTGCTTGGCCTTCTCGGCGTCCTTGCGCGCCTGGACAGCTGCCTCGTAAGGCGTGTCGAGCGCGCCTCTCCGGCCGCAAGCCGCAACTGCCGTAAGCGCCGCAAGCAGCGTCAGCGTCACCAAAATCCTGCTTCCGGTCATCGATCCATCCGTCCGAAACGTTTGCCAGCCGCCGCTTTTAGCGGAGTTCTCGATGCATTGCACCCCGGATATTGCTGATAGCAAATCGGGGATATTGCTGGCGGCAAATCCGGGATATTGCCATCGCACTATCGGGCATCACGCTTTCGCCAGCCGCTTCTTCCAGCCGCGAATCTGCTTTTTCACCTCGGACGGCGCGGTGCCGCCGAAACTGGTCCGGCTCTTGACCGAGTTCTGCACCGCCAGCACCGAGAATATGTTCGATGTGATGCCTGGATGAATGGACTGCAAATCCTCCAGGGACAGCTTCTCCAGCCCCACCTTCCTCTCTTCTGCCAGCGCCACGGCGCGGCCGGTGACGTGATGCGCCTCGCGGAACGGCAGGCCGAGCGTGCGCACCAGCCAGTCGGCGAGGTCGGTGGCGGTGGCGTGGCCGGAGCCGGCGGCCTTCTTCATCGCGGCGCTGTTGACCGTCATGTCCGAGACCATGCCGGTCATTGCCGCCAGCATCAGGTCGAGCGTCTCGGCGGCATCGAACACCGATTCCTTGTCCTCCTGCATGTCCTTGCCATAGGTCAGCGGCATGCCCTTCATCACCGTCAACAGGCCGACCAGGTGGCCGGTGACGCGCCCGGTCTTTCCCCGCACCAGTTCGGCGGCGTCCGGGTTCTTCTTCTGCGGCATGATCGATGAGCCGGTAGAGAAGGAATCCGACAGCCTGACGAAGCCGAATTGCGGCGTCGACCAGATGATGATCTCCTCGGCGAGCCGCGACAGGTGGGTCGCGCAGATCGCCGCCATAGCGAGGAACTCCAGAGCGAAATCGCGGTCCGAGACGCTGTCCAGGGAATTGCGCATCGGCTCGCGGAAACCGAGCGCCCTGGCGGTCTGGTGGCGATCGATCGGGAAGCTGGTGCCGGCAAGTGCCGCCGCCCCAAGCGGGCTTTCGTCCATCCGTTCGATCGCGTCGCGCACCCGCGACAGGTCGCGCGAAAACATCTCCACATAGGCCATGCAATGGTGGCCGAAGGTGACCGGCTGCGCCGCCTGCATGTGGGTGAAGCCCGGCATCAC
>NZ_JBAZUD010000113.1:0-17696 GCF_041661565.1 Mesorhizobium sp.
GCCGACGCCGTCGTCGTTGCCGAGCCGGAACCCGCTGAATACGTCAAGATCTGCGACGTCTACGGCGCTGGCTACTTCTACATTCCCGGCACCGAAACCTGCCTGCGCGTCGGCGGCTATGTCCGCGAGGACATCGGCGTGGGCGACGCCGGCTCGTTCGATGGCGTCAACCACGTTCAGGATCACATGAACGGCGGTGACGACCATTCTTCCTACTGGAAGCAGACCCGTTTCACGCTGAAGACCTGGACCGGTCAGGAGACCGAACTCGGCACCTTGAAGACCTATACCGAGTACCGCATCAATTTCGGCAATAGCTACGGCGACTATGGCACTCCTGGTCTTGCCGGCAACACCGCGCCGAACCCCAACTTCGGCGGCGATGGTTGGCAGGCACGCAACAAGAACAGCGCGCTGGAATTCGCCTACATCCAGCTCGGCGGCCTGCGGGTCGGTGCTGACGAGTCGGCCTTCGATACGTTCATCGGCTATGCCGGCAACGTTATCAACGATACGATCGTCCCCTACGGCAACTTCCAGACAAACGTCATCCAGTACTACTTCGATGCCGGCAACGGCCTCTCGGCGGTGGTTTCGTTGGAAGAAGGCTCGGGTGAAGTCGGCACCATCGACAGCTATGTTCCGCATGTGGTCGGCGGTCTGAAGTGGACGCAGGGCTGGGGCGCCATCAGCGGCGTCGTCGCTTATGACAGCAACTACGAAGAGGTCGCTGGCAAGGTTCGCCTGGACGTGAACGTCAACGACGCCCTGTCGCTGTTCATCATCGGCGGCTACGGCAGCGACAACAACCTGAACGACAGGACCAACAACATCGACGCGCTGGGCCGCGGCTTCTACAAGCAGTGGGGCGGCAACTGGGCTGTGTGGGGCGGTGGCACCTACAAGTTCAACGAGAAGACCTCGTTCAACCTGCAGGCGTCGTATGACGACTGGAAGGACATCGGCGTCGCGGCGAACGTCGCATACACGGTCGTTCCGGGCTTCACGGTCACGGCCGAAGTCGACTGGCAGCGGGTCGGCCAGGACGCCATCGACAATCAGTCGGTCTGGGTCAACGCGACCAAGAAGAACAACGTTGGCGGCCTGCTCCGCTTCCAGCGCGACTTCTAGTCAATTTCGCCTTGGCGAAATCGAAACCCGGCGGGTAACCGCCGGGTTTTTTGTTGGCTCGCCAAACATGAACCCGACTGTCTATCCGAAGCCTATCAACCGGAAGCCAAGTTCGTCGCCTGGCCGCACATCCAAGGTCGCGTGCGCTCGATCGCGTGCGACCCCTTGCGATCAATCCTCGGCCAGATTGCCCAAAGCCTCGACCAGCGGCGTAATTGCGCTGCCGTAATTCTTCCAGCGCCTGACCGATGATTTGTAGATCGGTTGGCGAACCTGCCAGCGGCTGAACGTGTTCACCGAGCCGCCCTTGTCGAAGAATCGCAGGCAGGCGTCATCCCAAGTCAGGCCCAGATGGTTTATCAGGCGGCGCGACTGCCCTTCCTGATCGGAAACCATGTCTTCATAGCGAGCCAGCAGGATCTGACCGGGAAAGACTTCGTCCCAATGACGCATGAGCCGGTCGTACTCGCGATAATACAGCCCGAGCGTATGCAGATCAGCGTTGTAAGCATTGTCCTCATTGAAACTCAGGAAATAACAGGAGAGGCAATTGTCGATGGCGTCGCGACGGCAGTGAATGATGCGGGCCCTGGGGAACAGCAACTTTATAAGACCGACAAGCTCGAAATTATGAGGCAGCTTGTCGACGACCCGCCGGGCGTTGGGTGACCTCTGCCTGATGTGGGAGAGATAGTCTTCAGCCAGCGACTTCGACTGATCCACCGTCATGTCCAGAATCGCGCGTCGCAATTCCTCTGGGGACTGCGTCCTGGGGGCAAGCCTGTTCGTGATGCGACGGAGCTTTGTCAGTTCGCCGGCGCCATGGACGTCGGGATGGCTCGCGCAGACCTGTTCTGTCAAAGTGGTGCCAGAACGCGGCATGCCAAGGACGAAGACGGGCACTTCCGACGCGCTCCCGTGATCCGCCTTGGCGGCCAGCATTTCGGGGCTGAACAGGTCGATCATGAAATCGATGCCGCGGCGGTGAGCGTTCATGTCGAATTGGCGCGTCGAAAGCTTTTTCCCTTGCTGGAAATGGTTCATCGCCTCGTCGTAGCGCCGAAGGTCATTGAGGACCTTCCCCGCCGCATAGTGAAGCTTCTGCACACTCTTCTGATCAAGCGCCGGATTTTTCAATTCAGCCAGGATGGATTTCAATTCCTCCGGCTCTTCGACGAATTTTTGGATGCTGACCAGGCCCTCATATGCGGACGCGATATCGAAACGACGGGCAATCGCCTCTTTCATGTAGTTTGTCGCCTCGTCCATACGGCCGAGGCTTACAAGCGCATTGCCCAACCCCATTCGAACAAGAGAATGGCGGCCATTGATTTTCAACGCTTTCTCATAAACCGGCACCGCGAGATCGGCCTTGCCGAATTCGGTATAGGCACGGCCCAGTGCGCAAAGCCCCTCGACCCAGCCAGGCTTAAGGTCACAAGCAAGCTTGAAATGCCTGATGGCATCCGCGTGCTCCCCGACCTTCAAAAAGGTTTCACCCAATGTCAGGTGGTATTGCGGATTACCAGGCGCCGCCTCCACCGCTCGCTCGAAGCGGCGAATGGCCATCTCGTCGTCCAGATCGAGCGCAAAGGTCCCCAGCAAATACAAGGCCAGCGGATGTCGCGGGGTGCGAGCCAGTACGCGTTGGCATAGCGCTTCCGCTTCCGAGAGCCGGTTTGCCTGCTGAAGCTGGAGTGCCTGCCTGAGCAGGGCGTCGTCGGTCTGCGCGGGCGATAGAAGGGTGGATTTCGGTTGCGTATTTTTCGGAGGTACGACCTTGGGTCCGGACGATGTTTTCAGGTGCTTGGACCATGCGGGCGGCAGTCGACTGTTCATGACCCATTGTTAGCAAAAAAAGCCCAGCGAATCCATCAAATGCCGGTTTTTCGGTTGCGTCCCAGAAGAAGGTATCGCATTGGCGGCAAGGCGTTGGCGTGAGCCTATAGAGAGCATTTTCGAAAGGAATAGGGCTGCCAACCTGATCGCTTAAAGGTCCGCCAGGTCGCCCAAGGCATCGATCAGGGGCTGGATCTCGCTTTCGTAATTCTTCCAACGCTTGACAGACGATTTGTAAATTGGCTGACGGACCTGCCAGCGGCTGGGCGTGTTGACCGAACCGTCCCTGTCGAAAAAGCGCAGGCAAGCGTCATCCCAAGGCAGGCCGAGATACTCGATGAGCCGGCGTGATTGCGCTTCCTGGTCCTCAACCAGCGCTTCGTACCGATTTTCGAAGATAAGGCCCGGAAAAACCTCGTTCCAATGCCGCATCAGGCGATCATATTCGCGATAATACAGGCCCAGTGTGTGCAAGTCGGTATTGTAGCTGTGCCCTTTGTTGAAGCTGAGGACAAAGCAAGAGACGCAATTGTCGATGGCGTCACGACGGCAGTGAATGATGCGTGCCTTAGGGAAGAGAAGGCCGATTAGGCCGATCAGTTCAAAATTGTGAGGCATCTTGTCTACCACGCGAAGCGCGGCAGGCGCCCATTCCCGCAAATAGGACACATGCTCTTCGGCCAACGTTCTGGACAAGTCTTCCGTGACCGACATGATTGGTCGTTGCAAATCTCCAGCCGATGAGGTTTTGAGGCCGATTGCATTCGCAACTCGCCTTAATTTGTTAAGCTCCCCTGCCCCATGAACGTCAGGATGGCTGGCGCAGATCTGTTCCGTGAGCGTCGTCCCAGAGCGGGGCATGCCAACCACGAACACGGGCATCTCGGTAGAATTTCCATAGTGGGCCCTGGCTGCCAGAAACTCCGGCGTGAAGGTTTCAATCAGCGAATTGATCCAGCGCCGATACAGGTCAATATCGAACTGGTGGCCGGACGCCTGCTTCGCTTTCTTGAAATGGTCGAATGCCTCACTGTAGCGCTTGAGGTCGTTCAGCACCTTGCCGGCAGCTTGATGAAGCCTCTCTGCGCCGTCCGAATCAAGCCTGGGGTTGCCCAGTTCGCGGAGGATGGATTGGAGTTCCTCAGGCTCTTCGGTGAACTTTTGCGTCTGCACAAGGTCGTAGTAGGCAGCCGGCATGTCAATGCGACGTTTGATTGCTTCTTTCAGATGAATGGCGGCTTCCTCCATGCGCCCGAGGCTGCTGAGCGCGCTGGCCAGGCCGGTCCTCACCTTGGGATGATCGCGGTCGATCTTCAGTGCCTTCTCATAAAGCGGTAGTGCCATGTCGGGTTTGTCAAACATGGTGTAAGCGCGCGCCAATCCACAAAGTACGTCGATAAGACCGGGCTGCAGTTCCAGGGCATACTGCATATGCTTAATGGCCGACGAATATTCGCTGACCTTCACATAGGCCTCGCCCAGGCTGAGGTGGTAGTAGGCATTTTCAGGCTCCTCGCCGACCGCGCGAGCGAAATATCGCAAGGCCATCTCATCATCATAGCGCTGGTACAGGGTCCCCAGTATGTACAGAGCGAGCGGATGGTTTGGCGTGCGCTCCAGAACTTGAAGGCACAGATCCTGGGCCTCGTCGAGCCGGTTTTCCTGCTGAAGCTGGTACGCCTGCTTCAGCAGAGCGTCATCTGCCTGTGCACGAGAAAGCGTCTGAGCTCGCGAAATCACGCTAGATTGCCGTGGATTCACCAACGGAATCTTCGCCTTTGGCGCAGGCCCGGGTTTGATGTGCTTCGACCAGGCAGGGGGGAGTCTGTTTGTCATGATGCCTCGCTAGCAAAAAGAGCTGCAGGAATCCAGCGTGTGCCGTCGCCACCAGGACTGTAGCTTGCATGGCCAACCCCGCCGCGCTAGCAAGAAGCCGATCTTCAAGCGAGCTTCCCATGCATCAGCGCCCTGCCCTCACGCCTCTTATCGCAGCGCTTCCCTCGACGGTGCCGTTTGTCGGACCCGAGGCCCAGGAGCGAGAGAGTGGACGCGCCTTTCGCGCCCGCATCGGTGCCAATGAGAGCAGTCTCGGTCCCTCGCCACGCGTCATCGAGCGCATGGCGGGTATCGCCCGAGACATGTGGATGTACTGCGATCCCGACAACCATGACCTGAAAGTCGCGGCTGCCGCGCATCACGACGTGAAGGTCGAGAACATCGTTGTCGGCGAAGGCATCGATGGCCTGCTCAGCCTGGTCGCGCGCATGTATGTGGCGCCCGGCGACGCCGTGGTGACGTCGCTGGGGGCCTACCCGACCTTCAATTTCCATATTGCCGGCGTCGGCGGGCGGCTCGTGACCGTGCCTTACGAGAATGATCGGGAAAGCCTCGATGGCCTTCTCGATGCGGTGCGCAAGGAAAAGGCGCCGCTGGTCTATCTTTCCAATCCGGACAATCCGATGGGCAGTTGGTGGGAAGCGGACGAGATCATCCGCTTCATCGAGGCGTTGCCAGAAACCACCATGCTGGTTCTCGACGAGGCCTATGGCGAACTGGGGCCGGCCTCGGCTTTGCCACCGATCGATACCTCGCGTCCGAACGTCATCCGCATGCGCACCTTCTCGAAGGCCTACGGGCTGGCCGGCATACGCTGCGGCTACGCGGTCGCGGAGGCGCAGGTGATCCGCGACTTCGAGAAGATCCGCAATCACTACGGCGTCAGCCGCATGGCGCAAATCGCCGGCGTCGAGGCGCTCGCCGATCAGGATTATCTGCGGGACGTGGTGGCACGGGTGGCGGCCGGCCGCCGGCGCATCGCTGATATCGCCGATCAGAACGGGCTGAAGCCGCTGGCATCGGCGACGAATTTCGTCACCATCGATTGCGGTCGCGATGGCGCCTTCGCGTTGAAAGTTCTGCAGGGTTTGCTGTCGCGCGACGTGTTCATCCGCAAGCCGATGGTGCCGGTGCTCGACCGTT
Source organism: Mesorhizobium sp. (assembly GCF_041661565.1). Taxonomy (GTDB): domain Bacteria; phylum Pseudomonadota; class Alphaproteobacteria; order Rhizobiales; family Rhizobiaceae; genus Mesorhizobium. Next base: position 5,950 of record NZ_JBAZUD010000113.1, read on the forward strand.
GCATTCGCGTCAGCGTCGGCCTCGACCACGAGCTCGACATTTTCGCCGAGGAACTGCCGGGCGCGCTGGCCGCAGCGCGCGGGAACTAGGAATCCCGTCCTCGCATCAGGCGACTTTCATAGATCCAGCACCCAGGTCTGGCCGGTCAGGTCCTTGCCGAAACTGTGGTGATGGTCCTCCGACACGAGCCTGAAACCGGCCCGCTCGTAGATCGCGCGCGCCGCGACGAGAATGTCGTTGGTCCATAGCACCAGCCTGACGTAGCCGCAGGCGCGGGCCTGGTTCACGCATTGCGCGACCAGGCGCTTGCCGACGCCCATGCCGCGTGCCGAGGCCTCGACATGCAGCATCCTCAGCTTTGCCACTTCGTGGTCCTGGTGGACCAGGAACACCGCGCCGACAGGCTCACCGCCAATTTCGGCGATCCAGCAGAAGTCGCGGCCGGGCACGAAGTTGCGGATGAAATCGGCGCCAATCTCGGCAAGCATCGCTTCGAACTCGATGTTCCAGCCATATTCGACGGCGTAGAGCCGGGCTTGCCGCTGCACGACCCAGCCGACATCACCGACGCGATGCGGCCGCAGCGTCACCGCCTCCTCCTCGCGGGCTGGATCGCCCAGCAATGTCCCAACCTTGCGCAACGCAGCACCCAGTTCATCCAGCCTGTCTTCGGGCACGTTTTCGATCAACCGCGCCGTGTCGCGATCGGCCGCGGCCTGCAGGGCCGCGAGCGCTGCCTCGCCCTTGGGTGTCAGGGAGAGAATTCTTCGGCGCCGGTCGGCCGGATCGGTTCGCGCTTCGGTCAGCCCGATATCCGCGAACTTCCGCAGGATGCGTGTCAGATACGCTGCATCGACGCGCAATTGCGCAGCGATTTCGGAGGCCGTGGGACGGCTTGGAAGCCCGGCGGTCGGCGCGACCGGACCGCTGTCGTGGCCGAGTTCGAAAAGCACACGCGCTTCGGTCAAGGTGAATGCGCTCTGGCCCAGGGTGTGGTCGAGAAGACCGACCGTGCGAGTGTAGAATCGGTTGAAGTGGCGGATGCGCGCCACCAGCGCCTCGCGTTCGTCCAACATGGTATACGGACCGCTTCAAACGACCCTAGCGTCAATCAATTACTGGACTGAGTCAACCGTTTTTGACTTCGCGTTCCCCAGATCGCGGGAAAGCCTTGAATTAAATAAACGTTTGTTTTATTAATTCGGAGAGGCAGGAGGTTAAGGATGGCGCGGACGACCGGATCCGATGGAGAAAAGACCGAGTCAGCCATCCGCGAGGCAGCGGTCACCCTGATGGCGCGTTACGGCTACGAAGCGATGTCGATGCGGCAGCTCGCCGCCGAAGTCGGCGTTCAGGCAGCCGCCCTCTACCGCTATTTTCCGACCAAGGAAGACCTTCTGTTCACCCTGATGCGCGAACATATGGAAGGCCTGATCCAGGCATGGGATTCTGCCAGGCCGGTCAATGCAAGCCCGGCACAACGGCTCTCGGCCTATGTCGAAAATCACATCGCGTTCCACATCGAGCGCAGGCACGCCACGCATGTCTCGAACATGGAGCTGCGCAGCCTGTCGCCCGAAAGGCTGACACGTATCCTGCGCATGCGCACGGCTTACGAAAAGGAACTGCGCGCCATCCTGCGCGACGGCGCCGAAGCTGACGTCTTCAGCATCGACGACACCGGACTGACGGCCATGGCGCTCATCCAGATGATGACCGGCGTGATCGTCTGGTTCCGGCCGGGCGAAAGGCTGTCGATCGCCGAAGTCACGGCGACATATCTTTCGATGACAATGCGCCTGGTCGGCGCGAGAATGGAAACCGAGGAGGCACGGCATGTACACGAACACGCTCAGCTTCGGGCATGACGAGGATATCGAGGCGCTGCGAGACCTGGTGCGCCGGTTCGCCCAGGACAGGATCGCGCCGATCGCCGCCGACATCGATCGTTCGAACGAATTCCCCGCGCATCTCTGGCGCGAGCTCGGCGCGCTCGGTCTGCTCGGCATAACAGCCAACCCGGAATTCGGCGGAAGCGGCATGGGCTATCTCGCCCACGTGATTGCCGTGGAAGAGATTTCCCGCGCTTCCGCCTCCGTCGGCCTGTCCTATGGCGCCCACTCCAATCTCTGCGTCAATCAGATCAACCGCTGGGCGACACCGGCGCAGAAGGAGAAATATCTCCCTGCCCTGTGCTCGGGCGAAAAGGTCGGCGCGCTGGCAATGTCGGAATCCGGCGCCGGCTCCGACGTCGTGTCGCTCAAGCTGCGCGCCGAAAAGCGCAATGACCGCTATGTGCTGAACGGCACCAAGATGTGGATCACCAACGGTCCCGACGCCGGAACGCTGGTCGTCTACGCAAAGACCGACCCGGAGCGCCATTCACGCGGCATCACCGCCTTCATCGTCGAGAAGACGATGCCAGGCTTCTCCGTGGCTCAAAAACTCGACAAGCTTGGCATGCGTGGCTCCAACACCGGCGAACTTGTGTTCGAGGATGTCGAGGTGCCCTTCGAAAACGTGCTGCACGAGGAGGGGCGCGGCGTCGAGGTGCTGATGTCCGGCCTCGATTACGAGCGCACCGTGCTTGCCGGCGGCCCGATCGGCCTGATGGCGGCGTGTCTCGACGTGGCGATCCCTTATGTGCACGAGCGCAAGCAGTTCGGCCAGCCGATCGGCGAGTTCCAGCTGGTGCAAGGCAAGCTGGCCGACATGTACACGGTGATGAACGCCGCGCGCGCCTACGTCTATGCCGTCGCCGCCGCTTGCGACCGCGGCCAGACGACCCGCAAGGACGCCGCCGGTTGCGTATTGTTCGCCGCCGAAAAGGCAACGCAGATGGCGCTCGACGCGCTGCAGCTGCTCGGCGGCAATGGCTACATCAACGACTATCCGACCGGCCGCCTGTTGCGCGATGCCAAGCTCTACGAGATCGGCGCCGGCACCAGCGAGATCCGGCGCTGGCTGATCGGGCGCGAGATCATGGCTGAGAGGGTTTAGAATGGCCGTCCTGCAGACCCAGCTATCCCCCTCGTCCGATACGTTCCGCGCCAATGCAGAACGCATGCGGGCGCTGGTAGTCGACATCGCCGACAAGGCGGCAATCGTAGAGCGCGGCGGATCGGAGGAGGCACGGGAACGCCATGTTTCGCGTGGCAAGCTGCTGCCGAGAGAGCGTCTTGCGCAACTGCTCGACACCGGTTCGCCCTTCCTCGAGGTCGGCCAGTTCGCGGCGTGGTCGATGTATGGCGAGGAGATTTCTTCCGCCGGCATGATCGCCGGCGTCGGTCGCGTCGAAGGCACCGAGGTCATGATCGTTGTCAACGACGCCACGGTCAAGGGCGGGACCTACTACCCGTTGACCGTGAAGAAGCATCTGCGGGCGCAGGAGATCGCCATGCAGAACAATCTGCCTTGCATCTACCTGGTCGACAGCGGGGGCGCCAACCTGCCCAACCAGGACGAGGTGTTCCCGGACCGCGAGCATTTCGGCCGCATCTTCTACAACCAGGCGAACATGTCGGCAGCCGGGATCCCGCAGATCGCCTGCGTTATGGGGTCGTGCACGGCTGGCGGCGCCTATGTGCCGGCGATGTCGGACGAAACGATCATGGTGCGCAACCAGGCGACCATTTTCCTCGGCGGCCCGCCGCTGGTGAAGGCCGCCACCGGTGAGGACGTCAGCGCCGAGGAGCTAGGCGGCGCGGATGTGCATACAAGGCTGTCCGGCGTTGCCGACCACTATGCGCTGGACGACGACCACGCGCTCGCCATTTGCCGGCGTATCGTCAAGAACCTGAATCGGAACAAGGTCGTAAGCCTGAACTTACACAAAGCGATTCCGCCGCTTCATCCGGAGGATGAATTGTATGGCATCGTGCCGACCGACCCGCGCCAGCCCTATGACGTGCGCGAGGTGATCGCGCGCATCGTCGACGGTTCCGAGTTCGACGAGTTCAAGCAGAACTACGGCGCCACGCTGGTCACGGGATTTGCCCATCTCCACGGCATGCCGGTCGGCATTATCGCCAACAATGGCGTGCTGTTCTCCGAAAGCGCGCTCAAGGGCGCGCACTTCATCGAAATCTGCTGCCAACGCAAGATCCCGCTGATTTTCCTGCAGAACATCACCGGCTTCATGGTCGGCAGGAAATACGAGGCCGGCGGCATCGCCAAGGATGGCGCCAAGCTGGTGATGGCGGTCGCCACGGCCAAAGTGCCGAAGGTGACCGTTATCATCGGCGGTTCGTTCGGCGCCGGCAATTACGGCATGTGCGGCCGCGCCTACTCGCCGCGCTTCCTGTGGATGTGGCCGAACGCCCGCATCTCGGTGATGGGCGGCGAACAGGCGGCGACGGTGCTCGCCATGGTCAAGCGCGAAGGCATCGAGCGCAAGGGCGGCGAGTGGAGCGCGGAGGAGGAAGCGAAGTTCAAGAAGCCGATCCTGATGAAGTACGAGCATGAAGGCCATCCGCTCTATTCATCCGCGCGCCTGTGGGACGACGGCATCGTCGACCCGGCGAAGACGCGCGACGTACTGGCGCTCAGCCTGTCGGCGGCGCTCAACGCCGAAATCGAGGACACGCGCTTCGGCGTGTTCAGGATGTGAGATGGTCGATCGCGCGCGAATCCAGGTTCATACAGGCGACATCACCAAACCGGTCGTCGACGCCATCGTGAACGCCGCCAATATCTTGCTGCTCTGTAGCCGCGGGGTCAACGACGCTATCCACCGCGCGGCAGGCGGCGTCATTTTCCGATGCTTCGGTCAGCGCCTGTCGGAACTATACTGGCAGGCCGTTGCTGCTCTTCAAGAGGGCTGATCAACATGGACCAACAGATTCATCAGCAAAGGCCATTCGGAATCCCAGAAACCCAACTGGCGGCTAGGAAAAATATTCGCTACTGCTTGTCTTGCGGAATGCAATGGGGACAGGGTGGAAATGGAACTGAAATACTGCCGAGGCGCGGCCGCCTTGATACTTGCAAACTTACTAATATTCGCGACCGCTGGTGCCAGTCCTGCGGAATCGCTCGCGGGAAGCAAGGGAGACGTGCGTTTTTCGGCAACCCGAGGCTCCGATCCGAAGAGCGAATGCAACGTTGCCTACAAAGCCTATATCGCGGCGGGCGGTCATTCGGCCTACGCCACGACCTTCTATTCGCGCGTTGTCGACCTCTACATAATCTGCGGTTCCAAGCTCAACGCGCCGTCGCAGAAGGCAGCGGAAGATTGGGCTTTGCGCGCCTGCCAGGCGGGCTTGAAGAAATGGAAGGTCAAGACTGCAAGCGGCGGTTGCGCGATCGCGGCATCAAAATAGGCAGGCGCCTGCCGGACTGGCGCCGCCCGAGGCACACCCGGGAGGCTCCATGTTCGCCAAGATCCTGATCGCCAATCGGGGCGAGATCGCATGCCGTGTCATTCGCACGGCACGAAAGCTCGGCGTTCGCACCGTCGCCGTCTATTCAGATGCCGACGCAAAATCCCTGCATGTCGAGATGGCCGACGAGGCGGTGCATATCGGCGCCTCGCCGGTCGGCGAAAGCTATCTGCGCGGCGACAAGATCATTGCCGCCGCACTTGCCACCGGCGCCGGCGCCATTCACCCCGGCTATGGCTTCCTGTCGGAAAACCCCGATTTCGTCGACCAGGTCGTGGCGGCGGGGCTGACCTTCATCGGCCCTTCTGCCGCTTCGATCCGTGCCATGGGGCTGAAGGACGCCGCCAAGCGGCTGATGGAAAAGGCCGGCGTGCCGGTGGTGCCAGGCTACCATGGCGAGGCCCAGGAGATCGTTCTGCTTGCTTCCAAGGCGCGCGAGATCGGCTATCCCGTGCTGATCAAGGCACGTGCCGGGGGCGGCGGCAAGGGTATGCGCCGCGTCGAACAGCCAGACGATTTTTCCGAGGCCCTGTCGGGGGCCCGGCGCGAGGCCAAGGCCGCGTTCGGCGACGACCGGGTGCTGGTCGAGAAATATGTCGACAAGCCACGGCACATCGAGGTGCAGGTGTTCGGCGATGTCTTCGGTAACGTTGTGCATCTCTACGAGCGCGACTGCTCGGCCCAGCGGCGCCACCAGAAGGTGATCGAGGAAGCCCCTGCCCCCGGAATGACCGAAGCGTTGCGGGAGGCGATGACCGACGCCGCGGTAAAGGCGGCCAAGGCGATCAACTATTCCGGCGCCGGCACAATCGAGTTCATCGTCGATGCCTCGCAAGGTTTGAAAGCCGACCGCTTCTGGTTCATGGAGATGAACACCCGCCTGCAGGTCGAGCACCCGGTCACCGAAATGATCACCGGCATCAATCTGGTCGAATGGCAGTTGCGGGTCGCCAGTGGCGAAAGGCTGCCGAAGGCGCAAAGCGAGATCACGTTCGCCGGCCATGCCTTCGAGGCGCGCGTCTATGCCGAGGATGCCGCCAAGGGGTTCCTGCCTGCAACAGGCACGCTGCACCATCTGAAATTTCCGGAGACATCGCCCGACGGCGCCACCTTGCGCGTCGAGACCGGGGTGCGGGCCGGCGATGCCGTTTCGCCCTATTATGACCCGATGATTGCAAAGCTGGTTGTCCATGCGAAGGACAGGCCGACGGCGCTGGAGGCGCTGGGTGAAGTGCTGGCTCGCACCGAGATCGCCGGCTCGACGGTCAACACCGCCTTTCTCGCCGCTCTTGCCGCAGACCCGGACTTTGCAGCGGGCGACGTCGACACCGGCCTGATCGAGCGGCATCGGGAGACACTGACCGCCGTCCCGCCACCGGACGGTGAAATAGTCGCGGCGGCTGCCCTTGCGGCCTCAGGCGCGCAAGCACCCCCATCGGACGACCCATGGTCGGCCCTTGCCGGCTATGCCCATTTCCACAGCGTGGCGCGGCGCACGCATTTGAGCCATGGCGAGATCGAAATCGCGGCGCGTGTTACGGTGCGACCGGATGGCCGTTTCGGGGTGACGCTCGAAGCGCCGTATGAGAGCACCAACTCACACGATTTTCGTGCCGTGCCTCGCTGCGCCCGCTGGCCGGGCCACATTACGGTGTTCGAAGGCGCGGTCGGCTACACCTTCGCCGTACCGGATCCGCTGGCACGGTCCGATGAGGCGCAGGCAGGCTCCGGCAGTCTGCGGGCGCCGATGCCGGGGCTGGTAAAGCTAGTTCGCGTGGCTGTTGGCGACGCCGTGACGAAGGGCCAACCGTTGCTGATCCTCGAGGCGATGAAAATGGAGCACACCATCGTCGCGCCGCATGATGGAGTCATTGCCGACATCGCGATGGAAGGCGCGCAGGTTACCGACGGCACCGTGCTGGTGGGCTTTCTCGAAGAACCTGTGGCATAGTGGACAGATGGTCGCTCAATCGAGCGATGAGAGCGTCGACGATTTCAGGTTGATCACGCCGCGGCTGAAAGGCTGATGGCTATGCCCGACATCCGAACGGTCAACGCGTCCAACCCATTGTCATAAATCCGCGTGAGCACGCCTTCAGCGGCGGTGGCTCGCTGGGATGTGCAACCGAGCAGATCGCGCCCACCCAAGCTCGCCGGGGTGCCAGCTTTACGATCCCAGACAGCCCAGGTGCCGCCTGCTTCGATGTGACAGTAAAATCTATGTTGGTTATTTTCCATGGGAGTTAAACCCGCGAGACGGGTTTCGGCTCCTCAATGTCGCTCCAGATGGTTAATCCCGCTGCGTTGTGCGCGCTTTTGGCTGGTAACCGTCTAGCCCGGATTATCCACATATACGATCCCTCAAGAGAATGGCCGGGACGAACCCGGCCATTCCATGCGTCTGGTCGTCGTGGCGACGTCAGCGATTACTGCGCGATCGGCGCGTACTTGCCGTCATGCCACTGGTTAATGTCGTAGCTGGCGTTCTTCAGGTCGCCCTTCTCGTCGAAGGTGACGTCACCGACAACCGTGCTGATCGGCGTGCCGTTCTTCAACGCTTCCGCCACCTTGGCCGGATCGTCGCTGCCGGCGCGCTTGATGCCTTCCGCGAAAGCCTGCACCACGGCATAGGAGAACAGCGTGAAGCCTTCCGGCACGAAGCCGCCTGCCTTGATCTTTTCGACGGCGGCCTTGGCTTCCGGCTTTGCCTGCGGATCAGACGGGAAGACGAACAGGGTGCCTTCGCCGGCCGGGCCGGCAACCTGCCAGAATTCAGGCGAGGCGATCGAATCAGGCATGATCAGCTGGAACTTGACGTTCTGCTCCGCCGACTGGCGCAGGATGAGGCCAGCCTCAGGGTGGTAGCCGCCGAAATAGACGACGTCCGCCTTCAGGTCCTTCAGCTTGGTAACGAGGGCGGAGTAATCCTTCTCGCCAGCATTGATGCCTTCATAGTCCACTTCCTTGAGGCCGTTGGCATTCATCGTTGCCTTGACGGCGTCAGCGACGCCCTGTCCGTAGGCGCTCTTGTCGTGCAGGACGACGACGTTCTTGCCAGCATATTTCTTGGCGATCCATGGGCCGATGAAGGCGCCCTGTGCATCGTCACGCGTGTAGAGACGCATGATCGTCGACCAGCCGGACTTCGCCGCCGCGTCGGTCAGCACCGGGTTCGAGGAGGCCGGGCTCATCATCAGGGCGGCGGCTTCGGCATAGACGGCGGATGCCGGGATGCTCGAGCCCGAGCAGGCATGGCCGTCGATGAACTTGACGCCATTGGCAACGATACGGTTGGCAACAGACACCGCCTGCTTGGGGTCACACTGGTCGTCCTCGATGTCGAGCTTGATCTGCCGGCCATCGACACCACCGGCGGCGTTGATCGCGTCGGCGGCGGCCTGTGCGCCCTGCTTGAACTGGTCACCGATGGTGGCGAGCTGTCCCGTCATCGGGCCGACCACCGAAAAGGTGAGGTCGTCGGCGAATGCGACTGGCGCGCTCATCATCAGGCCGAAAATGGCCGCGTTCAGAATACTCAATTTTTTCATTATGGAACTCCTCCACTCGCGCGTGGCCGCCCCGGCCCCGCTTCTTCCAGAGAGGCGGGACAATTTCATCCTTCGACGGGTCTGTCTAGGCGCATTGGAGCCACTCGATTGGGCCTGCAAGGCGTTGTCGGCGAAAAGCAAAAGCCGCGCCGGCCTTGTTCCGGCCGGTCGCGGCTTTTTTTGCCCGTCGAGCAATCTCCAGGCGCCCCCGCGCCTAAAAATCCCGCTCACCTGCCCCGTGTCCCGCACGGCTGGGTTCTTCGGCCCGCCGCGTTCTCTTTCTTGACGTCGTGACCGTCTTGCGCGGCCTTCAATTCCGCCGGGTCCGGCTGTCTATGCAGTCTTGATCCCGGAGCTTCCCTGTCTTCGATAGGCCTATCTGCGATTGGCAGATTTCAGTGCATCGTCATCCATTCGCGGGCTTCGCGCAGGGCCTTGGCAATCTCGGCCTTCGACATGGCGGCCGACAGTTCCGAGCGCACTTCCGCGGCGCGGGTGGAGCCTTTGATCGCCGCGATGTTGAACCATTTGTGGGCCGCAACGACGTCCGTCTCGCAATCGCGGCCGGTCGCGTACATCATCCCAAGTTCGAAAAGAATGTCGGCCTGGGCGGTTGCCCCCATGGCGCCGAAGCCTGCTTCAAGCATTTCAAAACGTGCCATTTTCAAATCCCCTGTTGTGGCCCTGTCCGGCTCCCGAGAGCTGCCTCCGTTTGTCTTGGCGGGCCGCTCTTTCGATGCTTTCGAGAATGCCGTGGAGGCTTGAATCCGCCGTTAAATGGCGTGCTTAATTTGAGGAAAACAAAGCTAAAACAAGAGGTAAACATCGAAATTCGTTAAGGATACGAAGCCCGCGATTCCGCCTGTTTGCTGAAAATTTGACGACAATTCTCGCCGTGCCTTGCAAGACTCCGCTAACCACGAGAGACAAAGGCGATGCGCCGAGCGTTTCATTTTCCGTTCGACGGGAGGCATCCGGAGCCCTGAAAAATCCCGAAGTCTTCCGCAGCGGCACCGCTTTTGTTTTGACTGGAGCTGGATTAGCTTACGTTTGCGTAAGCGGCGTGCGGAACATCCGGCCGGATATCAAAGGGAGGAAGACCATGTTTCGAAAGATATGCCTGGCCCTTGCGGCCACCTTGTTCATGGCGGGTGCGGCGTGGGCCGATCCGATCGAGGGCAACTGGAAGACGCAAGCCGGCGAGACCGCGGCCATCGGCGGCAACGGCACGTTTTCGATCACGCTCAAGTCCGGCAAATATGCCGGCAAGACCATCGGCTCGCTGAAAGCCGCCGGCGACAACAAATATGCCGGCAACATCACCGACCCTGCGAACGACAAGACCTATTCGGGCAAGGCGACATTGTCGGGCACTTCGCTGAAGATGAGCGGATGCGTACTCGGCGGGCTGATCTGCAAGAGCCAGACCTGGCACAAACTCTGAATTCCTCACATGGCGACATGAAACGGGGCCCCGACGGGCCCCGTTTTCATTTTACGGGTGCGTTCGCCGCGGCCTGGTCGCTTGCCGCCATGGGACTTGAGCAGGCCGCCTGCGAAAACCGTCAACCAATTTGAACCGAGGATGAACGCCGGCATCAGAGCCGGTTCAGTCGCTCTCGGTCATTCTCGCGCGTGTTGAAGGAGACACGTCGCAATGCTCGCTCGCCGCTTCACCATCGTCTGCCTGCTGATGAGCCTGTTTGGAATGTTCTTTGCCATCCTTGTCGCCGAGGCTGGCCGCCCGGCCCGCTCCTGGGACGAAGCCAGTTCAAAAATCTGCCGGATGAATTGCATGAACCATTTTCGTCATTGAAGCGACAAACCGAAGAGACCTCGAAAGAAAAGCAAAAGCCATGAACCTCATCGCCGCCAACGTCCACAAGACCCTTCGGCTTCTGCCGCGGGCGGCGCTTATCGTGATGGTTCTGGCCGCTCCGGTGCTGGCCGTACCGTTGATGCGTGCCGATGCCGGCGCGACGATCGACGCCCCCGCCATGAAGAAATCCGGGGTCGGCTTCGTGCTTCTGGTCAGCCTGCGGCGCGGTTGAATAAAACAAACCGCCTCGGTCGCCATTGGGAGCCATACCCCTCCCAACAGCCCGTCAGAACCTCTATATTAAGCCATGGAAAAGCGAATCTACCCCCAAGCCATCGAATCCGTGGTCATGCCTGAGCCTTTTGGCCGGCAGAGTTTCGACGATGCCGAAAAGGCCGTGGCGGCACTGCGGGTGCTCTACGATCGCAACACCACATTCTTGCGTGACGCCTTCGCTACCCTTGCTGCAGCTGGCGGGGACAATGGTAAGCGCTACCGCGCTTTCTATCCGGAAGTCGGCGTAACCACCAATTCCTTCACCCAGATCGACTCGCGGCAGGCCTACGGGCACATGCCGACGCCCGGGCATTTTTCCACCACCATCACCCAGCCCGGACTGTTCGAGAGCTACCTCGTCGAACAGTTGCGCCTGATCATGCGCAACCATGGCGTCGCGGTCACCGTTTCGGAATCGACCACACCCATACCGCTGCATTTCGCCTTCCTTGAAGGCACCCATGTCGACGGCGCGGCGGCGGAACGCATCAAGCGGCCAATCCGCGACCTGTTCGATGTGCCGGATCTCGATGGTACCGATGACCAGATCGCCAACGGCACCTTCGAAGTGGCATTCGGCGAAACAAGGCCTCTGGCGCCGTTCACGGCCCAGCGCATCGATTATTCGCTGCACCGCCTGTCGCATTATACGGCGACCACGCCGCAGCATTTTCAGAACTTCGTGCTCTTCACCAACTACCAGTTCTACATCGACGAGTTCGT
>NZ_JBAZUD010000114.1:0-17618 GCF_041661565.1 Mesorhizobium sp.
GCTACCGCATGTTCGACGAAGGCAAGTCGCGCTATTCCGTCGCCCAGCAGATGAAGATCTCGTTTGCCGCCGCCAGCCACCGCTTCAACAACTGGCGCAAGCTGGGTGGTGCCAAGCGCCAGCGCGCGCTGTTGGGGTGAAACTGCCGAGATGTCTGTACGTACCCAATTGGTTTGACCCAGCAACTAGGGCGGCGGGGGAATAACGCCTTACAAGTGCTAGGTTCTCGCGACGTGCAGCTCGGGCAGGGCCGAAACTTTTGGATGCCAAGTGTGCAGACGGGTTAGACTTCCTGGATGTCAGAGAGCCTGCTGATTCCCTACGCTGTTCATCGTGGCGGCTTGCCGTTATTCACGACGGACAGTCGGATGAGTGACGTGGTGCAGCGGAGCGGTTTTCGGGTCGAGGCCTTCAAGGCATTTCACCGTCAGGCCGAGCCCGTCTTCGGCTGCCCGGCTTGCCCCGGTCACCTCTATCCGAAGCTCAGTCTGAATCACCGTGCCTACTGGGCACACATCGCGGCGGATGGCTGTCCGCTTGCTGAAGGCCGAAGGCTATCGGAACGGCAACTTGATGCCCTGCTGTACCGAGGTAGGCAGGAAGGCGCGGCGCACGAAGCCCTTGTGGCAGCGGTTGCGAACATGGCGCAGGCGGATTCTTCCGTAGACCAGGGCAGCATCTCCATCGGGAGCTATCTTGCCTCCAGTGTGCCGGGTTGGCACGGCCGATATCCCGATGTCCGCTTCGCGTTCGACGGCGGCCGCATCGCCATCGAAGTCCAGCTTTCTCCGATCAGCCTTCACCGCCTCGCGGAGCGGGCGCTATACTACCAGGAGCATGGTTATACGCTGGTCTGGGTCACACGCGATTTCGATCCCCGGACGTTCAAGCCGACATGGCTTTGGGATGTCTGGGCTACCCAGCGCGCGGCCGTGTTCTCGATCGATGATGCCGTGCTTCAACAATCGGTCGGCGAAGGGCGATTTCTGCTGAAACGGCACTCGATCGAAGGCGGAGCAGTCACGATCGTCGGCCTAAGAGAACTCGTGCCTGTCATCTGGCATGTCGAGTTCAAACGGCGTTGGCGCGAGGCCGCGCGGGAAAACTGGGGCGGCGCGTTGGACTTGACGCGCGAGGTGCTGGCGCAACGAGGCATTCCGCCCCATGTGGCCGAACCTTCGGCGGTGTGCCACGCCATCAACACCCTGATCGCAATCGAAAGCTGGGAACCGATCGGGTCGCGCCACTCCAATCCTCGCGCGCTGATCAACGATTTCCTGAACTCGGCCGACGCGATGCTTGCCCACCGCATCATCTTCTCCGCGCTTCGCATTTATCGGCCCGAAACCTTGGACACGGGAAAGACGAAGGAGATGATCAGCAAGGCCGCACAGCGCGCGAAGGCTGAGGATGTTGCGCCCTGGAACTCGACATCCGCCATGGCTGCTATCGCGCACGATCTGTTCCCGGCGTGGTCGAGAGCGCTGAGCGCAGGCTGATCTCGACCAGCTACGTTCCACGCCACCGACGTTGCCATGCTGTCCAGGAAAATTCCCCTCTCGGGCTTCCCACCCCCGAAAAGGACTTTTGGCGGATTGCAATAGCTACCGTAGAAAGGCATCAGCATCGGCGGGCAGCAAGAGCCCCCCGAGGCGAACGGCCGATACCGGGCTTTGAAAGGCCTTCGAATTCAGTTCTGGCGGCGGGAACCCTTCCGCAATGCGGCGAGGAACGTCGGCGGGACAGCGCCCCCCCTCTGGCCTGCCGGCCATCTCCCCCTCAAGGGGGGGAGATCATGCGCTCCGGGCCGGCGCCAGTCTTTCTCGTTTGCAGAAACGGCGGTACTCCGAAGCGCCAATCTCCCCACTAGAGGGGGAGATGTCCGGCAGGACAGAGGGGGGCGTGCGGCCGTAGCCTTGGTGATCGCTCGCCAACTTTGTAACCCTCACATCTTTTCGTTGGCATCACGCGGCCCTTTGCGTGCACGATGGCGGGGTCACATGTTCGCAGGATCCGCCATGGCCACCCTTCCCGGCATCGCCGATATCCACGCCGCCGCCGTCCGGCTCTCCGGCCTGATCTTTGAAACCCCGCTCATCGAGTCGCAGGAGCTGAACAGGCGATTCGGCGGCCGTATCTTGTTCAAGCCGGAGACGCTGCAGCGCACCGGCTCGTTCAAGTTCCGCGGCGCCTACAACAAATTGTCTTCGCTGAGCGAGGAGGAGCGCGGCCGGGGCGTCGTCGCCTTCTCGTCGGGCAACCACGCGCAGGGGGTGGCCGCCTCCGCCGCCATGTTCGGCGTCAAGGCGGTCATCGCCATGCCGGCCGACGCTCCGGCGATGAAGATCGGCAATGTCCGCAGGATGGGCGCGGAGGTAGTCCCGTTCGACCGCTTTCGCGACGACCGCATGACCGTGGTGCGCCCTTACATCGAGAAGGGCATGGTGCTGGTGCCGCCCTTCGACGACCCGGCGATCATTGCCGGCCAGGGCACGATCGGACTGGAACTGATGCGCCAGGCGAAGGCGCTGGGCGTCGACCTCGACGCGGTGGTGATTCCATGCGGCGGCGGCGGCCTGGTCAGCGGCATTTCCATCGCGGTCAAGGATGCCTCGCCCGGCACCGATGTCTGGGCGGTCGAGCCCGAGCATTTCGACGACACCCGCCGCTCGCTCGCCGCCGGCGCCAGGGTTTCGAACGAACCGGGCCACAGCTCGATCTGCGACGCGATCCTCACGGCCGAGCCTGGCCTGATCACCTTCGAGATCAACCGCCAGAATCTTGCCGGCTCGATTGCCGTCTCCGACAGGGCAACGGCGCAGGCGATGCGCGACGCCATGGCCTTGCTCAAGCTGGTGGTCGAGCCCGGCGGCTGCGTCGGGCTGGCGGCGCTATCCTCGGGCGAGATCGAGCTGTCCGGCAAATGCGTCGCCGTCGTGCTGTCCGGCGGCAATGTCGATTTCGGCACCTATGCGCAAATCATGGCGGCTGCCTAGGGCCGCGCCTAATCCAGCGTCCGCCGGAAGCGCAGCAGCGCCGTGCCGGCGAACACCACCACGAACAGCAGCAGCCAGCCGACCTCGCTTCCGATCGCATTGAAGTCGGCGCCCTTCAGCATCACCGCGCGGGTGATGCGCAGGAAATGCGTCAGCGGGAAGATCTCGCCCAGCGCCTGCGCCCAGCCGGGCATGCCACGATAGGGGAACATGAAGCCCGACAGCATGATCGACGGCAGGAAGAAGAAGAAGGTCAGCTGCATCGCCTGCATCTGCGAGCCGGCCATGGTCGAGATCGTGTAGCCGAGCAACACCAGCGACAGCACGAAGACCAACACCGCCGACAGGAGCAGCGTCAGCGAACCCACGAACGGGACGCTGAACAGCAGCTTCGCCGCGACCAGCACCACGACCATCTGCACCGCGCCGACGACGAGGAACGGCAGCACCTTGCCCAGCATGATCTCGGCCGGGCTGGACGGCATGGCAAGCAGGTTCTCCATCGTGCCGCGCTCGGTCTCGCGGGTCAGCGCCATGGCGGTCATCATCACCATAGTCATCTGCAGGATGACGCCGAGCAGGCCGGGCACAATGTTGTACTGCGAGACGCCTTCCGGATTGTAGCGCCGGTGCACCACGACCTGCAGCTGACCCCTGGCGCTCTCGGCCGCGGTCTCCTGCATGCCCTGGGCCCGCAGCAGCGCCTGGCTCGCCACCTGGCCCAGGGTCGAGACGGCGCCGCTCGCCGCCGACGGATCGGTGGCGTCGGCCTCGATGAGGATTTGCGGATTGTCGCCGCGCTCGACCCGCCGGGCGAAATCGGCCGGGATCGTCACCACGAAGGACACGGCTCCCTTGGCCATCAGCGCCTCAGCCTCGGCCGCGCTGCGCACCACGTGGTCGAAATGGTAGTAGGCCGTCATCTCGAGCGCCGAGACCATGGCGCGCGTATACTGGTCGTTGCTGGTGGCGACGAGCGCCGTGGGCAGGCTCTTGGGATCGCTGTTGATGGCGAAGCCGAACAGCACCAGCTGCATCAACGGCACGCCCAGCATCATGGCGAAGGTGATGCGGTCGCGCCGCATCTGGATGAATTCCTTGATCAGCAGCGCGCCGAGCCGCGCGAAGGAAAACACGCTGTTCATGCCATATTGTCCTTCGAGCCGGACATGAACTGGATGAAGACGTCCTCGAGGCTGGTCTCGCCCGGCGTCACCGTCACGCCCTCATGCTCCTTCTCGACATCGGTGAGCGCTGCCTCGAGTTTCGCCCTGTCGGAGCCGACGACATGCAGCGTGGCGCCGAACGGCGCCACCTGGTCGACGCCGGAGCGGCCGTGCAGCGCCGCCGCCACCTTATCGAGGTGCGGACCCTGCAGGATGAAGGTCGTCAGCCCGGCATTCTTCACCACGTCGGCGACGGTGCCGGTGGCCAGCATCTTGCCGTAGGAGATGTAGCTGATGCGGTGGCAGCGCTCGGCCTCGTCCATGTAGTGGGTGGAAACCAGAACCGTCAGCCCGCCGCTGGCGAGGCGATGGATCTCGTCCCAGAATTCGCGCCGAGCCTTCGGATCGACGCCGGCCGTCGGCTCGTCCAGCAACAGCAGCCTCGGCTTGTGCATGATGCAGGCGGCCAGCGCCAGGCGCTGCTTCCAGCCGCCGGACAGCGTGCCTGCCAGCTGGTTTCGCCGCGATGTCAGGCCGAGCTCCTCCAGCGTCCTTGCCACATACTCCTCGACCGGCCTGAGCTGGTAGAGCCGCGCCACGAATTCGAGATTCTCGCCGATCGTCAGATCCTCGTAGAACGAGAATTTCTGCGTCATGTAGCCGACTTCACGCTTGATGCGCAGGCTCTCGGTGCGGATGTCGAAGCCAAGCACCGTGCCCTCGCCCTCGTCCGCCGTCAGCAGGCCGCACATGATGCGGATGGTGGTCGTCTTGCCCGAACCGTTCGGCCCCAGGAAGCCGACGATCTCGCCTTCGGCGACCGACATCGTCACATGGTCGACGACGGTCTTGCCGCCAAACCGCTTGACCAGGCCGTGGACGTCGATGGCGTTCACTGTCCGGCGTCCAGCTCGACATCGACGATCTGGCCGGGCTGCAGCGGCCCCGCATTGCCTTCCGGCCGCGCCTCGACCAAGTAGACCAGCTTCTGCCGGTTCTCGAGCGAATAGATCACCGGCGGCGTGAACTCGGGATCGGGCGAGACATAGCTGACCCGCGCCTTCACGTCGGTGCCACAACCATCGCAGTGGACGGCGAGCAAGGCGCCGACCTTGACCGAGGAGAAGGCGCTTTCAGGAATGTAGACGCTGAGCTTCACCGCGCCATCGGGCAGGATCGAGATGACCGGGGCCGTCGGGCCGGCTGTGTCGCCGGGGTTGCGGATGACATCGTTGACGCGGCCGGCAGACGGTGCCGCCAGCACTCGCTTGGCCAGCCGCCATTGCGCCTGCTCCAGCGCTGCCTGCGCCTGCTTGACCTGGTTTTCGGCGGCCTTGATCGTCTCGGCCCGCGCCGGCAGGCCGCCGACGGCAAGATTGGCCTCTGCCTGGCCGACCTGCGCGCTGGCGGTCTCCAGCGTCGCCGAGGCGGTGTCGAAATCGGCCTGCGTGCCGGCGCCGCGCTTGAACAGGTCGGCGGCGCGGTCGTACTTGCGCTTGGCATCGGCGGCCTGGGCCTTGGCCATGTCGACCTCGGCCTTCAGCACCGCGATCTCCTCCGGCCGTTTGCCGACCTGCAGATCGGCCAGTTGCGCCCGCGCCTGGGCAAGGCCCGCCTCGGCCTGGGCAACGGCGATCCTGGCATCGGCGCTTTCCAGCGTTCCCACGGTGGTGCCCGGGGTGACGCGATCGCCGCGCTTGACCGTGACCGTCTCCACCTGCGCCACCTCGATCGGCGCCAGCAGCACATAGTCGCCCTCGACATAGCCGACGGCCAGCGGCGCTACCGGCGCGCAGGCCCCGAACAGCTGCGCGGCGAGCGGCAGCGAACAGAGAAAGCTCATGATCCTTGCCCCTTCATCCCGGGTCCCCTGGCGGCCAGTATGGCGCTGAGATTGCCCGACGTGGCCGCCAGCACCTTGGCGGCCTGGGCGGCGCCGATGTCGCGCCAGCCCATGCGGCGCATCACCGCTTCGCGTCCGATGCGGAAATAGATGACCTGGCCGATCAGCGTGAACACAGTCAGCCGCGTCGCCTCGCTCTCGGCGGGCTCGCCGGTCGCCTGTTCCCAGAGCTGGCACAGCCGGCGGTGCGTCGGCTCGAAGACGCCCTCATAGATGCGGTCCAGTGCCGCCGTCGGATGCGAGAGCTCGCGCAACACGAACTGCACGATCTCGCCCGCTTGCGGGCTGACCAGGACAAAGCCGATCATCCGCTCGAGCGCTGCGAAGAGTTGCGCTTGTGCCGCCTCCGGACTGCCCGACGTCGGCGCATCGCCGAGCGCCTGGCCGGCAACTGCCTGGATTGTCTCGACGATGTAGTCGGCGGCGGCTGCGCGAAGGCCCTCCTTGCCGCCGAAATGATAAGCGATCGAGCCGATATTGGCGTGCGCCTCTGCGGCAAGCTGACGCGTCGAGGTGCCGTCGAACCCCTGCCTGCCGAACAGTTTCAGCGCCGCCTGGACCAGTGCCGCGCGGGTAAGTTCGGCGGGAGACACCGGGTGGCGGGCACTTTTGATGTGTGGAGGCCTAATCATGGAAGTGATTTAATCATACGATTGATTAAAGTCAACTCGCGTCATGTCCGTCTTGCCACATAGGTGGGCAACGGCTTTAGTGCGGCCATGGGCAAGGAAGTCGAACGCAAATTCCTGGTCTCCGGTACCGCATGGCGGGACCTGGTCGAGGCCGATATCCGTATCCTCCAGTTCTATCTGGCCGCCGCGCCCGGTCGAACCGTCCGCATCCGCATCAGCGACGGCGCCTCCGCGAAGCTGACCCTGAAATTCGGCGCCACGGCGCGTGAGCGCGACGAATTCGAATACTCCATCCCCCTGGCGGAGGCCATGGAGATGCTGGACTTCGCCCTTGGCCGTGTCATCGAGAAGACACGTCACCATGTTAGGCACCGTGGCTATCTCTACGAAGTCGATGTCTTTGGCGGGCCGCTTGCGGGGCTGGTGGTCGCCGAACTTGAGACGCCGGAGGACGTGCCCGACGAAATGCTGCCTGAGTGGCTCGGTCGGGAAGTGACTGGCGAACAGAAATTCTACAACGCGTCGCTCGCCCTTGGGGGGATTCCGGAGATCGCCGCATGAGTTTTCGTATCGATCCGCGCAAGCCTTTGACCGGCGAGGTCAGGCGCATCCTTGCCGAGGAGATCGGCAGCGCGCTCCACCATCTTGACGCGGCCCGCGGCCGGCCCGAACAGGCGGTGCACAAGTGCCGCAAGCGGCTGAAGAACGCTCGCGCCCTGTTGCGCCTGGTTCATTCCGGAGACGAAATATTCTGCGACACGGAAAACCAGTGCTACCGCAACGTCGCCGGCCTGCTTGCCGGGCCGCGCGAGGCGACGGCGCTGATCGAAACCGTCGACCGGCTGGCGGCAAGCTTCCCCAAGGAAAGTGCCGGCGGCGGCCTGGAGGCCGTGCGCGACAGGCTTGCCGCGCGCCAGCATGAATTGCATGAGGGCGGCGGGCTCGAGGCGGCCATCGGCGCGGCCACCGCCGCCTGCGAGGAAGGCATCAAGCGGATCGAGAGCCTTGCCCTGCCCGATCAGCCGGAACAGGCCGCCGATGTCCTGGCGGATGGTGCGCGCGCCACCTTGCGCCGGGCCCGCAAGGCACTAGACAAGGCAGGCTCGCGCGGCACGGCCAATGATTTCCATGACCTGCGCAAGGCGGCCAAGACGCATGGCATGCACCTGTCGCTGCTTGGCAGGCTGTGGCCGACGTCGATCAAGGCGCGGCGCAAGGCTGTCGACAAACTCGACGGGGGGCTGGGCGACCTGCACGATGTCTTCGTCATGCGCGCATTGCTCGAAGGCGAGGACGAGCCGCTCGGACCGCCGGAAGACACCAAGCTTCTGGGCAAGCTCCTGAAGCGCTCGGAAAAGCAGTTGAAGAAGAGCTGCCTCGCCGAGGCGGCCGAACTGTTCGCGGACAGTCCGAAGCGCTCGACACGCAAACTCGCCCGCAAGGCGCGCGACGACCTTGCCGGAGGCGCCCCGAACGAGGCGGGCGCCGTGCCGGCTGCCGTGGGATGACGCTCAACTCTTCGCTGGCGCCCGTGCCAGATGCGCGCGGGCCTCTTCCACCGACGCGGCATAGGTCACCAGGGGCGGCTTCACGCCCTGGTTGACCAGAGTTCGCCGTATCTGTGGCGAAGCGCCGGAGATGATGAAGTGCACGCCGGCTCGCCTTGCCTTGTGCGCGGCGCCCTCGATGACATTGGCTGCGGTCGAATCGAACAACGGGACGGCGGAACAGTCGAGGATGAAGTTCTTGCGCTGGTCGGCGATGCGGTCCAGCACGGCGCCCACCGTCGAGGCGGCGCCGAAGAAAAACGCCCCTGAGATGCGGTAGACGACAGTGCTGGCGTCGGTCGCCTCGCTGGAATCATAGGCCTGGCCACGGTCGGCGACGTCGTCCTGCGCCAGGTCCGCCTCGACGGCGACGGACTTCGACATGCGGTCGATGAACAGGATCGATCCGAGCGCGAAGCCGACGACGATGCCCTCGGTCAGGTCGCGGAAGATGACGATCAGGAAGGTCGCCAACAACACCAGCGCGTCGCCGCGCGAGGCGCGCAGCAGCGTGGCGAAGGCCTGTTTCTCGATCATGTTCCAGCAGACGACCGCCAGCACCCCGGCAAGGGCGGCGAGCGGGATGTAGCTGGCCAGCGGCGCTGCAACCAGCATCAGCGCGAGCAGTACGGCCGAATGCACCATGCCGGCAACCGGGCCATGCGCCCCGGCCCGCACATTGGTCGCGGTGCGGGCGATGGTGCCGGTGGCGCAGACGCCACCGGACAGGCCCGAGGCGATGTTGGCGAAGCCTTGGGCCACGAGTTCGCAATTGGAGCGATGCCGCCGTCCCGTCATGCCGTCGGCGACCACGGCCGAGAGCAGCGATTCGATGGCCCCGAGCAGCGCGAAGGCGATCGCGTCCGGCAGGACCTCGATCATCCTGTCGAGGCTGACCGGCGGCAGGGACGGGAACGCCAGGCTGCTTGGAATGCCGCCATAGCGGGTGCCGATCGTTTCGACCGGCAGCGACAACAGCGCGGCGACGAGCGATGCAAGCCCGATGGCGACCAGCATGGCGGGCCATTTGGGCCGCCACCACCGCAGCAGCACGATGGTGCCGATGGTGATCGCCGCCACCAGCATCGCCTGGAAATTCACCGTTCCGGCGGCCTGGCCGATGGCGATCAGCTTCGGCACCAGCGGCCCCGGCTCCTTGCCGGCGAGCTTCAGGCCGAACAGATCGACGATCTCGCCGGAGAAGATGATGATGGCGATGCCGGCGGTGAAGCCGACGGTCACCGGATAGGGGATGAACTTGATGTAGGTGCCAAGCCTGAGAAAGCCGATGGCGAGCAGGAAGACACCGGCCATCATCGTCGCCAGCAGCAGGCCATCGACGCCGACGCGTGCCACCGTCGCCGCGACCAGCACGATGAAGGCGCCGGCCGGGCCGCCGATCTGGAAGCGACTGCCGCCCAGAGCCGAGATGATGAAGCCGCCGATGATCGCGGTGTAGAGGCCGCGCTCCGGCGTCACGCCGGAAGCAATGGCTATGGCCATGGACAGCGGCAGCGCCACGATGGCGACGGTCAACCCGGCGAGCAGATCGGCCTTGAGGTGATCGAATGTGTAGCCTTCGCGCCACACCGTCACCAGCTTGGGCGTGAACATTTCCGCGAATGTCGGACGCGCCGGTTGATGAGCTGCCTGCCGAACCTGGTCCATGGACTGTCTTCCGCTCCGTGAAGGGCGGCGGGATCGTCGGCAGGACTGTCGGCGGTCGCCGTCGCGACTTTGTGCCGGCTCAGGGCTGCGGGTTCGGCGGTGCGGCGGGCTTGAGGCGCACGCCCCTACCGCCACGCTCGCTGGGCTGATTCTCGCCGATCAATTCCACCCCGGACTCCTCGAGTGCCTGGATGACCTTCATCAGCGTATCGACTACGGCCCGGACCACGCCGTCGCTGGCTTCCATCCGCTGGACGGTCGGAAGCGAAACACCGGCGCGCTCGGCGAGCGTCTTCTGATCGATGCCGGCCAGCGCCCTTGCGGCACGCATCTGCGCGGCGGTGATCATCGGCCGAAATCCCCGTCTGAGTCTGCTATGGCAAGGTATAATACCATCATGGTGATGTTTCAAGCATCATTATGCATATATCAAACATGGATGCCCGGTTAGTCGTCAACAGCCTTGCGGTGCTGCAGCGCCCGCGCGACCAGCCAGCAAATCATCGCCCAGGCGAAACCCGCGCACCAGCCGGCCAGCACGTCGGACGGCCAGTGGACGCCGAGATAGATGCGGCTGACGCCGACCAGCAGCGTTGTCAGCACCGCCAGCGACAGCACATAGATCCGGGTTGTCCGACCATGCAGGAAGCGCGAAGCGAGCGAGCCGAGCGTCAGATAGGTGACCGCCGACAGCATGGCGTGGCCGCTTGGAAAGGACAAGGACGACTCGCTGACGAGGTGCGAGACGAGCTCGGGCCGCGGCCTGTCGACTTCGACCTTCAGCAGGCTCGACAGCAACTGGCCGCCGGCGATCGCGACGAAGACAAGAAGCGCCGTCGCCGGCCGGCGGATCAGCAGCAGGTAGACGATCGTCGCCGCCGTGATCAGCGCCAGCACGACAAAACTTCCCAGGCTGGTGATGTCGCGGATCGCGCTCTCCAGCCACAAGGGGCCGATCGGACTGTCCGGGTGCCCGGCCTCGCGGAAGGCAAGCAGGATTTCGGTGTCGAAGGCATGCGGCGTGCTGGAGCGCGCCACCTCCATCAATTCCTCGAAGCCCCACAGGCCGCCGGCGATGACCAGGCCGGCCAGCAGCACCGGGAATTCGACCCGGCCGAGCAGCGCGGTCACGGCGTTCTTCATCGATATTCGCCCTCTACAATCGTCCCTGCAGATAGGGCCCGAGCGTGATCAGGGCCACCGCGGCAACCGCCAGCACGATTCCGGTGGCCTGCAGCGCGTTGACGCGCTCGCCGAAGAACACCAGCGCCACGACATTGACCGAGACCAGCTGGATGACCGCCGACAGGCTGAACGACACCGACATGCCGAACTCGCGGATCAGCCTGAGCATGATCAGGTTGCCCAGCGAGTAGAGCGCCAGCGTCAGCAGGATCTTGCCCAGGCTTGGCGCCATCCCCCATTGCTTGGCGGCCGTCGCCCCCAGCAGGAATATCAGGGTCGAAAAGCCAAGCTGCAGCAATCCCGAAAAACTCAACGGCGCGGTCCTCTCCAAGCATTTCGCGTCGCTCTTGTTTCCGAAGCGTGCCCGGACGTCAAGGAGACTTGTCGGACCAAGGTCCGCTGCGATGCGGGACCGAAGCCCAATGTCGCAAACAGCGTCCAGGCCCTATAGACTGCGACCAGGGTCAGGAGTCTCGGGTGCGATACTTGCAAACCTTGACGCGACGGTGGGGCGGGTTTTCGCTTGCGCTGCAATTCGTGCTCGCCGGTGGCGTCGGCTTGCTGGCGGTGATGCTGGTGGTGGGTTTCTGGGTCACCTCGCAGATACGCGAAGGCGTGATCCATAACTCCGCCGCGACGACGGCGCTTTATGTCGACAGCGTCGTCGCGCCGCTCTTGCCCGATATGCGCAAGGGCGGGCCGCTCAGCGACAGCGTCAAGAGGGCCCTGGACGAGACATTGGGCCAAGGCGCGCTCGGCAAGCGGCTCGTATCGTTCAAACTGTGGGGCCGCGACGGCCAGGTCCTCTATGCAAAGGACGCGGGCCTGATCGGCCGGCAGTTTGGACCAAGCGATAATTTGCGCTCCGCCTTTGCAGGCAATGTTGTCGCCGAGTTCGATGAACTCGATGACGCCGAAAGCCGGGATGAAAAAGCGGCCGGTGTCCCGTTGCTGGAAATCTACAATCCTGTGCGCGAACCGTGGTCCGGCGAGGTGGTCGCGGTCTCCGAATTCTACGAGGTCGCCGACGATTTCCAGAAGACGCTGGCGTCGGCGCTGCTGTCGAGCTGGCTGATCGTGGCCGGCGCGACCCTGGCGGCACTTCTGCTCCTGTCGGGGATCGTCTTGCGAGGCAGCCACACCATCGACAACCAGCGCGAGGCGCTTCGCCGGCAGGTCGCGGAACTGCAGGCGCTGGTGACACAGAACGGCGCCTTGCGACTGCGCGTGCAGCAGGCATCGCGCCGCGCCACGGCGCTGAATGAGAAATACCTGCGCCGCGTCGGTGCCGATCTGCACGATGGCCCAGCTCAGCTCAGCTCGTCGCTCTAGCGTCGCTGCGCATGGACAGCCCGCTGTTTTCCGGTGACGGGACCCAGGGCGAACGGCGCAATGCCGAGATCGGCATGATCCGCAAAGCGCTTGACGACGCGATGCGGGAGATCCGCGGCATATGCAATGGGCTCGTCCTGCCGCAGATCGAGACGGCCCCGGTCGCCGAGATCATGCGCCTTGCCGTCGACGACCATGAGCGCCGAACCGGTACGTCGGTAGCGCTCGCCCTGGCCGGCCCACTGCCCGAGCCCGGCGCGTCTGAGAAGATCAGCATCTATCGTTTCGTGCAGGAGGGGCTGAACAACGCCTATCGCCATGGCCAAGCGAAGGGCCAGGCCGTGCGAGCCGGGATGAAAGCCGGCCGGCTTTTCGTTGACGTATCCGACAGCGGTCCGGGATTCGATCCGGTGCTGGCCGAGGGCCTTGGGCTGGCGGGCCTGCGGCAACGGATCGAAAGCATCGGCGGCCAGTTCGAAATCACCAGCGGGCCGCAAGGCACGCGCCTGGTGATCCATTTGTCGGTCGAGGAGCAAGCATGATTGGCGCCATCCGCATCGCCGTCGTCGACGATCATCCGCTGTTTCGAGAAGGCGTGACGCGCAGCCTGGACGAAATCGGCGGCTTCGAGATGGTGGGCGAGGGCGCGACGGCGCAGGACGCCGAACGGATCGTGTCTTCGGCGCGACCCGATATCCTGCTGCTCGACATTTCGATGCCGGGCGGCGGCCTGGCCTCGGTGGCGAACATTCTTGCCGGCCATCCCGGCCAGAAGATCGTCATGCTCACCGTTTCCGAAGCCAACGCGGACGTTACACTGGCGCTCAACGCCGGCGTGTGTGGCTACGTGCTCAAAGGGGTCGGCTCGCGGACGCTGGCCGAGATCCTGCGCAATGTCGCGGCGGGAGAAAGTTATGTGTCGCCGACGCTTTCGGCGCGGCTGCTCTCCGACCTGCAATCGCTGCAGCCGGGCAATGGAACGGCGGACCGCCTGCGGCAGCTGACCGGACGCGAGGCCGAAATCCTGCGGCTGGTGGGCGAGGGGCTGAGCAACAAGGAGGTGGCGTTGCGCCTCAAGCTGCAGGAAAAGACCGTCAAACACCACATGACCGGTGTGCTGTCGAAGCTCAATGTGCGCAACCGCACCGAAGCGGCGCTGCTGCTGCGTGAGGGACGCGACCGCGCCGACGGCCGTCCCTGAAAGCGGGTCGCTGCCGACGACGGCACCACGCAAAGATCACCTCCGCCGAGGTGGCGGAGGTGACATGTGCGGCCAGCCGTTGCCTGTTGGCCCGCCTCACAAAGCCTGAAGGCGACTGATGTCGTCGGGTGTCGCCGGTCGTTCGACGATCGTTCGGCCGGCTGCGTCCTTCATCTCGAAACGGCCGTTCTCGACCTCTTCCTTGGTGCCGTCGACATGCTCGACCTCGATCTTGTCGCCTTCCGCCTCGACCTTGTCCCCGGTCTCGGCGTTGACATGGTGGCCGTCGTCGTCGTTCTCACCCTGGCCGCCATGATCATCACCTGCACCGTCGTCGCCATGGTCATCACCTGCGCCGTCATTGCCATGATCATCCCCGCCGCCATCGTCGCTGCCACCGGAACCGGAATTGCTGCCGCTGCCGCTGCTTCCGCTGCCACTTCCCCCGCTGCCATGTCCGGAACCGCTGCCGCCGTCCTTGGCATGGGCGCTCGCGGCAACGACGCCGGCAGTGTGGCCATGCAGGGCGATCTGGTAGGGGGCAATCGTCAACGTCAAGGCGGACGCCGCTCGCAGGGCCAGCCAGCAGCATCTCGTCGTGCTCAATCCACGCATCTCGTTCTCCTCTTCCATCGGCCGGCATGTTCAAGCCGGCTCGCCAATGACCTTTGCCCAAAAGGGAAGCCGGGAGAATCGTCCCCGGACCGATGCGGCCGCATTGAGGACCTTTGCAGGAGAACCCTCGGACTTAAGTCCGAGTGCGGTTCGATTCCGGCGTGCCCCAGGAGCCGTTGCCCAACCGCTCTCGTCGTCACGAAAATGTGATCGATGGGTTGTAGGAGAACTGCTGAAGAACTCAAAGTGCTCCAGCCAAAAGCAAGCCAGAGGCAAGCCCATGACCGAACATCGCTCCGCCGACGCCCGATTCCGCACCAGCCTGCTCGAGGAAAACGACGGGCCGGCCACCAACCCCACCGATAACAGGACCATGGGCGAGATCATCGCCTCGCGGTTCTCGCGCCGGGGCTTCCTGAAAGGGTCGCTCGCCGTCTCGGCCATCGCCGCCACCGTCGGCCCGCTGGCCATCACCGCGGCGGGCGATGCCCGCGCCGCCGAGGGCTCGGCCTTCGTCTTCGACGAGCTCGAGGCCGGCATCGACGACAGGCACCATGTCGCGCCGGGCTATGATGCCGACGTGCTGCTGCGCTGGGGCGATCCGCTGTTCCCCGACTCGCCCGACTTCAACCCGACGAAGCAGTCGGCAGAAGCCCAGTCCCGGCAGTTCGGCTACAACAATGACTATGTCGGCTATATCCCGATCGACGGCTCGGCCGAGCACGGCCTTCTCGTCGTCAATCACGAATACACCAACCCGCATCTGATGTTCCCCGGCATCGTCGAGATCGTCGAGAAGGACGGCAAGAAGTCGGCAAAGGTCGCTCCGCTCAGCAAGGAGCAGGTCGATGTCGAGATGGCGGCCCATGGCGGCACCATCGTCGAGATCCGCAAGGTAGCGGGCAAATGGCAAGTGGTGCGCGACGGCAGGCTCAACCGCCGCATCACCGCCAATACGGAGATGATGGTCTCCGGCCCGGCCGCCGGCCATGACCGCCTCAAGACCAATGCCGACCCCACCGGCACCAGGGTCATCGGCACCGTCAACAATTGCGCCGGCGGCGTTACGCCCTGGGGCACCTATGTGATGGCCGAGGAGAACATCCACGGCTATTTCTCCGGCGAACTGCCCGAAGGCAACAAGGAAGCCGCCAACTACAAGCGCCTCGGCATCCCCGAAGGCGCCTATGAATGGGGCGCGCATTACGATCGTTTCGACCTCGGCAAGGAACCGAACGAGGCGAACCGCTTCGGCTGGATCGTCGAGGTCGATGTCAACGACCCGACCTCGATGCCCAGGAAGCGCACGGCCATGGGGCGCTTCAAGCATGAGGGCGCCGAATCGATCGTCGCCAGGGATGGCCGCGTCGTCTTCTACCTCGGCGACGACGAGCGTTTCGACTATGTCTACAAATTCGTCACCGCCGGCCGCTTCAACGCCGACGACCATGCGGCCAACAAGGACCTGCTCGACGACGGCACGCTGCATGTCGCCAAATTCGCCGAGGACGGCACCGTCGAGTGGCTGCCGATCGTTTTCGGCCAGGGACCGCTGACGCCTGAGAACGGCTTTGCCAGCCAGGCCGACGTGTTGATCGAGACGCGCCGCGCCGCCGACCTGCTCGGCGCCACCAAGATGGACCGTCCCGAGGACATCCAGCCCAATGCCGTCAACGGCAAGGTCTATGTCATGCTGACCAACAACTCCAAGCGCAAGGCCGACCAGGTCGACGCCGCCAATCCCCGCGCCGGGAACGCCTTCGGCCACATCATCGAAATATCAGAGGATGACGGTGATTTCGCCGGCACGAAAGGCAAATGGGAAGTGCTCCTGAAATGCGGCGACCCGGCCGTGGCCGAAGTCGGCGCCACCTTCTCGACGGCGACGACCGCCAATGGCTGGTTCGGCATGCCCGACAATTGCGCGATCGATTCGGCGGGACGCCTGTGGGTCGCCACCGATGGTCAGGGGCCGAAGGCCACCGGGCGCACCGA
This sequence comes from Mesorhizobium sp., assembly GCF_041661565.1. Taxonomy (GTDB): domain Bacteria; phylum Pseudomonadota; class Alphaproteobacteria; order Rhizobiales; family Rhizobiaceae; genus Mesorhizobium. The sequence goes on from NZ_JBAZUD010000114.1 coordinate 16,241, forward strand.
TGGTCTGTGGGCGGTGGATACGCAAGGCGCGGCGCGGGCGACCTCGAAACTGTTCTTCCGCGTGCCCATCGGCGCCGAGATGTGCGGCCCGCTGTTTGCACCAGACGACCGGACGGCCTTCGTCGCCGTCCAGCACCCGGGCGACGGCGGCGAGGATTGGGAAGGCTTCGGGCGCCCCTCCTATTATGAAGACCTGTCGACGCGTTGGCCCGATTTCAAGCCCGACATGCCGGTGCGGCCGGCGGTCGTCGCCATCACCAGGCAGGGCGGCGGCAAGATCGCGGTCTGACACCGGCCGCAATTCGCTATCCGGGAGGCGCTTCGGGAATCGAAGCCCTCCCGTCTCGAATGAGATCATCCAAGCATCCGAAAAGGCTGGCAATTTAGGATTGATGCCCTAACTCCTCCTGCAAGGAGACCGGCCATGCCCAAGTCCGTTTATGACCGTGGCTTGCTCAAGCCAGCCGACATCGCCAAGCTGCAGCGCGTTTTCGACGAAGCCTGCCGGCGCCGCGAAGCACTGCCCGACTCTGCCGATGCAAGGGAAATCGCCCTCAACCTGCTTGCGCTGCACAATGCCGGCATGGTCGAGGAAGACATGCTGATGGAGGCGGTCGGGTTTCGCAGGCTCGAGCCGAAATCAGCGTGACGCGGCGGTAGCGCCTGGCGTGGCGGCGATCCGTTTGGCGATCGCCTTGGCCAGGATGGCGGCATTGGCGAAGCAGCCGCGAATGCTGGGACGCATGCCGGTGAACCACAGGCCGGGCAATGCCGGATCGTTTTCGCCGCCGTTGAACAGCGGAACACCCCTGCCGTCGAGCACGCCAAGCTTGCCGACCATCGCCTCGAGACCGGTACGGTAGCCCGTCGCGGCAATGACGATATCGGGATGGATGACATCGCCGTTGGCCAGCACCACGCCGTCGCGCGTGAATTCGCTGATGGCGGGCACCACGGTGATCTTGCCGGCCTTTATGGCGCGTATGGCGCCGTCGTCGGCGGCGATGGCGGTGTAGTCCGTGGTCAGGCGGCTGGCGCCACCCGCCGGCGCGGGCGGCAGGCCGAATTTGGTCAGGTCGCCAAAGACCAGGCGTTGCGTTGCCGCGATCGCCGCATCCGCGAGCCACAGGGGCAGGCGCGCCATCAAAGGCGAAAGCCGGTGCACGGCGATCTGGCCGATCCGCTTGGGCAGGATCGCGGGGCCGCCGCGGGCCGACAGCCAGATGGCCGCCGTCTTCACGCCCGCCATATGGTTGAGGGCGTCGAAGCCCGAGTTGCCGGCGCCCACGACCAGCACCTTCTTGCCCTCATAGTCGCGCGCGTCGCCGAAATCCGCCGAATGGATGATCCGGCCGGCAAAGTACGTCATCCCTTTCCA
>NZ_JBAZUD010000115.1:0-17445 GCF_041661565.1 Mesorhizobium sp.
CGCCGAAACCACGGCGAAGGCATAGGAGGTGCGTTCGCGCACTTTCAGGTAACGGGCGTTGGCGGCGAAGGAGGCGGCTTCGGCCGGCAGGCGCACGGCGACGATCAGGTCGCCGGGCTCCAGCGCATTCTCGCGCTGTGGCGTGTCGCCGGGAAGCCGGTGGAATTCCTCCAGCGTCACGTGGCGCCGGCCCTCCTTGCCCTCGATCTCGACCACGGCGTCGAGCGCCACCAGCGGCACGCAGAAGTCGGACGGATGGGTGGCGATGCAGGCATCGCTCCAGCCCAGCACGGCGTGCAGGCGGTTCTCGCCGCCAAGCGCTGCGCAGCCGGAGCCGGGTTCGCGCCGGTTGCAGGCGCTGGCGGTGTCGTAGAAATAACTGCAGCGCGTGCGCTGCAGCAGGTTGCCGCCAACCGTGGCGGCATTGCGAAGCTGCGCCGAAGCGCCCGACAGCAGCGCTTCCGCCACCGCCGGGTAGGCCTTGGCGAAGGCCGCGTCATGGGCGAGATCGGCATTGCGCACCAGCGCGCCGATGCGCAGACCGCCATCGTCTAGCGCTTCGATGCGGTTGAGTTCCGGCAGCCGGGATATGTCGACGATCCGCTCCGGGCTGGTGACGCCGCCCTTCATCAGGTCGAGCAGATTGGTGCCGCCGGCGAGATAGGCCGAACCCGGCTCGGCCGCCGCCGCTATCGCGTCGGGGATGGTGGTTGGCCTGATGTAATCGAAATCTCTCATGCCGCGGTCCTCCGGTCGGTCTTGGCCATGTTTTCCTGGGCTTCCAGCACGGCTTCGACGATGCCGCCATAGGCCGCGCAGCGGCACAGATTGCCGCTCAACCCCTCGCGGATGCGTTCGGGATCGTCGCCGGCCTGTCCTTCGGCGATCAGGCCGAGCGTGCTCATGATCTGGCCGGGCGTGCAGAAGCCGCACTGGAAGCCGTCATGGGCGATGAAGGCGGCCTGCACCGGATGCAGCTCTTCGCCCCGGGCGACGCCTTCGATGGTCAGGACATCGGCGCCGTCATGGCTGACCGCCAGCGCCAGGCAGGAATTGACGCGCCTGCCGTCGACCAGCACCGTACAGGCGCCGCACTGGCCGCGATCGCAGCCCTTCTTGGTTCCGGTGAGATCCAGCCGCTCGCGCAGCAGGTCGAGCAGGGTTACGCGGGGCTCGACCTCCAGTTCGTGCCGTAGGCCGTTGATGGTAAGCGTGATGGGAAGACTGGTCATGGGCGTCTGGCTCCAATGCTTGACGCGAAGGGAAGAATGGCGAGGGCTGATCTCCCCCCTCAAGGGGAGATGTCGGAGAGGGCGACAGAGGGGGTCGCTTGGACCGGGCGCGGGCCTTCCGCGGCGAATGGAGGCTACGGTTCTATGTGACGCGCCCCCTCAAGGGGGAGATAACGCTCTGCGGCGCCTTGGCCAGTCTCCAGTGACCTTGCACGTTCGAATTGCGTGACATACGGGTTTCCCTGCCTATATGATGAAAGCACTCCACTTAAACGGAGGCGCCTCCGTTTATTAGTTGGGGCTGGGCCTGGCCGGGTTCAAGTCCCATATTTCGTCCGTGGAGAAAAAATTGGCCGAGACCGTCATCGCCGAACAGAACGCCGCAAAGGCAAAGCCGTTGCGCGCCGACGCGCGCCGCAACCGCGACAGGCTGGTCGAAATTGCCGCCGCCGCCTTCGCCGAGCGCGGCATCGACACCTCGCTGGAGGACATTGCGCGCCGCGCCGGTGTCGGCATCGGCACGCTCTACCGGCATTTCCCGACGCGCGAGCATCTGGTCGAGGTGGTCTACCGGCGCGAGGTCGAGGGGCTTTGCGCGGCCGCAGGCGAGCTCGCCGCAAGCGTTCCGTCCGATGTCGCGCTGGAAGAGTGGATGCGCCGCTTCGTCGACTACATCGCCACGAAGCGCGGCCTGGCGGCCAGCCTGCGTATCCTGCTCAGCGCCAATTCGACGCTGTTTTCCGACACCTGGCAGCGCGTGTCGCAGGCGCTGCGGCAGCTGGTCGAGGCGGCAGTGGCCGACGGCACCATCCGCTCCGACGTCGACGCCACCGATGTGCTGCACGCGCTGTCGGGCATCTACTCGGCGCCGGACACGCCGGAGTGGCGCGACCGCTCGCGCCGGCTGGTGACGGTGCTGATGGATGGGCTGCGGTTCGGGGCGGGATCATCCGCAAGGTCTGACGGCGATCGGTCCCCAACGCGGCGCTGACCGCGCGGACAGGTCGCATCTGCTCGCATGCCACGCCCGGCCTGCAGGACGCCCTTGCATCCTAACGCAAGCGGTTGTTAAAATCCTCACATTTTACATCATCGGTGAGTACCACGCATGACTTCTCGCAAGGCGCAACGGACAGCCCGGCTGATGCATTTCCTGTCGGAGCGGCGGGTCATCCATCTCAGCGAGGCGGCGACGCTGCTAGGCGTCTCGGAAATGACGGTGCGGCGCGACATCGCCACCAACCAGGGACAGATCGCCTATCTCGGCGGCCACATACTGGCGGCGGCCGAGATCGATGCCGATACGCCTTACGTGCTGGCGACCGCGGCCGACAGCCATGCGGCGGCAAAGCGCGAGGCCTGCGCGCATGCGGTGCGCAGGATAAGGCCCGACGAGACGATCTTCGTCGACTGCGGCACGACGCTGATCCACCTGGTCGATCTCATACCTGACTCTTATCGAATAACGGCAATCTGTTACGCGATGAATATCGCCGAACGCCTGAGCCGCAAGCCCAACGTGACCATGATCATGCTGGGCGGCGTCTATCATCCGGCTTCGGCGTCTTTCTCGGGGACGCATGATTTCGACATCCTGAAGAGCGTCGGCATCAACGCCGCCTTCCTGTCGGCCGCCGGCGTCGATGCCAAGCGCGGCGCGACCTGCGAGCATTTTCACGAGGCGGTGGTGAAACAGAAGGTGATGAGCCTGGCGCGGGAGAATTACCTCGTCGTCGACACCAGCAAGATCGGCAAGCTCAAGCGGGCGTTTTTCTCCGGCGTGGGTGGTTTCGATGCGGTGATCACGGAAGAGGGCGAGGTCGGGCCGGAGGGGTTTTGACTTACCGACGACTGGCGTGACCCCCATCGCTTCGTCATCCACGGGCGAAGCAAGGAGCGAAGCGACGCGCGCAGACCCGAGGATCCATTCCGTGAACTCCGAGCGCCTCTGCGGTGCAGAATTCTGAGCCGCTGCAACGCCTTAACGTCGCGGAGACCCGAGGATCCATGCCGTGACCTCCGAGCGCCGCTGCGGTGCATAATCTAAACCGTTGCAACGCCTCAACCTCACGGAATGGATCCTCGGGTCTCCGCGACGCCGCTCCGCGGCTGCTCCGCCCGTGGATGACGAAGTCGCGGTGCTTCGGCCACACCGTTCGGCAGCGCCGCTAGTCTAGTGGCCGACCCCACTTCGCCGCTAGCCGTAACCCAAGCTTCGTTTGACATTTCCTGCCGCTGATGGAAAAGTCACAAAAAAAGTAAGAGAAGTCTCAAAGGCTCTCGATCGGGGTGGGGACGCGGCTAGGGAGGACGTGCGCGCGTGATGGTCGAACAGCGTTCTGTCCCGCTTTTGGCGGAGACACCCTTGCTGCGCGTCGAGGGCGTCATGAAGCGGTTCGGCGGCGTCAATGCGCTGCGCGGCGTCAGTCTCGAAATCCGCTCCGGTGAAGTCCATGCCCTGCTTGGCGAAAACGGCGCCGGCAAATCGACGCTGATCAAGATCCTGAGCGGCGTGCACGTGCATGATGGCGGCACGATCGAGATCGACGGCAGGCCGGTCTCGTTTTCTTCGCCCATCCAGTCGCGCGATGCCGGGGTGGCGGTCGTCTACCAGGATCTCAGCCTGGTCGAGTCGCTTTCGGTCGCCGACAATCTGCTGCTCGGCCGCGAGCCGAAGACCCGCTTCGGCTTCCTGAAGAAGCGCCAGCTGGTGGCGCAGGCCGAGGCCTTTCTCAAATCGCAGAACATTCCGCTCGATGCCCGCGCCATGGTCGGGTCGTTGCCGTTTGCCTATCGCCAGATGACCGAGATCGCCAAGGCGCTGATGGGCGACGTCCGCCTGCTGATCCTCGACGAGCCGACCTCGGCGCTGACCGACGACGAGGAGAAGATCCTGTTCGAGGCGATCCGCGCGGTCGCCGCGCGCGGCGTTGGCGTGATCTACGTCACGCACCGCCTCAATGAGGTGTTCCGCATTTCCAATCGGGTGACCGTGTTCCGCGACGGGCAGAACGCCGGCACCTTCGTGACTGCGCAGACCAATATGCGGCAGCTGGTCGGCGCCATCGTCGGGCCGGATCATGCCGTCCTGAAGGGCGGCGCGGCCGCCCCGCCGTCACCGGCTGCTCCCGCCGGACAGACGGTGCTGGAATTGAAGGACGTCAGCAATGACAGGCTCGACGCGGCCACTCTCCAATTGCGCTGCGGCGAAATCCACGGCCTGGCCGGGCTGATCGGCAGCGGACGCACCGAGATCCTGCAGACGATCTTCGGCCTGCGGCCCGTGCAGTCCGGTGACGCCAGCCTCGACGGCGTGTCGCTGAGGGGCATCGATCCGGCGTCGGCGATTGCGCAGGGTATCGCGCTGGTCCCCGAGGACAGGCATTTGCAGGGGCTGGTTCTCGAACATTCGATCGAGCGCAACCTGACCTTGCCCCGGCTGCCCGACTTCTCCCGGCTCGGCTGGCTGCAGCGCGGGCCGGCCAGCGAGCACGCCAAGGCGGCCATGCGCCGGCTGGCGGTCAAGGCGCCGGGCGCGTCAACCCTTGTCAGGAACCTGTCCGGCGGCAACCAGCAGAAGGTGGTGTTCGGCAAATGGAACGAGCCGAGGCCGCGCGTGCTGTTGCTGGATGAGCCGACGGTCGGGGTCGATGTCGGCGCCCGCGAGGAGATCTACGGCGTCATCCGCGCCGCGGCGGCGGCGGGCAGCGGCGTGCTGCTGGTGTCGTCGGACCTTTCGGAACTGATCCAGCTCTGCGACCGCGTCTCGATCGTCGTCGATGGTCGCATTATCAGGACGATAGCCAGGCAGGATCTCGGCAGCGCCGAGGACCTCCACCACCTCATCCAACTTTCCCAGCCATCGGAAGAGCACGCGGCATGACCGAAACCCAGAGCCCGGCAAAAGCTGCCATCGCCCAGCCGGGCGGACGCCCGGCGCTGCTGAGCCTGCTGCAGGGCGAGCGGCCCTACATGCTCTACCTTGCCTTCGCCGTCATGCTGGTCGTCTTCAGCCTGGCATCGCCCTGGTTCCTGTCGATCGACAATTTCCTCAACATCGGCCGGCAGACGACCTTGGTCTCGATCATCGCTGTGGGCATGACATTCGTCATCATCTCGAGGCAGATCGACCTGTCCGTCGCCTCGACGCTGGCGCTTTCGGGCATGAGCGCGTCGCTGGCCATGGCTTTCGTCGCCAACAGCTGGATCGTGGGCGCGCTGGCCGGGTTGGGCACCGGCGCGCTGATCGGTCTGATCAACGGGCTGCTGACCACTCGGCTTGAAATCCCGTCCTTCCTGGTGACGCTGGGCACGCTAAGCGGCGCGCGCGGGCTGGCGCTGATGGTCACCAACACCAAGCCTGTCATCATCACCAACGAGTATTATTTCGCGATCTTCGGCGAAGGCTCGGTGCTGGGTATCCCTGCGCCGATCCTGTGGACGCTCGGCGTCACCGTGGCCGGCATATTGCTGCTGCACTACAGCGTCTACGGGCGGCGCGTCTACGCGGCCGGCGGCAACCCGACGGCAGCGCTCTATTCCGGTGTGCGCATCAAGCAGGTCACCACGCTGGCCTTCGTCCTGACCGGGACGCTCGCCGGGCTGGCGTCGCTGATCCTGTCGGCCCGCTCGCACGCGGCGCGGCCCGACGTGGTGCAGGGCATGGAGCTCGACGTCATCGCCTCGGTCATCCTCGGCGGCTGCAGCCTGTTCGGCGGGCGGGGCTTCGTGCTCGGCACGCTGCTCGGCAGCCTCATCATCGGCACGCTCAACAACGGGCTGGTGCTGCTCGGCGTCAGCTCGTCGCTGCAACTCGTCATCAAGGGAGCAATCATCGTCGCCGCGGTCGCGTTCACGAGGAGGTAAGGCGCGCTCGCGGATATCGGGAGAAGACCGCCGTCTCCAAACGGCGGACAGAAATTTCAACGATCAACGGAGGAAAGTCATGAAACAACAGGCACGAATCCTATTCGGTACACTGAGCCTCGCCGCCAGCGCCCTGGCGCTGTCGACATCCCTGAGTTTCGCGCAGACGCCCGACACCTGCGTCACCGGCGTCGACATGGCAACGCTCGGCCCCCAGGGCATTGTCGGGCAGGGCCCGCATGGTGAAAAGGCGGCCTCGCCCGACGAGCTGAAACTGACCGACGACGAGGCGGCCAAGGTCAAGGCCGGCAAGTTCAAGGTCGGCATCTCCATGCAGACCGTCAACCTCGACTGGTCGCAGCTGCAGGTCGCGGGCATCAGCGAGACGCTGGCCAAATATGGCGTCACCGTCACCGGCGTGGCGTCGGCCGAATATCAGGTCGACAAGCAGATCGCCGATATCGAGAACACCATCCAGCAGCATCCCGACGGCATCATCTCCATCCCGGTCGACTTCACCGCGACGGCGCCGACCTACAAGAAGGTGGGCGAGGCCGGCATCAAGCTGGTGTTTATGGACAGCATCCCGGTCGGCCTTGAATCGCCAAAGGATTTCGCCTCGATGATCTCAGCCGACAGCCAGGGCAACGGCCAGATCGCGGCGACGATCCTGGCGTCCTGCATGCCCAAGGGCGGCACGATCGGCCTGGTCAATTTCGGCGTCGACTATTTCAGCACCAATGAACGCACCAAGGGCGTCAGCGAGTGGATGAAGAAGAACCGGCCCGACATCGTCATGAAGCAGGTCGACTTCACCGACCCGTCGAAGGTGTCGCAGATCGCCGGCGACTTCCTCACCGGCAATCCCGATGTGAAGGGCCTGTTCGCGGTGTGGGACCAGCCGGCGCTGGACACGCTGTCCTCGATGCGCGCGCAGGGCATCGACATTCCGATCACCACGGTCGATCTCGGCCTGCAGTCGGCGATCGAGATCGCCAAGGGCGGCCCGCTCAAGGCAACCGGCTCGCAGCGCCCCTACGACCAGGGCGTCGCCGAGGCGCTGGCCATGATGAAGGCGCTTATCGGCGAGAAGACGCCCGCCTGGGTCGGCGTGCAGTCGCTGCCCGTGGTGCAGTCCAACGTGCTGGAATCCTACAAGACCGTCTTCCACAAGGATCCGCCGGCCGAACTGGTCGACGCCTGCAACGCGGCCAAGCCGAAGTGCAATTGAGGTAGCGATGGCACGGGCGCGGGAGAAATCCCGCGCCCGTCGCCCGCAAGGGCCAACGGCCAACGCTGGTCCCCCCGGGAATGGCTATGCCTTCGATTCAACCAGGATGACCAGCGATTCCGGCACCACGCCGTCATGGTCCATGGCGTCGGCGGCTTCCTTGCTGCGCATCAGCGCCGCCATCTTGTCCATGTCCGGAACGTCCATCATCACCGCCACCCGTTTTGGGTTCTGCGGATCGACGAAGGTGCGGATCTCGGTAATGCCCAGCGAGCCGAACAGCTCCTTGCGCCGGGGCGAACCCAGCCAGTGCTTGGTGTCCTTCGTGATGTCGTGATGTCCAATGATTGTCGGCATGGCATCCTCCCAAGGGTGGCGCCGGCGGTCGATATCGCCCGCCTGATGCTGCGATCCACCCGTAGGGCAGTCAGCGCCGTTTCCGCGAACCTGTCAATTAGACATTGCTGATGGACGATGTCGGTTCGGCGCAGGGTTCGGACCGGCACATCCCCCGGTGCCATCCTGCAGACGCGCGCTTGGCCCAACGGCCACATGCCAGCAAACTTGCGCACACCGGTTGACAACCGTCCAGATTCGCGGTTTTTTGACTTGTGAGATCGATCTCATTCGGGAGGAATGACATGAAATTGAAACTCAAGGTACTTATTGGCGCGGCCGTTGTCGGCCTGATGTCGGCTCAGGCGGTTGCCCAGGACAAGAAGCTGACGATCGCCTTCATTCCGGGCATCGCTTCGGACCCGTTCTTCAAGGCGATGGAGATAGGCGCGAAGAAGAAGGCGGAAGAGCTCGGCATCACCCTCATCTGGCAGGGCAGCGCGTCTGAATATTCGCCGCAGACCCAATTGCCGTTCGTCGACTCGGCGCTTGCGCAGGGCGTCGACGCCCTGATCCTGGTTCCGACCGATCCGGATTCGCTGCAGCCGAGCGTCGCCAAGGCGCAGGCCATGAACATTCCCGTCATCACCGTCGACACGACGGTCACCGACCAGAGCTACCTGACCTCCCACATCACCGGCGACAATGTCGACGGCGGCAAGCAGGCCGCCAAGACGCTGGCCGCGCAGATCGGCGGCAAGGGCGAGGTCTTCATCATGTCCGGCTCGCCGACCGGCACCACCAATGTGCTGCGCGAGAAGGGCTTCCGCGAGGAGCTGACGGCGAACTATCCCGACGTCAAGATCGTCGACCGCCAGTATGCCTACAGCCAGCCGGCCACCGCGACGTCCGCCATCAACACGGCGCTGCTGAAATACCCCAACATTGCCGGCATCTTCGCCATCGACGGCACCAGCGGCACCGGCGCGCTCGCGGCCCTGCGCAACAGCGGCAAGGTCGGCACGGTCAAGCTCGTCGGCTATGACGCCTACAAGGTGCAGGTGGACGCCCTGAAGGAAGGCGTCTTCACGGCACTCGTCGCCCAGCAGCCTGGCCGTGAGGCAGAGCTCGCGCTCGAATACGCCAAGGCCAGGATCACCGGCAAGGACGCCGACAAGATCGAGAAGACCGTGGTCATCCCGAACGTGGTGCTGACCAAGGAAAACCTGCCTGAAACCGAAAAGTACATGTACGCCCAGTAGTTTCAGGGAGCGACCCAGTCATGGCCAGCGCACCGCAATCCTCCCGCGTTGAAGCGGGAGGATCAGCCGAGCGATTGAGGGACCTGCTGATGCGGCAGGACCTTGTCCTGCTCGTGATCTTCATCGCCATGATCGGCGTGTTCAGCGCCATCAATCCCCGGTTCTTCTCGCTGCCGGCGGCCGCCAACATCCTGCAGGATTTCTCGCCGGTGGTGTTGATGGCAATCGGCCAGACCTTCGTCATCGCCAGCAAGGGCATCGACCTTTCGGTGGGGTCCGTGCTGGGGCTTTCCGGCGTCGTCATGGCCCTGGTCATCCGTGCCTGCAACGAGGCCGGATACGATCCGTCCCTGACGATCGGGCTCGGCCTTTTGGCGGCCATGGCCGTCGGCCTGGCGGTCGGCCTCGTCAACGGGCTGATGATCACCTATTTCCGGCTGGTGCCGTTCATCGCCACGCTGGCCACTTTCGGCGCGGCCGCCGGGCTGAGCCTCGTTGCCACCGGCGGCGTCCAGATCGCGGGCGGTCCACAGGCCGTCATCATGCTTGGCAACAAGGCCTATGGCGGCGCGTTCACCGTCCCGGTGATCGCCGTGTTCGTGGTCATCGCGGTGAGCTGGGTGTTCCTCGCCAAGTCGCGCTTCGGCCGCTGGACCTATGCGATCGGTTCAAACGCATTCGCGGCGCGGGGCTCCGGCATCGATGTGCAGCGCCACCTGATCAAGGTCTACATGCTTTCCGGCCTCCTGGCCTCGCTCGCGGGAGCCTTCGTCTATTTCCGCCTGGGCTCGGGTTCGCCCCTGTCGGGCCGGGGCGGGGAGCTCAGCGCCATCGCGGCGGCGGTCATCGGCGGCGTCAGCCTGCATGGCGGGTCGGGCAAGCTCGGCGGCACCGTGCTCGGCGCGCTGATCACCACGGCTGTGCTCAGCGGCCTGATCATGGTCGGCGTCGAGCCCAACTGGCAGCAGATCGTCGTTGCCGCGCTCATCGCCTTCGCCGTCGGCATCCAGAGCGTTCGCGGCCCGTCGGCGGGAGGCACCTCATGACCGCCAGGGCGCCTCTCTACGCGGTGCGCGATGTCGCCAAGCGCTACGGCCACCTGGTCGCGCTCGACGGGGTCGATTTCAGTGTCGACGCCGGTGAGGTGGTCGGCCTGGTCGGCGACAATGGCGCCGGCAAATCGACCCTGGTCCGGGTGCTTTCAGGGGCCAACATTCCCGACAGCGGCGAGATCAGCCTGGAGGGGACGGCGCGCCACTGGCGCTCGCCGCAGGATGCGCTGGCCGCCGGCATCGAGACGCTCTACCAGGATTCCGGCATCGCGCCCGACCTGACCGTCGCCGCCAACGTCTTTCTCGGCCGCGAGAAGTTGAAGCCCGGCCTGCTGGGCAAGCTTGGCTTCCTTGCAGAAAAGGAGATGCGCGAGGACGCGCGCCGCGAGCTTGAACGTGTCGGCATCGCAGTGCCCTCGGCGGGACGGCCCGTCTCGAAGCTTTCGGGCGGCCAGCGCCAGGCGGTCGCCATCGGCCGCGCCGTCGCCTGGGCCAACAAGGTCATCATCCTTGACGAGCCGACGAACCATCTTGGCGCCAAGCAGTCGGCGGAGGTGCTCGAGATCATCCGCCAGGCGCGTTCCAAGGGGCTCGGCGTCGTCTTCATCTCGCACACGCTGCCGCATGTCCTGGAGGTCACGGACCGCATCGTCGTGCTGCGGCTGGGCAAAGTCGTGGCGAATGCGCCGACCTCCACCTTCACGCCCGACAGCCTGCTGAAGGCCATCACCGGCCTCGCCTGAACCAAAGGAGCCTGCCTTGCTGCTACAAGTCGCGATCGACAGACCGGAACATCTTGCCCACCTTCCGGCGATGAGGGGCATTGCCGACATCATCGAGATCGGCACGCCGGTGCTGAAGCGCCTAGGCCTGTCGGCGATCACCACGGCGAGGGAATTGTGCCCCGACACGCTGGTGCTGGCCGATACGAAGACCGTGGATGGCGGGCAACTGGAGGCCGACATGGTTTTCGGCGCGGGCGCGTCCTTCATGACCGTGCTGTCCTGCGCCTCGCGCGCCACGCACGACCTGGTCGGAGCTTCCGCCAAGGCTTTTGGCGCGACGGTCATCGTCGATACGATCACCGAATCCGGCAAGGCGGAACTGCTGCCGCCGGGCGCGACCTTTCCTGAAAGCTTCGGTTATGTCGCCGTGCATTTCCCCTCCGATGCCCGCCGCGCGGGCAGCACGTCGACCACGCATATCGATGCCGTCCAGCAGATGCACGATCTCGGCTTCCGCGTCTCGCTGGCCGGCGGCATCGGCCCCGATACGCTCGACGCCGTCATCGTCGTCAATCCCGAGATCCTGGTCGTTGGCAGCGCCATCACCGAGTCCGGACAATCGAAAGAGGTAGCTCAATGGATACGCAACAGGATTCCCAATCCAGGCCTTGGCTGGCCGTGGGACAGGAAATAGAGGACCTGCTGGCCAGGGTCGATCCGCAGGCCTTCGAAGCGCTGGCCGCGATCTTCGAGGCTCCGGAGCGCCGCTGGTTCTTTTCCGGGCAGGGGCGTTCGGGCCTGTCGGCGCAGATGGCCGCGATGCGTTTCATGCATATCGGCCGCACCGTGCATTTCGTCGGCGAAGTCTCTGCGCCCTCCGTCCGCAGCGGCGATGGCCTGCTTCTGGTCTCGGGCTCCGGCGAGACGCCGGTCAGCCTCAACTTCGCGAAGATCGCCAAGCAGGAGGGGGCTGTCGTCGCCTTGCTGACGCACAAGCCGAAAAGCCCGATCGCCGCGATCGCCGATGTCGTGCTGACCGTCCCGGTCGAGCGGACGGAGCAGTTCGGCGGCAGCCTTTTCGAACAGTCGGCCCTGATCCTTCTCGACAGCGTCATCCTGGGGATGACGAGGCGCACGGAAGGGTCGCACGAGACCATGCGCTACCGTCACACGAACATGCAGTAGGCTGATATCGATGGGGCTGGCACTCACCATCGGCGATGGCATCGTCGACCTCATCCGGCATGACGACGGCAGGGAGGAATGGCATCCGGGCGGCGCGGCGCTGAACCTGGCGGTCGGCCTTTCGCGGCTGGGACATCAATCTGTGCTGGCCGGCCGCATCGGCGCCGACCGCGACGGTTTCCGCGTGATGCGCTACCTTCGCGACGAGGGCGTGCGCCTGATCAACTTCCCGACGGCGGACTTTACCGGCGTCGCGATTTCCGAACGGCAGAACGGCGAGCCCCGCTACCGTTTCAACGCGGCGATGTATCGCCGCCGCGTGGTCTTCACCGCCGAACTGATGGCAGCGCTGGCTCAGGCGCCGGTCGTGGCGGTCAACACCTTTCCGTTCCAGACGCTCGCCCAGGCCGAGGAGCTGGCGGCGGCGCGCAAGGATATTGGCGGGCTGTTCATCATCGATCCCAATCCGCGGCCCAATCTGGTGCGCGACCTCTCGGTCTTCAGGCGCGGTTTCGAACTCAATCTGCCCGACTGCTTCCTGGTCAAGCTCAGCGTCGAGGATGCCGCGCTTCTCTATGGCGGCGCGGAAGCGGATGCGATCGCCCGGATCCAGTCGCTCGGCGCGCGGCGCGTGCTTTTGACGCGCGGCGCCCGCGGCGCGAGCCTTTATGTGCCCGGCGATGAGCCGCTCCACGTCGATGCAGCGCTGGGCGCCGGCGAGGTGGTGGACACGATGGGCGCCGGCGACGCGACGCTGGCGGCGGTCATAGACTGGCTCCTGCGGCGAGGCGTGCCTCAAGGTCCGCAAGCCTGGAGGGCATATCTCGAACGGGCAATGCGCATTGCTGGCGCAACCTGCAAAAGCAATGGCGGCGGGCTCGTGGTGGCCGGGGAAACGCTCGTCGGTTGACGCCACCGGGAGGCTGTAGATTATGGCGGCGCGGGCCGAGCCGCGCAAAGCGCGCCGTGACGGCGGGAGCTTCTGGTCGAAAGCAGGATGGACGAGAACACCAGAAAGACAAGGCCTTCGGCCAAGTCCGGCGGCGAGGCGAAGGCCGGCCGCCCGGCACGGCTGATCGATGTCGCCAGGCTTGCCGATGTTTCGCGGGCGACGGCCGCCAGGGCGCTCGGCCAGTACGGCCTTGTCGGCCAGGAGACGCGCGACAAGGTGATGGCCGCGGCGAAAGCGCTCAACTACCAGGCCAACGAGGTGGCCCGTTCGATGCGCTCGGGCAAGACGCTGACCATCGGGCTGGTGGTGGCCGCGATCTCGAACTCGTTCTTCAACAGCACCATCCTGGCGATCATGGAAACGGCGGCCAGATATGGCTACCAGATCCTGATCCTGAACACGAACGACAATGCCGAACTGGAAGTCGAGGCGGTGCGGGTGCTCAGGGAAAAGCGCGTCGACGGCCTCATCGTGGTCCCGTCCTCCGTCGGCGACACCAGCCATCTCGATCCGCAGGGGCCGTCCAGCGTGCCGATCGTGCTGTTCGACCGTCTGGTTGCCGACAAGCCGCTGGCGGCGATGACGACGGACGACATTTTCGGCGCCGGCGAAGCGATACGCCATCTCGTGAGCAGGGGGCACCGCCGCATCGGCATGCTGATCGCCGCGCAGACCACGGAAGGCCACAGCATCGACCGGCCGGCGCGGGTCGTGTCGACGGTCGAGGAGCGCGCCGTGGGCGCCGAACTGGCCATGGCGGCGGCGGGCCTGTCCTTCGAACCCGGCTGGGTGCGCTACAGCGTGAACGCCATCGCCGTCGCCACCGATGCGGCGCTGTCGATCCTGCGCCAGCCGAACCCGCCGACCGCGATCCTCACCACCAATGAGGAAATGGCGCTGGCGGCGGTTTCGGCCGCGCGCCAGCTCCAGCTTGGCATCGGCACGGACCTGTCGCTGGTCAGCATCGACGATACGGCCTGGCTGAAGGTCTTCTCGCCGCCGGTGACGGTCATCGAAAGACCGATCCATGCTCTGGCACAGGCCGCGGTGGAAAGCCTGATCGGTGAAATCAGATCGGGGCTGCCGGCGCGGTCCGCCAGGCTGCAACCAAGGCTGATCGAGCGCGAGTCCGTTTGCGACCTGACAGTGGCGGGGCGGCGGTAGAACGGCTCGTCAATTGCCGGAACCTTCCAACCGGGCTGCGACTTGCCGGCCGGACAGGACCCTGAGCCAGGGTGCCAAATGGAAGGCGCTCATCAGCAGATACATCGCCGGCATGCCTGTCAGCGGCGACGCACCAGCGCCCACGCACAGCATGGCCGCGTCGCCAGCCTGAAAGCACGAGAGCAGCGCCATCAGGGCGAAAGTCGGCGCGGCGGCCAGGCACAGCCAGTCGGCGATACCGGGGGAGGCCGCACTGCTGTTTTCAGGTCTTGCGCTGCCGGTGCTCGTTTGGATGTTGCTCATCGTCTTTTCCTTGGTGGTCGCGACCTGTCGAAACTTGGTTTCCTCGCCCCTGCCAAAGGCAGGGGAGAGGTGGCCGCGTAGCGGCCGGAGAGGGGGCTCTCGTAAGGTGCGGCCCCTCTCCGTCTCGGCTTCGCCGAGCCACCTCTCCCCCCTCCGTGGGGCGAGGAACCCAAGCTGGATCGGCTCCAGTGCTTCCTACTCGCCCTTGTCGCGGAACGCGGCCTCGCCGGCGGCGGCCACTTCGGCCCATTTCCGGTCGGCGCCGGCATTGTAATTGTCGTGCCAGTTCCACCAGGAATAGAGCGGCGTCTGCGGATAGCCCTCGGGCGTATCCTCCCAGACTTCCTGGCGGCCGAGCGGCGTTGCGTCGAGATAGCTCCACACGGTGCCCATCGCCTCGTCGCCGCGGCTGTTGATGAAGTAGGTGCGGTAGACGCGGCCGTCATGCTGGATGAACACGTTGTGGCCGTGCCATTCGTCGACGCCGAAATCCTTGTCGAAGCTGTCGGTGATCGTGTACCAGGGCATCTCCCAGCCCATCCGCTGCTTCAGCCGCGCGATATCGGCCTGCGGCGCACGCGAGGCGTAGGCCAGCGTGGTGTTGCGGGCGTTGAGATGGGCGAGGTGGCCGACCTGGTCGGCGCCCAGCGAACAGCCGCGGCAGGCGTGTTCGGGCCAGCCATAGACGCCGGGCTCGAAGAAGGCGCGGTAGACGATCAGCTGGCGCCGGCCCTCGAACAGGTCGAGGAGGCTGGCCTTGCCGTTCGGGCCTTCGAAAACATAGTCCTTGTCGACTTCCAGCCACGGCATGCGCCGGCGTTCGGCGGCCAGCGCGTCCTTGGCGCGCAGCGTCGCCTTTTCTTTGACCAGCAGCTCTTCGCGGGCGGCGTCCCACGCCTGCCGCGAAACGATCGGCGGGATCTTCATTGCTACATGCTCGTTCATGGTCTTCTCCTGTTTATGAATTTGTCGTGTTCTCGCCAGGCGCCGCCCGGCGGGGCAAAACGAGCGCACCGGCGCCGGGGGAGGCAGGAGCAGGCACGGCTTGACCTGCATCGGCGGGGCCCGCGCAGCAGGGGTGGCGGGGCCGGCTAGGGGCGGCGAAAGGCAGTTGTTCTGTGTCGGTCATCGGTTTCTCCCTTGGCGCGCCGTACGGGCCGATGCAGGTTGCAGGCCCGGGCGGCTTGCCGGTTGGCGGTACTGGCCTAAGCTAACGGGACGTGGCGCGGGGGTGGGAGTTACAAGTGTGACGGGATTTGCATGGACTCGCTGATCACGGCTGCCGGACTGGCGCTGGCTTCGGGCGATCCGCTGGGCGCCCTCGACCGGGTCGCCCTGCGCGAGGATGCGCCGGCGCTGGCGCTGCGCGGCATCGCGATGGCGCAACTCGGCGATCTCGACCGCGCCAACGCGCTGCTGCGGCGGGCGGCGCGCGCCTTCGGCCCGAGAGAGGCGGTTGCGCGCGCCCGATGCGTTGTCGCCGAGGCCGAGATCGCCCTGGTCTCGCGTGACCTCGGCTGGCCGGCCAAGGCGCTCGACGCGGCGCGGGCGACGCTGGAAAAGCATGGCGACCGGCTGAACGCCGCGCATGCCGGCCACCTCAAGGTGCGCCGCCTGCTTCTGATCGGCAGGCTGGACGAGGCCGAGCAGGTGCTGGCCGGGCTCGATCCGGCGCCGCTGCCACCGGCTTCAAGGGCCGCGCACGAACTGGCCGTCGCCGGCATCGCGATGCGGCGCCTCAGGACCAAGCCGGCGCGCAAGGCGCTGGAATGGGCGCGCCAGGCCGCCCGGGAGGCCGGCATTGCGGGCCTGATGGCCGAGGTGGACAGCGCCTTCCTGGCGCTGGAGATGCCGGCGGCGCGGCTGATCGCCGATGGCGAGGAGCGCCCGCTGCTGCTGGAGGAGGTCGAGGAGCTGCGGGCGTCGCCGGCGCTGGTCGTCGACGCCTTCCACCATGCCGTGCGCCGGCAGGACATTTCGGTGTCGCTGGCGACGCGCCCGGTGCTGTTCGCACTGGCGCGTGCGCTGGCGGAAGCGTGGCCGGCGGATGTGCCGAGGGCCGGGCTCATCGCGCGGGCCTTTGGCGGACGGCATGCCGATGAATCGCATCGCGCCAGGCTGCGGGTGGAGATCGGCCGGCTGCGCGCCGAGCTGGACGGGCTGGCGGGCATCAATGCCACCAAGCGCGGCTTCGCTCTGGTGTTGCGCCAGTCCGGAAAGGTTGCGGTGCTGGCGCGGCCGATCGAGGAGCGGCACGCCGGGGTGCTGGCCTTTCTGGCCGACGGCGAATCCTGGTCGAGCTCGGCGCTGGCGCTCGCGCTCGGCACCGGCCAGCGCAGCGTGCAGCGCGCGCTGGAGCAGCTCGCCGAGGCCGGCAAGGCGCAATCGTTCGGACACGGGCGGGCGCGCCGCTGGATGACGCCGGCGGTGGCCGGATTCACGACGACCTTGTTACTCCCGGCGCCGTGGCTGAACGGCTAGGAAGGCGGGACGACCATGATCGAGGATCAAGACATGAAACATTCGACGGCCGAAATCCTGCGCGAATACGGGCCCTTTGAGGGTGTGAAAAGCATACATGGGGTGAGTTTCGACGGCGAGAATGTCTGGTTCGCCTCGGGCGACAGGCTGAATGCCTTCGACCCGGAAAGCGGGCGGACGCTGCGCACCATCGATGTCGCGGCCCATGCCGGAACCGCCTTTGACGGCCAGCATTTCTTCCAGCTCGCCGGCGACCAAATCCATAAGCTCGACCCGGATAGCGGCCAGGTGGTGGCCACCATTCCGGCACCCGGCGGCGGCCGCGACTCCGGCTTGACCTGGGCCGAGGGGACGCTTTGGGTGGGGCAGTACCGCGAGCGCAAGATCCACCAGATCGACCCCGACACCGGAGCAATCCTGCGCAGCATCGAATCCACCCGCTTCGTCACCGGGGTGACTTGGGTCGACGGCGAGCTGTGGCACGCCACCTGGGAAGGCGATGAGAGCGACCTGCGCCGGGTCGACCCGAAAACCGGCAAGGTGCTGGAGCGGCTCGACATGCCGGCCGGCATGGGCGTCTCGGGCCTGGAATCCGACGGCGGCGAGCGCCTGTATTGCGGCAGCACATCCACCGGCGTGGTGCGGGCTGTGCGCCG
>NZ_JBAZUD010000116.1:0-17046 GCF_041661565.1 Mesorhizobium sp.
TGTTCACCACCCTGTCCAACGCCGCGCGCAACATCCGCTGAGCGACCGTCGATCAGCGGCGCCAGCAGGCTTGTGGCTGACATGGCCGAAGCATGTTCTTCGAGCACGGCCTTCAAGCTGGTCTTGCGGTAGCGGTCGAGGTTTCCTGCAAATCTACCGAGCTTTTCGCTCGCTTCCTCGACCGTCACCGTGTCGATGTCGAGCAGCACGTCGTCGACACCGATGCGCTTGGCCACTTCCTTGGTCTTGAACTCATAGGCGATCGGCAGCACCGGCGTGCCGACGCAAAGCGACATGATCATCATGTGCATGCGCGTGGCGACCACGAAGTCGAAGCCTTTGACCAACGCCATCAACTGTTCCGGCGTGTGAAACGCAGCGTCCACGGTCACATGCGCGGCGATCTCCGGAGCGAGCTCCGCGACAATCGCGCGTGCGGTCTTGGAATCGTCATGGGCATACTCCGGCACGCCCTGGCAGGTGGAGACGAAGGTCACCTCCTTGCCATGATCCCTGACCAGAATCGTCGCGATCTCGCGGATCGAATCGAGATAGCGGCGCATGCCGCCTTCACCGTCGCTGACATAGTTCCAGTGGCGCACGGAAATGGCGACGCGGCCGGTCGGCGCCGGCGGCTGGCTTGCGGCCAGAATTTTCTCGATCCTGTCGGTCTCGGCCAGGGCAAAGACGGCATCGGCCACCACGTGGCACTTGCCAAGGTCCTTCACCAGGTCCCGGATATGGTTCTTGGATCGTTCGTCACGCAGCAGGATGAGCGGGCTGCGGTCGAAGATCGGGGCCAATTCCTGGCGGTTGTAACTTTTATCGAACGGGCCAAGCGATTGCGTGAAGAAGACCGGATCCTTGCCGAGTACGGCATCGAGCCGGAACTGATTGAGGCGTCTTTCGAGATTGTAGTTCTCGACGAGATAGGTCCCGCCAGTCGTGACCACCAGATCGGCGCCCATGTAGATATCGAGGCTACGGCGGTCGCTCGCGCTGAAAAGGGTGCCAAGCGCGCTGCTGCCAAACCAGCGCAGGGCCCGGAGGACAATCTTGTTGTAGATCGGCTTGATCCGGTTTTTCAGCCCATCGCCATTCTTGTATTTGAACAGCGACTCCGACAGCAGCTTGTGAAATTCGAGGTCCGGATAGGCCTTTTTCGGGTAGAGCCTGGCCGCGACCTCGGGCTGGCTATCAAAAATGAAGAACTGCAGGTCGCTGCCGGCGACGGCCTTGAGGATGTGCCGGATAGCCAGGAGAATCGCCGCATCCCCGGTGTTCAGGCAGACTGTGTTTTCGACGACGATCTTCATGGGATTACCTCGTTGCGTCAGCAGGTCCGCGGCCAGGCCGGCGGCGCTCAGGAGGGGCGTAGTGACCGAAAATGCTGCACGCCAGGACGAATCCCGATGCGGTCCGCGTCACGATTTAGGGCGTTGCACCGGGCTGGTGGCCAACGCACGGCCGAACGGCACTCAAGCAAGCCGACCTTAACGCATCGATTTTGCAGCGCAACAAAAAACGTGGAATTTTGCTACGCTGCACCAAAAATGTTGCGATGCAGCAAGAGCTGTACTACTATTGATACGGGTGGGCCAACAGCGATCGAGTTTTGATGCTGCATGTCTTGTACCTTGTGCACGATGTCTCCGACCCGGCGGTACGCCGAAGGATCATAATGCTCAGGGCAGGTGGCGCCCGGGTCACACTGTCCGGCTTCCGTCGCACCGCGAACCCGATCGCCGATGTCGAGGGATTGCGGCCGATCGACCTTGGCGCGACGCGTGACGGCCGATTCGGCCAACGTCTGGCTGCGGTCGCCAAGGCGGCGGTCTCGGTCGGCGCGAAACTCGCGAAAATGCCAAGGCCGGACCTGATCATAGCCCGCAATCTGGAAATGCTGGCACTGGCGCGGCGTGCAAAGTCAACGCTCGGTGCCTCGGTTCCGATCGTCTACGAATGTCTCGATATCCATCGTCTGTTGCTGCGCGGCGACTTCCTGGGCAAGAGCCTGCGCGCCACCGAGCGCTTCCTGGCCAGGGACGTCAAGCTCCTGGTCACCAGCTCGCCGGCCTTCATCGCCAATTACTTCAACCCGTTCGGGCAGATCGCGGCACCGATCGAATTGCTCGAGAACAAGTATTTCGACGCCGTCGCTCTCCCGCCGGATGAAGTCGTTGCGAACGACAAGCCGATTGCTCCGCCGTGGCGGATCGGCTGGTTCGGCGCGCTGCGCTGCCGCCGCTCGCTCGAACTGCTGGCGGATTTTTCCCGCCGCATGGAGGGGCGCTTCGAAATCGTGCTGCGCGGCCGGCCGGCCTTGTCCGAATTCCCGGATTTCCATGGCCTTGTCGAATCCGAGCCGTTTCTGTCGTTTCGCGGGCCCTATCGCAATCCCGAGGACATGGCGGCGATCTACAGGGAGGTCCATTTTTCGTGGGCCATCGATTTCTTCGAGGCGGGGCAGAACTCCGAATGGCTCCTGCCCAACCGGCTTTATGAGGGCTGCCGCTTTGGTGCTGTGCCGATCTCGATGGGCAACACCGAGACCGGGCGCTTCCTCAACCGGCAGGATATCGGTGTCCTGCTGCCACAGGCCACGCCGGGCGCGCTCGACGCCGCCCTTGCCACGATGGACCAGACCCGCTTCAGCGGGCTGAAGTCGCGCGTGCTCGCCCACGATCCCGGCATGTGGAGCCATGATCGCGGCGACTGCCGGGCGCTGGTCGAAAAGCTTCGCCACCTCACCACCTTGCGAGGCCCCCTGCCGGCCGAAGCCCTGGCATAAGGATCGACATCGCCTGATGACGCAAGCGCTTCCCGCCACCCTGATCGTTATCCCGTGCCTGAACGAAGCCGCCCATATCGGTGCGCTGCTCGATCGGTTGCGGCCCTCGGCCGCCAGGCTTGGCGCCAGGATCATCGTCGCCGATGGCGGCAGCACCGATGGTACGCTGGCCATCGTCGCGGGCATCGCGGGCAAGGATTCGCGCGTTCTCCTGCTTCACAACAAGCGGCGCATCCAGAGCGCGGCCATCAATCTCGCTGTTGCAACCTTCGGCCAGGGCGCGGACTATCTCATCCGCATAGATGCGCATGGCGGCTATCCCGACGATTATTGCGAGCGGCTGGTCGAAGAGGCCTTGGCCACTGGCGCTGACTCAGTCGTCGTCTCGATGCTGACAAGCGGCAGCGGCGCCGTGCAGAAGTCCGCTGCCGCGGCGCAGAATTCCAGGCTCGGCACAGGCGGCTCCAGGCACCGGCATCTTTCATCCGGAGAGTGGGTCGACCATGGCCATCACGCGCTGATGCGGATATCGGCTTTTGGGGCAGTTGGCGGCTATGACGAGACGTTCAGCCATAACGAGGATGCCGAACTCGACTATCGGCTGAAACAGGCCGGCTACCGCATCTGGCTGAGCGGCAAGACACGGATGGTCTACTATCCGCGCGCTTCGCTGAAGGGCCTGTATGTCCAGTATCTCGGCTATGGCCGCGGCCGCGCCAGGAATGTGCTGAAGCACCGGGTCATCCCCAAGGTCCGGCAAATGGTGCCGCTGCTGGTGTTTCCGGTCGTCTTGCTGGCGTCCCTGTCTTTCTTGCATTGGCTGGCGGCGGTGCCGCTTCTGCTTTGGGCGTCGGTGTGCCTGGGCTATGGCCTGTGGACCGCCATTCGTCAGCGCAATGCCGATATCGCCCTGGCGGGCGTCTCGGCGATGATCATGCACCTCGGCTGGTCCGTAGGCTTCTGGCTGCAGCTTCTCGGCCTCGGCGCGCGGCGCGGGGTGGCCTGATGGTGGTTGAGAACCGGAGCATCGACATCGGCGTGTGCACGTTCCGGCGGCCGGAACTGGCCGACACGCTGCGCTCGCTCGGCGCCATGGATATGCCGGAAGGGTTCGACGTGCGTATCATCGTCGCCGACAATGACGACACGCCGAGCGCCCGCGACCTGGTAGCGGCACTGTCACGGGAATTGCCGCTGCCGGTGATCTACCGGCACTGCCCGGCGCGCAACATATCGATCGCCCGCAACGCCTGCCTGGATGCCAGCTCCGCTGATTTCGTCGCTTTCATCGACGACGACGAGACGGCCACGTCCCGCTGGCTGGCTGAGTTGGTGGAGACCGCACAGTCGAGCGACGCCGCAGCCGTGCTCGGTCCGGTCAGGGCGCTTTATCGGCCCGATGCGCCGGGCTGGATGCGTAAAGGCGATTTCCATTCGACCTTGCCCGTCTGGGTGCGCGGCGAGATCCGCACCGGCTACACCTGCAATGTGCTGCTCAGAACCGGCGCCGACAGTCTGCGTGGCCGGCGCTTCAGCCTGGCCCGCGGCCAGACCGGCGGGGAGGACACCGAGTTCTTCGACCAGATGCACAAGGCCGGCGGCCGCATCGCCTTCGCGCCCGAGGCCTGGGTGGACGAGGTGGTGCCACGCACCAGGGCGGCGTTCGACTGGCTCGGCCGCCGCCGCTTCCGCGTCGGCCAGACGCATGGTCACCTGCTGGGCAGCAGCGCCAGCGGCATCGGCCTTGCCAGGCAGATTGGCCTGGCCTCGGCCAAGGCGATTTATTGCTTCGCCGCCGCGGTTCCGGTTGCCGTCGATCCGGTGCGCAGGAACCGCAGCGTGTTGCGCGGCATCATGCATGTCGGTGTGGTCAGCGGCCTTGTCGGCGTCCGGGAAATCCGCCTCTACGGCCAGCCCTCGCCGCAGGGAGGCAAGCGTGCCTGACGCCAGCTTGGTACCCGATGTTTCCTTCGTCATCGCCGCCTACAATGCCGAGGCGACGCTTGACCGTGCGATCGCCAGCGCCATCGCCCAGAAGGACGTCAGCGTCGAGATCATCGTCGTCGACGACAAGTCGAACGATGCGACGCTGGCCGTGGCGCGGGCCTACCCGCCAGAGATCGTGCGCGTCGTCGCCCTGGCCAGCAATCGGGGTCCGGGCGGTGCCCGCAACGCCGGTCTCGATGCCGCCCGCGGCCGATGGATCGCCGTTCTCGATTCCGACGACGCGGTCTATCCCGGCCGGATCGCCGCCATGATAGCCCGCGCCGAAAAGTCGGATGCACAGATCGCCGTCGACAATCTGCGGGTCATTGGCGAGGACGGTGTTGCCGGCGATGCGATGTTTCCGAGGCAATATCTTGAAGACCTGCACGAGATCTCGCTGGCCACCTACATCGCCGGCAACATCGTCTTCGAATCGACGTTCAACCTCGGCTATCTCAAGCCGATCTTCCAGCGCCGGTTCCTGGATGAAAACCGGCTGCGCTATGATGAGAAGCTGAGGATCGGCGAAGACTACATCCTGCTGGCCAATGCCTTGGCCAAGGGCGGCAGATGCGTGGTCGAACCCGATATCGGCTATGCCTATCACATCCGCGGCGGCTCCATCTCGCGCGTGCTCGAGCTTCATCATGTCGAAGCGATGCGCGAGGCCGATGCCGAGTTCGCCCGAGGCCTTTCGATGGACGCCGATGCGCGGGCGGCGTTTGCCCGGCGCGGCCGGGGCCTGCGCAAGGCGGCCTCGTTCCTGTCGATGGTTCAGCACATCAAGGCGCGGTCTCCGCTCAAGGCGATCGGGACGGCGCTCAGCGATCCGGCGGCGGTCGGCCACATGAGCATGCCGATCGCCGTGCGGTTGCGAAGAATGGCGGCAAGGTTTGCCGTTGGGGTGGGGAGATGAAGATGCAGGCCCACGGAAAGGAATTTTCCTGGCCTGCGCATGAACCGAACTCGATCTCCTGGAAGGAATTCTCGATGAAGAAAATCAGAAAGGCCGTCATACCGGTGGCGGGGCTTGGAACACGGTTCCTGCCGGCGACCAAGTCGATGCCGAAGGAAATGCTCCCCGTTGTCGACAGGCCTGTCGTTCAATACGCGGTGGATGAGGCCTTCGAAGCCGGCATTGAGCACATCGTGTTCGTGACCGGCCGCAACAAGGCTGTCATCGAGGACTATTTCGACCTCCACCCGGAATTGATCGGCACCCTCGAGCAGACCGGCAAGAAGACGCAGTTGGAGGCGCTCGAAAGCATGCTTCCGGTGGCCGGCGCCACCAGCTTCATCCGCCAGCAGTCGCCGCAGGGCCTCGGTCACGCCGTCTGGTGCGCGCGCGAAGTCATCGGCAACGAACCCTTTGCCCTGCTGCTGCCTGACATGGTGTCGTTCGGGGGCCGTGGCTGCCTGGCCGAGATCACCGACCTTTATGCGGAGACCGGCGGCAATATCATCGCCGTCGAGCGTTGCGATCCGGGCGACACCGGCAAATACGGCATCGTCGGTCGCGGCGCCGATATCGGCGGCGGCTTCGAGGTGACGGCCATGGTCGAGAAGCCGGCGCCCGCCGACGCGCCGTCGAACTTCTACATCAATGGCCGCTACATCCTGCAACCCGAGATATTCGCCTTGCTGGGCAATCAGCGGCGCGGCGCCGGCGATGAGATCCAGTTGACGGACGCGATGGTGCGTCTGTCGCGGGATCAGCCGTTCTTCGCCCAGCCCTTTACGGGCCGGATGTTCGATTGCGGTTCCAAGGAAGGTTTCATCCAAGCCAACATCGCCTTCGCGCTGTCGCGCGACGACATGAAGGGCCCGGTCTTCGACATGCTTCAGGACTTCGTGCGGTCGCATGAACGTCAGGAAGAAGCCGCATAATGCCCATGTTTCGGGAGCATTTTCGGACGGCGGTGGCGCTGGAGGCGGGCCGTACGTCGTCCGCCATGAAGCGTCTGCCGCTCACGACGATGCTCCCGACCATCGAGGCGCTCGCAAGCCAAGGCATGATTTCGAAAGCGCGTCCCGGTTTTCGGAAGAGTTCGTGCCCAACAACTGAGATGGAGCTCCATCCCCACCATCGGATGGCATACGCTTTGGAATTGGACCGACGATGAATTATGCCAACTTTCCTCTCGACAAGAGAATGCCATTGCCGAATTCGGATCAGGAAAACGGTGAGGATTTCATCGATGTCGAGCAGCTGCTTGGCATGGCCGCGCGACAGGCCAAGGCGGTCGCCGTGTGCGCCATCATCGGCCTTTTCCTCGGCGTGCTCTATCTGCAGACCACGCCGCCCAAATACCAGTCGGTCAGCAGCGTGCTGATCGACGAGGGCCTGAACAAGATCGTCGACGACATCTCGGCGGCGTCGACGACAATGCAGACCGATTCCGCGATTTTGAGCCAGATCGAGATCCTGACCTCGACACGGCTCGCCGCCGTGGTCGTCGACAAGCTGAAACTTGACCAGAACGACGCTTTCATGAACCCTCCCCAGTCGGCACTTGCGACGGGTGTGGGCTTTGTTCGGGGGTTGATCCAGTCCGTCCGTCCCGGCTCGCCCGCCGACAGCGGTGACATCACCAAGATCGACGCCGCCACGCGCGAGGCGATGATGGCCACGTCCCGCCGCGACTATGCGATCCTCAAGCTGCAGAGCGAGGTCAAGGCAGAGCGCGTCGGGCGAAGCTTCGTGATCACCCTTAGCTACCAGGCGACGGACCCGGCACTCGCAAACGCTGTCACCAAGGCCTATGCCGACGCCTACCTCGCGGATCAGCTCGATGCCAGCTTCGACGCCACCGAGCGCGCCGCGGTCTGGCTCCAGGGCCGGCTGACGGAACTGCGGGAGAGTTCCCAGGCAGCCTCGCTAGCGGTCGAGACATTCCGGGCCCAACATGGCTTGGCCGCCAACAGCGACGGCCAGCTGATGAGCGACAAGCAGCTTTCGGACCTGAACGCGCAACTGATCGTGGCACAGGCCGACACCGCGCGCGCCAGTGCCCGCTACCAGCAATACAAGACGATCATCGAAAGCGGCTCCGACAACGCGTTCAAGGATGCCGCCATATCGAGCGACCAGCCGAGCAGCTCGGTCATCGCGGCGCTCAAGACCCGCTATCTCGCGGTCTCCAAGCGGCTGCAGGACGTCGAGGCGAATTTCGGCTCCGAGCATCCGCAGGCGGTGGCGCTCGCCAAGGAGAAGGCCGATATATCGACGCAGATTTTCGGCGAACTGAAGCAGCTGACCGAAAGCTATCGCAACGAGTATGAAGTGGCGCTTGCGCGCGAGACCGCGCTCAGGGCCAACGTCGCCGCCGCGCAAGGCAAGAGCTCCATCGACAACCAGTCTCGGGTCCAGTTGCGCGACCTCGATCAGAAGGCGACGGCCCTCACCACGCTCTACCAGACATTCCTCGGCCGCTATGAGGAAGCCGCGCAGCAGCAATCCTTCCCGGTCGGCAAGATCCGCATCATCTCGGACGCCTCGATGCCACGCACGGCCTCGAGCCCGCGCACGGTGGTGGTGCTCGGACTTTCGCTCGTGCTTGGCTTGCTGATGGGCGCCGGCCTGGGTGGGCTGAACGAATTCAACGAACGCTTCTTCAGGACCGGCGAGGATGTGCGCGACCGCGTCGGCCTCAAATTCCTCGGCTATCTGCCCAAGATAGGCGGCAAGCTCGGCAAGCAGGAGAAACCCGGCGATACCCAGGCTGATTCCAAGGCCGCCAATTCAATGGCGGCCGCCGAAAACCGCGCACGCATGCGGGTGAGCATCGAATCCCCCGCATCGATGTTCTCCGAGACGCTGCGCAGCGCCAAGATCGCCTTCGACGTTGTCATGGAAGGGCAGGGCAGCCGTGTCATCGGCATCATCTCGGTGCTTCCCGGCGAGGGCAAGTCGACGGTCGCGGCAAATCTTGCCGGGCTGCTTGCCGCCAACGGCGCCAGGACGCTGCTCATCGACGGCGATCTGCGCAATCCCGGCCTCAGCCGCGGCCTCGGCATGGAAGCCGAACAAGGCCTGATGGAAGCCGTGGTGAGCGGCCAGACCTGGCAGTCGGTCGGCAAGATCGACCGGCAGACGAAGCTGGCGATCGTCCCGGCCGTGCCGCGCGGCCACTTTTCGCATACCAGCGAGCTTCTCTCGTCAGCCGGGATGCGGCGCTTCATCGAGAACGCCAAGGAGACATTCGAATACATCGTCGTCGACCTGCCGCCGCTCGGCCCGGTCGTCGACGCGAAGGCCTTCGCGCCGCTGGCGGACGGCTTCGTGCTTGTCACCGAATGGGGACGCACGCCGCGCGCGATGGTGCAATCGCTGCTGAATTCGGAGCCCTATATCGCCAACAAGATCGTTGGCGTGGTGCTGAACAAGGTCGACCTGAAGAAACTGGCCAGATACGGATCGTTGGGCGGTTCCGAGAAGTTCTTCGACCGGTACTCGTCCTACTACCTGGAAAAGTCGGACGTGCGCGGCAAGGAAACGGTCTGATGTCGGCCGTTTCGGGTTATGCCGCGCGGCCGGTTCGTCACCGGAGAAGCAAACGGCGGATTGAAGCTTTCAAAGGCTGAATCCGCGTCCCTTCAGGGCGGCGATGATCTCATCGAGAATGACCGGGTCGTCGATGGTCGCCGGCATCGCCCAATCTTCCCGGTCGGTGATCTTCTGCATCGTGCCGCGCAGGATTTTGCCTGACCGCGTCTTGGGCAGGCGCTTGATCGTCACCACGGTCTTCAGGGCAGCCACCGGACCGATGCGCTCTCGCACCAGGGCGACCACTTCACTCTCGATGAGGCCGTTATCGCGCGCGACACCCGCGTTGAGCACCACGAAGCCGAGCGGGACTTGGCCCTTCATCGCATCCGCGATGCCGATCACGGCGCATTCGGCGACATCGGGGTGGGCGGACAGCACTTCCTCCATGGCGCCGGTCGACAGGCGGTGGCCGGCGACATTGATGATGTCGTCGGTGCGGGCCATGACATAGAGATAGCCATCCTCGTCGACCATGCCGGCATCCGCCGTCTTGTAGAAGCCGGGGAACTCGTCGAGATAAGCATGTCGAAAACGCTCATCCGCGTTCCACAGCGTCGGCAGGCAACCGGCTGGCAGCGGCAGCTTGACCACCACATTGCCCAGCGTGCCGCGCGGCACTTCGTGACCGGCATCGTCGAGCACGCGGATGTCATAGCCGGGCATCGGCACGCCCGGCGAGCCGTATTTCACCGGCAGCAGGCCGAGGCCGGCCGGATTGATCGTCATCGGCGAGCCGCTCTCGGTCTGCCACCAATGGTCGATCACCGGCACGTTCAGCTTCTGCTCGGCCCATTTGATGGTGTCGGGATCGGCGCGTTCGCCGGCGAGGAACAGCGTGCGGAATTTCGACAGGTCGTATCGGGGAATGAAGTCCCCCTTCGGGTCCTGTCCCTTGATGGCCCGGAACGCCGTCGGCGCGGTGAACAACGCGACGACGCCGTGTTCGGCGATCACCCGCCAGTAGGTTCCGGCATCCGGCGTGCCGACGGGCTTGCCTTCGAACAGAACGGTGGTGCAGCCATGCAGCAGCGGCCCATAGACGATGTAGGAATGACCGACCACCCAGCCGACATCGGATGCCGCCCAGAACACCTCGCCCGGCTTGACGCCGAACTCATTCTCCATCGTCCATTTCAGTGCAACCATGTGGCCGCCATTGTCGCGCACGATGCCCTTCGGCTGGCCGGTCGTGCCCGATGTGTAGATGATGTAGAGCGGATCGGTGGCGAGCACCGGGACGCAGTCGACATTGGCGCCGGCCGCCCGCTCGCGCGCGACGGCATCGGCGTAGTCGATGTCGTAATGATCCTTCAGCTCGCAGCGCAGTTGGTCGCGTTGCAGGATCAGGCAGGCGTCCGGCTTGTGTCGCGACATCTCGATCGCCTTGTCGAGCAGCGGCTTGTAGGCGACGACGCGGCCGGGCTCCAGGCCGCAGGAAGCCGAAATGATCAGCTTCGGCTGGGCGTCCTCGATGCGGGTGGCGAGTTCATGCGCGGCAAAACCGCCGAAGACGACCGAATGCACGGCGCCGATGCGGGCGCAGGCGAGCATGGCGAAGGCCGCCTCCGCCACCATCGGCATGTAGATGATGACGCGGTCGCCCTTGCGGATGCCGCGGTTCTTCAGCACCGAGGTCAGTGCCACCACCTCGCGCTTCAGCTCGGCATAGGTGAATTTCCTGACCGTGCCGGTGATGGCGCTGTCATGGATCAGGGCGATCTGGTCGGCGCGGCCGCCCGCGACATGGCGATCTATGGCGTTATGACAGGTGTTGCAGGTAGCGCCGGTAAACCAGCGCCCGTAGACGCCGGCATCAGCGTCGAAGACCTTGTCCCAGGGCGAATACCAGTCGATGGCGCCGGCCGCGTCCGCCCAGAATTTTTCCGGATCGCGTTTCCAGCCGTCATAGACTTCGTGATAGCGTGAAGCCATTCGTGCCCTCCCCAGGAACGATTTGCCGTCTTTAGGAACAGCCTATGCTGTTTTTTCCGATGATGTCTCCCCTGATTTTCATTTGAGCTGGCCGTGTCTTGATCGCGGAGGCCCGCGTGGCAGCACGACAGGGGCTTCGGGCTGAAGCTGCGGGTCAGCACAGCAAGCCGTTCACCATTCTGCATGGAGACAAGGCCATGTCTGGATCGAGGAATTGTCCGCCGGGACGGGATTGAGCCAGCGAGTCGAACAGCTTTAATCGCAGGTCCATCGCCGTGACCGGTCAGCCGCGCCGACAGGCTCGCGGCCGAAGCCGCCCTGGCGTCTGAAATGCCGGTTGTTCTAGATAGGCAAGGCGACGAGCATGAGGCCGACGCCGCCGGCAATCAAAATGGCCGCAGCCAAGGCTTTCCTGTGACGTTCAAAGCTCGTCGGAGCCCGCTCCCAATTGTAACGCATACTGTACCCCCCATAACTCAGTGGATATTAGCTTACTCTAGGGAAGAAAGGCAACCGCCCTGCCTGCCGGTCCACAGGTCGCCACGTCGCGTTCAAACCCTTTTCAGGAATGATCCGGTCGGAGGACGGCCTGCAACTGCGATGTCTCGCCCGTAAAAAGCACCAGCCGTGGCCACACCGGACGCGGGCCGCTTCAGCCATCGGGCCGATAGACAGCGTCCCACCGCCGCGCTATCTGCTTTATTGGGATAACGGATGGCTTGTTGGGAGTCGGAATGGAAATCGCCTCTGGAACGGTTCTGCGGCTGGCGGAGGACGCCTCTGTTCAGCATGTCGGTGACGGCGCCGTCGTGCTGTTGGCGCGCAGCGGCCAGCTCTACACATGCAATGGCACGACCGAAGCCTTTCTCGACAAAG
This sequence comes from Mesorhizobium sp., assembly GCF_041661565.1. Classification (GTDB taxonomy): domain Bacteria; phylum Pseudomonadota; class Alphaproteobacteria; order Rhizobiales; family Rhizobiaceae; genus Mesorhizobium. Next base: position 12,135 of record NZ_JBAZUD010000116.1, read on the forward strand.
TGGACGGCGAGCGCAGTCTCGACCAGATCGTCGGCCTGCTCAGCGAGGAGTTCGAGGTCGACAAGGGCACGCTCGACGAAGACATGGCGTTGCTGGCCACGGATCTGCTTTCCGAAGGCATCCTCGCCGCTCCAGGTGAATGATGGCGACAGGTCCTCTCCTGCGCGCCCTGTTTCGCTGTCATCTCTGGGCGAGCGCGCGGCTGATGCCGTTGCTGGTCCGGGGGCGCAGTTTCGAGCAGGTGCTCAGATGGGCGCCTCTTGCCTCTCAAACACCCTATCGCGGCTTGCCTGCCGCCTACATCGTGACCAGCGTCAACCGCACCGTGCGCCATCCCTGGCTGATGCGCGACCGCAGATGCCTGCGGGAAGGTCTGCTTGGCCATCGTTTCCTGCGCCTGGCGGGTTTCGATCCGGAGCTGCGCTTCGGCGTCGATCCCCGATCGATGCACGCGCCGCGCCTGGCGGCCCATTGCTGGGTCTGCCTCGACGGCAGGCCGGTGGTCAGCGATAGCCTGCCCGGCATGGTCGAGATCTATCGTCACCATGCCGCTGCCGGCAAGGCGCGACCAGCTTGACCGGGCCATCCGCGTGCTACGACCTCAACGGCCAGATTCTCGGTATCCATACCGAGAAGCCGGGCTTGTTGCGCGATTTCGACAGGATGCTCGGCAGCCTGCGCGTCGCCGATTCCGTCGAACCGAAATTTCACCTGCGCATCGCTGAGACCGAGGCGCTGGACGAGATGCCCGATGGATCGCTCGTCTTCGACGGCGAGATACCGGAAGACGGCTTTTGCCGGATGATCCAGGACGGCGGCACCATCCATCTCGTTTTTCCGGCGCGCCAGACCGCTTCGATCAATGGCCAGGAGGGATGGGCCGAAATCCGAACCCGCCCCGGTGTGAAAGCGCCGTGGACGCCGTCGATGCTGGTGCTGGACTCGGCCCTCGACGCCGGCCGCCAGCACATGCTGCACACCGCCGGCCTGACGCTGCCCGGCCACGATGCGGTCGTGTTGATCCACGCCCCGAGCGGCACCGGCAAGACGACGACGTCGCTGGCGCTGGCGACACAAGGTTTCGGTCTGTGCTCGGACGATGCCATGATCCTGGATGTTGCTTCGGGCAGCGTCGTTGCCTGGGGTTTGCCGCGCGCGGTCAAGATCCACCAGAAGACGGCACAAATGATCCCGCTGGTGGCCCCATGCCTAGGCCCGACTTGGGATCGCAATGGCGAACAGCCCATCTCGCTCGAACGGCTGAGCGGGATCGTGCGCGTCGAAAACGCGGTCGCCCGGCCGGTCGCCGCGCTCCTGCATCTCGCGCGATCGGCCGACAGCGACACGCGGCTCGCGCCTATGGCCCGCACCGACGCGATGGTGGCGCTGGCGATGGACAATGTCCGCACCGGCATGACCGGCCTGCTGCCGCTGCAGAAGCGCCGGCTGGAAACCATCGGCAAGCTGGTCTCGTCGGTCCCGACCTTCAGGCTTGAGGTCGGCGCCCGCCCGGCCGACACGGCGGCCCTGATCAGCGCCGCCCTGGCGTCGCGCGACTGAGCGATCAGGTCAGGCGGCTGGCGGCCTGGCCTTGGCCAGCCGCTGGATCCAGCGGAAGGCATCGCGGCGCAGGCGCGAGCCGATCTTGTCCCTGGAATTGACCCGCAGCAGCGTGTTGGCGGTGATCAGCCGCTTGGCCAATCGGATCGAGAGGTCGGGCTTGATCCGGCCGGCAAGTTCGAGCGCGCGCGGCTCGCCGAACAAACGGCCGGTTACGTCGAGCACGATCGCCAGCTCCAGTTCGATGCCTGTCATGCGGGCAGCTTCAAGCACGCGGGCTTCCGCTTCCGGGGTTTGCAGCGACCTCACACCCTGCAGGACGTCGACGCAAAGCTGCAACCGGTGAAATTTGTGGCCGCCGGCCGCATGCACGATGGCGATCGTCAATAGCGCCGCCGGCGTGTCGGTTGCCTCGCCATCGATGATGCCCAGCTCGCGGAACCCCAGCGACAGCCGCCGCCGCATGCCGGTGTCGTGCACGAGATCGCCATGCAGTTCGACAAGCAGGCTCGAGTTCTCCTTTTCCAGCCATTTGAATTCCTGCAGCTGGTAGGATTCGGCCTCGTCGCCGCCAAGCTCGAAGCCACATGCCGCGATCACCTGGTTGGCCCGCGACAGATTGGCGGGCTCGACGAGGATGTCGATGTCGGTAAACGGCCTGTCGGCTGCGTTGCTGTAGAGCTTTCGCGCGAAGACCGGCCCCTTGACGATCCGCGCCGGAATGGCTTCCGCCGCCAGTCCCTTCATGATGCGGCCGCCATGGTACTGAAGCAGCATCGACTGCCCGGTGGCGATTGTCGCTTTGTGGCGCAGGGCGGCCAGCCTGGCTTGGAGCCCCGGATCCCCGGGCAGATGCGCATCGCCGCGCTCCCTGAGCTTGCGGAGCATGATCGGCAGGATGCCATGGAATTCGGCATTGTCGAGCAGGGCCGACAGGGTCTTCGCCGACACAGCTTCCGCCACTGCCGGGGCAACCGGATCAGCGTAGCGCAGCAGCAGTCTTTCTTCAGCGGGAGTGAGGTGTGGCAGCATCAACCTGGACAGTCATGGCGGGCAAAGAATGGCGGACAAGGAATGGCGGACAAGGAATCGTTCGATGGTTACAGAAAAGCCGGGAGGGAAGCCAGCGTCGTGCTTGTTGGCTCCGCGCATTCAGGACGCAAGCGGCCCGGACTTTTGACGGACCTGGCTTCACATGCCCCAGCGAAGCGCCGCAGTGTGCACCGGCGCGTCCCAGAATGCGGTTGTCTCGGCGTCGAGCATGGTCAGCGTGATCGAGCAGCCGGCCATGTCGAGCGAGGTGACATAGGTGCCGACCAGCGATCGGGTCACCGACACGCCGTGCGTCTCGAAAATCCGGCGAGCGCTGTTGTACATCAGATAGAGCTCCATCAGCGGCGTGCCGCCGAAACCGTTGACGAACAGCAGAGCCGGGCCTCGCGCCTTGTCGCCGAGATCGCCCAGGATCGCGGCGCAGATCTCGCGGGCGATTGCATCGGCGCTTTTCAGCGTATCGCGCCGGCGGCCGGGCTCGCCATGGATGCCGACGCCGAACTCCATCTCGCCATCGCCGATATCGAAAGTCGGCCTGCCGGCGGCAGGCACAGTGGAACTGGTCAGCGCGACGCCCATCGACCGGGTCACCGCGTTGACGCGGTCGCCCAGTGCCTTCAGGGGCGCGAGCGCCAAGCCGTGCTCGGCCGCGGCGCCGACGATCTTTTCGACGACCAGCGTGCCGGCCACACCACGCCGCCCCGTCGTATAGGACGAGTTCTCGACGGCGACATCGTCATTGGTGACGACCATCAGGACGCCTTCCGACATTTCCGCCGCCATCTCGAAATTCATCACATCGCCCTCGTAGTTCTTGACGATGAACAGGCAGCCGGCCCCGGTGTCGACAGCCTCCGCCGCCGCCATCATCTGGTCGGGTGTCGGCGAGGTGAACACCTGGCCTGGGCAGGCGGCATCGAGCATGCCGTGCCCGACAAAGCCGCCATGCATCGGCTCATGGCCTGACCCGCCGCCGGAGATCAGCGCCACCTTGCCCGGCCGCGATGCCCTGCGGCGGATGAATTTGTGGCCTTCGCCGAGCACCAGGATATCCGCGTGGGCGGCGACGAAACCGTCGAGGCTTTCGGTCAGAACCGTGTCCACCGAATTCATGAATTTCTTCACGGCGTCCCCTCCCGAAACTAGGCCTATGCCAGACGATCAGCCATTTTTTCCGGCGATGCTGGTGATCTTCTGGATGAAATCATTCACCGCCCGGTCGAGCGCGGCATTCTGTTTGTCGTCGCCGAAATCCGGCACGATGAGCGAGACATGCCGCGTCTTGCGGGTGCCGGATGCCACCGACATCTTGCCCGGATGCGCCTGGTGATAGGCTGCAAGGAATTGATCGCGCTCGGCCGGGCTGAAATGGCAGACGGAAAAGATGGAAGGCAAATGCTTCGATGGAATCGGGATGGAATAGGCCGGGCTGGATATCTGCGTCACGAAGCTGCGATGCTTGCCGAGCGCATCGGCTAGCCGCTGGCGCATGCCCGACGGCCGCTGGTCGATGACCTGCGACAGGATGGTCTTGTAGGCGCGGATCGCCGCTTCGGTTAAGGGTTCGGGTGTCTTGTCGGTCATGCCGGCAGCGCCTGGATCGAAACATCCGCGATGGCTGCCTTGGCGATGGCGAGTTGCGCCGGGGCGACGGACAGGTCGCGCAGGCCGGCCTCGAGCAGCGCCGGGATCGACGTTGGATCGCCGCCGGCATCACCGCACAGGCTGACCGGGATCTTTTCGTGGGAAGCGAACGCGGTCACGGCCGCGATCAGCCGCAGCACGGCCGGATGACGCACCGAATTGAGATGCGCCACCGCGGAATTGTCACGGGCGGCGGCCATCACATATTGGGTTAGGTCATTGGAGCCGATCGAGAAGAAGGCGGCTTCAGCGAAGGCCTCCGGCATGATCGCCACCGAAGGCACCTCCACCATGATGCCAAGCGGCGGCATGCTGTGCGCAACGCCGCGAGCGGCGAGCGCTGCCTGCTCGTCGGCGAACATCGCCGCCGCATGCCTGTATTCCTCCACAAGGGCGATCATCGGGAACATCACCTTCAGGCTGCCGTGGACAGCCGCGCGCAGCAATGCACGGATCTGTACACGAAAGATCTCCGGCCGCGCCAGCGACAGCCTGATGCCGCGCAGGCCGAGGAATGGATTGCCTTCCGCGACCGTGAAGCCCGGCACCGGCTTGTCGCCGCCGGCATCGACCGTGCGGATCGTCACCGGCTTGTCTCCGGCCCACTCCAGCACCTTGCGATAGGCGCGATACTGCGTCTCCTCGTCCGGCAGCG
>NZ_JBAZUD010000117.1:0-17021 GCF_041661565.1 Mesorhizobium sp.
ATCGAGCGGCTCATGATGCCGACGATCTCGAAGCCTTCCGAGCGGTGATAGGCGCTCGCATGCGAAGCCCCCATATTGCCGAGACCCACCACCAGTACTTTTACCTTGTCGGCCATCTCAGCCCTCCGATACTTGTTCATGAATTGCGGGCGGCTATGCCGCCCGTATTGACCGCCCGGGTTTGCGCTGCCCCTCATTGCCTGGCGCTTTCCTCTCCCCCGTCGATCGGGGGAGAGGTGTCGAGCGAAGCTCGACGGAGTGGGGGTCGACCTTCGCTGCCCAGAGGTTGCTCGCCAGATTTATGCCTGCCTTGCGGAGACTACGCGTTTGGCGAGCGCCTTCCCCCACTCCGTCGCCGCTTCGCGGCGCCACCTCTCCCCCCTCCGGAGGGAGAGGAAAGGAGCCAAGACGGGCCCTACTTCACCGCCGAATCGAACAGATGCGCCTTGATCTTGTCGACATCGAGCGCGGCGAAGCCTTCCGAGAGTTTCACGCCGTCGGCATCGGCCTTGACCTTCGCCTTGTCGAAGTCGTTCGCCGCCGGGATGAGCTCGTTGGTGCAGACATCCTCGGCCTTCACCGGATTGGTGATCTGGCCGATCTTGTGGATCTCGTCGAAGAAGCCCTGCCAGCTCGCCATGTCGTGCGAGCCCCAGCCGCCGCGCTTGTCCATGTCGCCGCGGAAGACGTTGATCTGCTGCAGGATCGAGGTGGTGCCGAGTTCGGGACCGAGATTCTTGGCCAGCGTCGGGAACTGTTCGAACACCGCTTCGACGGCGGCGCGTGGATTCTGGTAGCCGAATTCGAGGCCCATCGCCCAGCCGCGCAGATACTTCTCCAGGAACGCCTTGCGGTCCGGGTCCTCGAGATCGGCGGCACGCACGACGAAGGTGTTGGCGGGCAGCTTCGAGTTCTGGACGCCGAGCCAATATTCGAAGTCCAGGCCCTTGGCGATCCATTCGGCGCGCAGCCCTTCCCAGGACAAAGCGGCGTCGCCCTGGCCGCCGGCGAGTGCGGTGCCCCAGGTCGGCCAGCCGGCCTCGACATATTTGACCTTCTTGATGTCGACGCCTTGGGCCGCCAGCAGCGGATCGGTGATCGACTGCCAGGCGGCGGAGCCGAGCAGAATGGTCTTGCCTTCGAGTTTCTTCAGGTCGTTCGACCCCTCGCCCTTGCGGAAGGCGATGCTGAACGTGTCGCGCGCGCCCATGTGGAACACCGACTTCAGCTTCATGCCGTTCTGGATGGCGAAGGAGAACACGCCGGGCGACGGGAAGCCCATGTCGGCCTGGCCGACGTCGACGAACTTCACCGTGGCGGTGCCGTCGGACGGGCCGGGCTGCATGTCGGTGTCGAGCCCATCGAAATAGCCGGCCTTCTTGGCCGCCCAATAGGGATAGTCGTCAAGCACTTCCAGCGTGCCGCGCGGCGAGATCCAGGTGAATTTGCCGTAGGGCTCGGCCCTTGCCCTAAGGCCGGTGGCTCCGAGCGTCGTCGCCGTCACCAGGCCGGCACCGGTCACCTGCAGGAAATAGCGGCGGCTCATTCCCGCCGGATTGCTCGTCTTGTTCATGGTCATGGCATTCCCCTTTTTGTTGATTGTCAGTCTCTTCCGCTGTCGCGGACATCGACTTCACCCTGCGTGCCTCATGCCTCCCAGCTCGCCCATTTCTTGCCGATCAGGAAGAACAGAACGTAGATCAGGATGCCGAGCGTCGAGAGCAGCAGCACCACGGCGAAGAATTGCGGCATCTGGATCATCGACGAATAGGTCGTCAGGCGGTTGCCGAGGCCGAAGCCGCCGCCCACCATTTCGGCGCCCACCGCCGTCAGCAGGCCGAAGATGGCGCCGATCATCAGGCCGACCAGGATCATCGGCAGCGCCATCGGCGCGCGGATCTTCCAGAAGATCTGCAATGTGCTGGCGCCATAGGAACGCGCCAGGGCGATCTTGGCGCTGTCGACGCGGCGAAAGCCGGTGGCGGCGTTGATCATCACCATCGGCCCGGCCGCCAGCGCCACCGCGATGATGCGCGGCGTGTAGCCGAAGCCGAAGCGCAGGATTAGGAGCGGCACCAGCGCCAGCATCGGCGTGGTGACCAAGAGCAGGATGTAGGGCGCGACGATTTTCTCGGCGAACGGGAACTGGGTGATGACGGCGGCCAGCACCAGGCCGACGACGGCGCCGATGGCGAAACCGGACACCAGCTCGACCAGCGTGTAGCCGAGATGCGGCGCGATCAGCGGGAACTCGTCCCACAGCGCGTAGACGATCGAGCTTGGCGGCGGCATGATGTAGAGCGGCACGTGGAACAGCCGCAGCGCCAGTTCTATGCCGCCGATGATGATGACTGCGACAGCGACGATGGCGGCGACTTCCTTGCCCGACTGGATGCCCGGCCCGCTGGCGAAGGCCGACAGGTTGGTCAGGCCGACCTCATGCCCTTCCCCTGCCTTTGCCTTGGAGAATTCCGGGATGGCGTCGCTCACGGCCTGATCCTCACGATTTCGGCGCTCGTGCGCTCCGCCGCCTTTGGCGTCGCGCGTTCGCCGACAATGTCCATCTTGATCCGGTTGGTGAGGTCGAAGACCTCCTTGGTCGCCATGATCTCGAGCGAGCGCGGCCGCGGAAACGGCACGCGATATTCCTTGGCGACACGCCCCGGCCGGCCGCTCAGCACCACCACCCGGTCGGAGAGGAAGATCGCCTCCTCGATGCTGTGGGTGATGAAGACGATGGTGGTCTTGGTGTCGAGCCAGATCTCCTCGACCAGCCGGTTCATCTCCTCGCGGGTGAAGCTGTCGAGCGCGCCGAACGGCTCGTCCATCAGCAGCACCGAGGGCTTCAGCGCCAGCGCGCGCACGATCGCCGCGCGCTGCTGCATGCCGCCCGAGAGCTCGCGCGGGAACTTGCCGCCAAAACCTTCGAGGCCGACGCGGTTGAGCAGATGCGCGATCCAGGCCCGATCGGGTTTCTCGCCCTTGATCTCGAAGGGGAAGCGGATGTTGGCGTCGAGATTGCGCCAGGGAAGCAGGTTCGCTTCCTGGAAGACGATGCCGATATCGGGATGCGGGCCGGTGATCTTGACGCCGTCGAGCCGGATTTCTCCGCTGCTCAGGCCGTGCAGGCCCGACATCGACCACAACAGCGTGGTCTTGCCGCAGCCGGAAGGGCCGACGATCGAGACGATTTCATTGGCGTTGACATCAAGGCTGCAGCGGTCCAGCGCCAGCAGGTCGCCGGAGGCAGTATGGTAGACCTTGCTCGCCGCCTGTACGCCAAGCTTTGGGGTTGGTGCATCCGCCAAATTCATCCGCCCCTCGGAGATCGCGGGATGATCCGACGGGGCTCATCCGACCGCGAGAATCAGTCTGTAACTATCCTACTTTCCTGTCAAGCGAGGAGTCGGTGTCTTTGCTGTCGGAAGGCCGATTGCACATTCATCCTGATGATTTCATAGCGTTTTCCATGCCTTGAAATCCGTGTTGCTTTCCTACATACTTTGCGCCGCGGGTCTATCGGGGGCGAGGCCTTAGAGGTATGATGGACGAGCGAAAGTGGCTGATGCATTCCCGACACGACACGGTGGTCATTACGCTCGCCGAAACATGGAACGGCAGCGTGCACCCATGTTAGGAAGTTGGTTCCGCAACCGAGGGAAAGACCTGACTTCATGACAGAAGCCGACAGCCAGGACACGCGGATCTCGAGCGGCGACGCGGAGGGGCGCGAGCCCGTCCGGCGCATTCCCGACATCATCTCGCTGGTCAAGGATTCCTATGGCGAGTTGCGGCCGGCCGAACGCCGCGTCGCCGATGTCGTGCTCGACGACGTCAGATACGCGGTCGACGCTTCGAATGCCGCGCTGGCCCAGCGCGCCGGGGTCAGCGAACCGACGGTGACCCGGTTCTGCCGCGCCATCGGCTGCGAGGGCGTGCGCGACTTCAAGCTGAAGCTGGCGCAGAGCCTCGTCGTCGGCGCGCTGTACCTCGCCAAGCCGCCGACAGTCAGCAACGACAACGGCATGCCGTTCTGGAACGCCGTGTTCGCAGAGGCGCGCCGCGCCCTGCAGGAGGCCGAGCGCCAGCTCGATCCGGACCAGCTGCGAAAGGCCGCCGAGCTGATCGCCAAGGCGCGCCAGGTCACGGTCTTCGGCCTTGGCGGCAGCTCCTCGGCGCTGGCGCAGGAAACCCAGTACCGGCTGTTTCGCTATGGCATCACCGTCAGCGCCCAATGCGACCCCTACCTGATGCGGATGACAGCCTCGACCCTGAGGCCGGGCGACCTGGTCATCGCCATCTCGGCGACCGGACGCACGCGCGAGGTGATCGAGGCCGTGGAACTGGCCAAGCACTACCGCGCCAACGCCATCGCCGTCACCGCGCCCGACACCGAGCTGGCGCGCGCCTGCGACGTCAGGCTGACGGTTGCGGTGCCGGAATATCCCGACACGCTGAAGCCGACGGCGTCGCGCTTCGCCTTCCTCGCCGCGATCGACCTGCTGGCGGTGGCGACCGCCTACAAGCTCGACGGCTCGGCCCGCGAAACGGTGCGCCGCATCAAATACAACGCCCAGATCCACCGCACCGGCAAGGAAATGGAGCCTCTCGGGGATTAGGGCAGAGCTTTTCCCTTCTCCCCTTGTGGGGTGAGAAGCGGTCGCGCAGCGAACGAAAAGCCAATTGCTTGGCTTTTCGAGCTTCGAACGCCCTGAGCCTGCGAAGGGCGGGGTGGGCGATGCACCTGCCGGGTCCCCGCTGCTCCGCAGCGTCCCGGCGTTCGCTGGCCTTTCATCGTGCCACCAGCACGATGAATTCGCTTAAGCGAACCGCTGCTCACCCCACACGGGGAGAAGGAAAGGCGCCAACGTGAAGCAAAGAGGAAGACATGCTCGAAATCGCACCGACGAAACAGGCCACCGCATGGCTCGACTCCCTGGCGAAGGCGCTCGCAGCCGGCGACGTGGCGTCGGCCGCCAACCTATTCGTCGACGATTGCTACTGGCGCGATCTCCTGACCTTCACCTGGAACGTCACCACCATGGAAGGTCGCGACGCCATCGCCGACATGCTCCGGGCGACGCTGGCAACGACCCGGCCAACGGCTTGGCAGCTCACCGGCGAAGCGACTGCGGATGAAGGCACGATCGAGGCCTGGTTCACCTTCGAGACCGCGGTCGCCTGGGGCCAGGGCATCATGCGCCTGCGCGACGGCCGTTGCCGGACCCTGTTCACGGCGATGACCGACCTCAAGGGGTTCGAGGAGCGCAAGGGCGCGGCGCGGCCGCTCGGTGTCCGTCACAAGGCCGATCCCGAGCGCGAGACATGGACGGAGGCGCGGGCGCGCGAGACGCGCGAGCTCGGCGCCTCGGAGCAGCCCTATTGCCTGGTCATCGGCGGCGGCCAGGGCGGCATCATGCTGGGTGCCCGGCTGCGTCAGCTCGGCGTGCCCACCATAATCATCGAGAAGAATGCGCGGCCGGGCGATTCCTGGCGCAACCGCTACCGCTCGCTCGTCCTGCACGACCCGGTCTGGTACGACCATCTGCCCTATATTCCGTTTCCGGAAAACTGGCCGGTGTTCACGCCCAAGGACAAGATGGGCGACTGGCTGGAAATGTACACGCGGGTCATGGAGCTCAATTACTGGGTTGCCACCAAATGCCTCAGCGCCTCCTATGACGAGGCCGAAAAGGTGTGGACGGTCGTCGTCGATCGCGTCGGCCGGCGCATCACGCTCAATCCGAAACATATCGTCTTCGCCACCGGCGCCTATGGACCGCCGCGCCAGATCGACCTGCCCGGCGTCGATCAATTCAAGGGCGATTTGCTGCATTCGAGCCAATATTCCAGCGGCGAGAAATTCCGCGGCAAACGTGTGGCGGTGATCGGCGCGGCCAGCTCCGGCCATGACGTCAGCGTCGATCTGTGGGAGAGCGGCGCCGAGGTCACCATGATCCAGCGTTCGCCGACGACGGTGGTCAAGTCGGATACGTTGATGGAGGTCGGCTTCGAGATCTTCTCGGAGGACGCGCTGGCGCGCGGCATCACCACCGAGAAGGCCGACATGATCGTCGCCTCGACACCGTTCGCGCTGGTCCCCGAGGGCCAGCGGGCGCTCTACGAGGTGATCAAGGCGCGTGACGCGGCCTTCTACGACCGCCTGCGCGCCTCCGGCTTCGCCATCGATTTCGGCCACGACGAGACCGGCCTCCTGATGAAGGCCTACCGCACCGGCTCCGGCTATTACATGGATGTCGGCGCGTCGGACCTGATCATCAACGGCCAGATCGCCGTCCGCAGCGGCGTCGCCATCACCTCACTGACGCCGACAGGCATCCTGTTCGAGGACGGCACCGAACTCGCGGCCGACGCCATCATCGCCTGCACCGGCTACCAGTCGATGAACGAGACCGTGGCGACCATCGTGTCGCGCGAGGTCGCCGACAAGGTCGGCCCGTGCTGGGGGCTTGGCTCCGGCGTGAAAGGCGACCCCGGCCCATGGCAGGGCGAGCTGCGCAACATGTGGAAGCCGACCGCCCAGGAGGCGCTGTGGTTCCAGGGCGGCAACCTGGCCCTGTCGCGCTTCTATTCGAAATATGTCGCGCTGCAAATCAAGGCCCGGATGGAGGGCATCGAGACGCCGGTTTATGGGGCCGTAAGCAACGCCAAGCGATGAGGCAGGACTTGGGGGTCAAGGGCCTTCGATGAAGGTCGACCCCCCACTCCGTCGAGCTTCGCTCGACACCTCTCCCCCGATCGACGGGGGAGAGGAAAGGCGCGAACCTATGTCGCTTGGCTCCCTTCCTCTCCCTCCGGAGGGGGGAGAGGTGGCGCCGCGAAGCGGCGACGGAGTGGGGGAAGCCCTCCGCCAAACGCGCCGCCGCCCGACATAGCCCTGCCGAGATCAGCTAATCATGCCGGTGCCCGAAATGCTTCGCCGCCACCTCGACATGCGTCTGGTGCGCATGCGCCGCGAAACGCTCGGTCTCGCCCAGGTCGTTCACCGTCTCGTTCGGCCACCAGGTGCCGCCGATGACGATCCCTTCCGAGACCAGCCTCTGGTCGGCGACCAGCGAAGCGCCGACCGCGTCGACAAAGGTGAAGCGGCCGGGGCGTTGCCTGAGCACGGCGACGTCGCCGACGGTACCGACCGCCAGCGTGCCGAGGTCGGGCCTCGCGATCGCTTGAGCCGGCCCCTGCGTGGCGGCGCGCAGGACCTCGACCAGCGGCATGCCCAGCGCCATCAACTTCGACATGCAGACCAATATGTCGAAGGCCGGCCCGTCGACGCAGTAGAGATGCACATCGCTCGAGATGACGTCCGGCGCTAGCCCTTCCTCCAGCATGGCCCGCGCCACCGCGAAATCGAACGAGCCCATGCCGTGGCCGAGATCGAAGATGACGCCGCGCTCGCGCGCCAGCCGCATGTCGGGCCGCACCGCGCCGGAGGCGAACACCGGTGCGTTGGGAAACGGCCGGAAGCAATGGCTGAGGATGTCGCCCCTGCGCAGGCGCGGCAGCACTTCCGAGCGGCCGGGCGGCGGCTCGTCTATATGCGCCATCAGCGGCAGGCCGGCCTGGTCGGCGGCTTCGAGCGCCAGATCGACCGGCGCGATGCCGCTCGTGCCGCCGGCATGCTTGCCGGAGCGGACCTTGACGCCGACCACGACATCGCGATGTTCGCGCACGGCCGCGACGACCTCGCGCGGTTCGCACAGCCTCAGGTCGCTGCACTCGCCTACCGACACGGTCTGCGAGAAGCCGAAGATGCCGGCGAAGGAAATGTTGACATAGGCCAGGATGCGCACCTTCGAGCGCTCCATGACGTGGCGGCGAAAGCCGAGGAAATTGCCCGCACCCGCACTCCCCGCGTCGATGAAGGTGGTGGTGCCGCTCTTGGCGGCAAGCCGGTCGGCATCGACGCCGAGCGATGTGCCGCCCCAGTAGACGTGGCTGTGCAGGTCGACGAGGCCGGGCGCGACGATGCAGCCGGTTGCGTCGATGACCCGCGCGGCGCGGTCGGCCGGAATGTCGGCATCGATCGCTGCGACGCGGCCATTGGCGATGGCGACATCGCGGCGCGCATCGAGCCCGGAGGCCGGATCGATCAGCCGGCCACCCCTGAGCAGGAGATCGAATTGCATTGGGGGAACCTCCGAATTTCCTGCAGTCTCTCTCAGATCGGCCGGTAGGCGACGGCCTCGACCTCGATCTTGATGTCGATCATCAGCCGTGATTCGACCGTGGTGCGGGCCGGCGGGTTCTTGGGAAAGTGCCTGGCATAGACGGCGTTGAAGGCGCCGAAATCGCGCGCGTCCTCCAGCCAGACGGTCGTCTTGACCACGTCGTCCAGCGTGCAGCCGGCCAGCGCCAGGGCTGCCTTCACATTGGCGAGCACCTGTTCGGTCTGTTCCGATATGCCGCCCTTGACCACGAGGCCATCGCTCCCGACGGGAACCTGGCCCGAGACATAGACGAAATCGCCTGCCCGCACGGCCGGCGACAAGGGCACATGAGACGTTCCAAAAGTCTGCTTCGGCAAGAGATAGCCTCCTCTGAATGACGTTGAGCGACGCCGCGCCGGCCTCGCCTCGATCGACATTTACCCCGATCGCGGCCATCCTCATAGAGGGCTTTGTTGGAAAGCAACATTCTTCAAAAGCCATGTTGCTTTATTACAGAAGCGCTTGCATCGTGCGCCAGTCAGGTTGCCTTCAGGCCGCGACCGACAGGCGAATGTCCACACCGGAGAGACCCAGCATGACTTTTGACAGGAACCCTTTTCCCAGCGGCGATGCCGACCGCCACGCTTTGTGGGAGATGCTGGTGCGGCGCGATATCGACGCCTTCATCGGCCAGGACTGGGCGATGGTCGAGAATGATTTCGTCGCCGAGAGTTTCTTCGGCATGCATGCACATTTCCTCCACAATGCCGACGCCTGGCGGCTTCAGTTCCCGAAGCTGGACATCTATCGCGACGAATGGCTGCGCCAGGCGAAGGAGACAGCGGCGACGAAATTCGCTGAGCCGCTGCGTGAGGCGCTGTTTCGCGTCACCAATCTGCGCGACATCGATGTCGATGGCGACCGCGCCGTGCTGCACAAGAAGTTCGATGGTTCCGTCGCCAAGGCCGACGGCAGCGTCGACAGGCTGAAATGGCAGACGCTGTATTTCTGCACCCGCGTCGAGGGCCGCTGGAAGATCGCCGGCTTCGTCGGCTACATGCCGCATCCGCTGGGAAGCTAAAGCAATTCCAGGAAAGTGTGAGACGGTTTTCCCGGGAAAAGCGCGCAAGCGCTTTCCCTTGGGAACTGCGGAAAACAAAGAGTTAGCGCATTTGCCGGCTATTTGATTGGTCGGCTAATGAACAGGGGCCGTGACCTTCAGTAGAGCGTGAACAAGGTCATGGACAACGCACCGGTCCCGCGGACGTACTCGATCAGTTCGATGGCCGGAAACAAGGCAAGGAAATAGAGCCCGTCGAAGAAGGTGCGCTTGAGCGCGCGTGTCGACAATTCCAGATGGTCGTCATCGCGGTAGAGCAGCGGGTTCGGCCAGAAACGCGGTGTTCTCCTGGCGTAGGCCAGATAGGCCGGGCCAAACTTGCCTAGGAGAAACTCAGCTTCCTTGCGCGCCGTGACGCGGAAGATGACAAAGCTGGCGAGTGCGAGCGCCAGGGCGGCCAGCACGGAGCCGTAGAGCAAGCCGACACCGAGGGCGCCGAGCGTCGAGAAGAAATAGAGCGGGTTCTGGGTGATCGAGAACGGTCCCGACGAGACCAGCTCCTCGTTCTTCTTGCCGCCAACATAGAGAATGCTCCAGAGCCGTCCGGCGACGCAGGCCAGCACCAGGCAGAAGCCAAGGAATTCCAACATCTCGTGCCCCTGCGAGCCCTCGCTCAGCGCCGGCTTGGTCACAAACAGCAACAGCACGGCGAGCACCGCCGCGACCCGCACGAAGACCAGGCGCTTGCGCTGGTCGAAGGCCTCGGAAACCGGCTTGAGCGAAGCGTAGGTCATCTGTTTTTCCCTCGAGCGCCTGGAACGGCTTGGGCCACAGGCCACCGCATTGATGGCGGATGCAAGGCGCAAGCCTTCTATCGACCCATCGCACGGTGTTCGTAAAGGCCTCCCGCCGGGCCCGAGGCCATTCTCGCGGATTTGTGTACCGCCGCTTACCTACCCCTGATCCTGCCCAGAAGGGTAGAATCTCCTGGAATGAGGCGCTCTCCCCTTGCCTCCCACCGGCGAGGAAAAGCCCTCAGATGTGCAGCGCGTGGCCCAGCGCCTTCAGAGCGGCCTCCTGGAAGGCTTCGCCCTGCGTCGGGTGTGCGTGAATCGTTCCGGCGATATCCTCCAGCCTTGCGCCCATCTCCAGCGCCAGCCCGAAGGCCGCCGACAGCTCGGACACGCCCTGCCCGACCGCCTGGATGCCAAGGATCAGGTGATTGTCGGCGCGGGCGACGACACGAACGAATCCGTCCTCGCCGAGCTTTGTCATCGCCCGGCCGTTGGCGGCGAACGGGAACAACCCGATCTTGATGTCGCCGACAAGCGCCTTGGCCTCGTCGGGCGACAGGCCCGCCGTCACCAGTTCCGGATCGGTAAAGCACACAGCCGGGATCGACCGCTTGTCCCAGTCGCGCTTGTGGCCCGCGACGATCTCGGCGACCATTTCGCCCTGCGCCATTGCCCGGTGCGCCAGCATCGGCTCGCCGGTGACGTCACCGATGGCGAAGATGCCGCGCATCGAGGTGCGGCACTGTTCGTCGATCCTGATGAACCGGCCGGCCATGTCGAGCTCGATCTGGTCGAGCCCCCAACCCTCGGTCACCGGCTTGCGGCCGACAGTCACCAGGATCTTGTCGGCGGCGACCTCGGCGCTCTTGCCGTCCGGCGTCTCGACCAGCAGCGCATCGCCTCCCGTCGACAGCCCCTTGGCCTGGGCCCCCGTCATCACCTCCATGCCGAGCGCAGCGAGCCGCTTGGCCACGGGCCTGGTCAGTTCGGCATCATACTGCGCCAGCACGCGGGGCAAGGCTTCGACCACGGTCACCCTGGCGCCCATTTTCGCGAAGGCCATGCCCAGTTCCAGCCCGATATAGCCGCCACCGACAATGGCCAGCCTTCGCGGCACATCGCTCAGCGAAAGCGCGTCTGTCGACGAAATCACAGGGCCGCCGAAAGGCAGGAACGGCAACTCGACCGGAGCCGAGCCGGTGGCGATCACGATCGTCTCGGCGCGGATGACCTGGGCGCCGATCTCGGTCTCGACCTCGACCGTCTTGCCATCGCGAAACGTCGCCCAGCCCCGCACGGTCTTGACCCCGGCCTTCTTGAGCAGGCCGGCAACGCCACTATTCAGCCGGCTAATGATGCCGTCCTTCCAGCTCACCGTCCTGGCGAGGTCGAGTGTGGGCGCGGTCACCGAAATCCCCAGTGGGCTGCTGCCGCCGGCCATCTGCGCGACCTTCTCGAACTCTTCCGCCGCATGGATCAGCGCCTTCGACGGAATGCAGCCGACATTGAGGCAGGTGCCGCCCGGCTTGCCGGCCTCGACGATCACCGTGTCGATGCCAAGCTGCCCGGCACGGATGGCGCAGACATAGCCGCCCGGACCGGCGCCGATGACGAGCAGCTTGCAGGAGATTTCTTTCATGATGCTGGCATCCTTCCGGCCATGGCCGACGCGCGCCTTGTCCTTCTCCCCTTGTGGGAGAAGGTGGATCGGCGCGATGGCGCCGAGACGGATGAGGGGTGTTCCAGCGGAGTGAGACGCTGGGGTTCCCTTGAACACCCCTCATCCGTCGCCTTCGGCGACACCTTCTTCCGCAGGGGGAGAAGGAGGAGCATGAATTCCGAGGCCTCGATCGAAATCAACATCGCCCTCAGTCCACGAAAATCAGCGCCGGCGTTTCCAGCAGCGTCTTGATCCGCTGCACGAACACCGCCGCGTCCCAGCCGTCGATGATGCGGTGGTCGAAGCTCGACGACAGGTTCATCATCTTGCGCGGGATGAACCGGGTGCCGTCCCACAAAGGCCTCACCATCATCTTGTTGACGCCGATGATCGCCACTTCCGGGTGGTTGATAACCGGCGTCGTCGCGATGCCTCCCATGGCGCCGAGCGACGTGATGGTGATGGTCGAACCGGACAGCTCGTCGCGCGTCGCCGTACCGGACTTGGCAGTCTCCGCCAGCCTGTTGAGCTCGGTCGCGCAGTCCCAGATATCGCGCGCCTCGGCATGCCTCACCACTGGCACCACCAGGCCGGAAGGCGTCTGCGCGGCGATGCCGATATGTATGCCGCCATGCTGGTGGATGATGCCCGCTTCATCGTCGAACACCGAGTTGAACTGCGGCTGGTCCGCTATCGCCTTGACCATCGCCCGCATCAGGAACGGCAGCAGCGTCAGCTTGGGCCTGTCGGCGCGCTTTTCCTTGTTGAGGGCAGCACGCAGATCCTCCAGCGCGGAGACGTCGATCTCCTCGACATAGGTGATGTGCGGGATGCGCGATGTGGACAGCGTCATCTTCTCGGCAATCTTGCGCCGCATGCCCACCAGCTTGATGTCTTCGACCCTAGCATTGCGCGCGAGGCCCGATGTCTTCGCGAGGTGCCGAGGTCCGCGCGCCAGGAACGCCTCGATATCCTCATGGCCTATGCGGCCGGCCGGGCCGCTCCCCGCGACCTGCCTCAGATCGATGCCGGCCTCCTTCGCGCGCTGGCGCACGGCCGGCGACGCCAGCGGTTTTTCGCCTTCGCGGCGCGGCGCGCCGGTCTGCCGGGAGCCAACAGAAGCGGCCGGGGTGGGTTTGACCTCCGCAGTGCTTGCCTCTGCCGGGATCTTCGCGTCCAGCGCGGCGGTATTGGGTTTCGGCGTCGGAAGCGTGGCAGGAGGCTCGGCCGCCACCGCCTCGGCCTTGGCGCCGCCCTGCGGCTTCACATTGCCCTCGCCGGCCACCTTCAGCCGCACGATCGGCGAGCCGATCGCCACCGTGTCGCCGATCTCCGCGCCGAGCCACAGGATCTCGCCATCGACCGGTGACGGTATCTCCACCGTCGCCTTGTCGGTCATGACGGCGGCAAGCATGGTGTCCTCGCGCACGATGTCGCCGACCTTGACATGCCATTCGACCAGCTCGGCCTCGGCGACGCCCTCGCCGACATCGGGCAGCTTGATGATGTGCTCGCCCATCTCAGGCCTCCATGGTTTCGATGAGGGCGCGGCCGACCCGGGCGGGGCCTGGGAAATAGTCCCACTCCTGCGCGTGCGGATAGGGCGTGTCCCAGCCGGCGACGCGCGCCACCGGCGCCTCCAGGTGATAGAAGCAGTTTTCCTGCACCAGCGCCGACAGTTCGGCGCCGAAGCCGGAGGTCAGCGTCGCCTCATGCACGATCACGCAGCGCCCGGTTTTCCTGACCGAGGCGACGATGGCGTCGAGGTCCAGCGGCAGCAACGTCCTCAGATCGATGATCTCGGCATCGATGCCGGTCTCCTCGGCCGCCGCCTGCGCGACATGCACCATGGTGCCATAGGCAAGCACGGTGACGGCCGAGCCCGCCCTGCGGATCGCCGCCTTGCCGAGCGGCACAGTATAGTGGCCGCCGGCGACCTCGCCCAGCTCATGCTTCGACCATGGTGTCACCGGCCGGTCGTGATGGCCGTCGAAGGGGCCATTGTAGAGCCGTTTGGGCTCGAGGAAGATCACCGGGTCGGGATCCTCGATCGCCGCGATGAGCAGCCCCTTGGCATCGTGTGGATTGGACGGCACCACGGTCTTCAACCCCGACACATGGGTAAACAGCGCCTCGGGGCTCTGGCTGTGCGTCTGGCCGCCGAAGATGCCGCCGCCGGTCGGCATCCGCACCACGATCGGGCAGGTGAAGTCGCCGTTCGAACGGTAACGCAGCCTCGCGGCCTCCTGGGTCAGCTGGTCGTAGGCCGGGTACATGTAGTCGGCGAACTGAATTTCCACGCAGGGCTTCAGGCCATAGGCGGCCATGCCGATAGCCGAGCCGACAATGCCGGATTCGTTGATCGGCGCATCGAAGCAGCGGCTCTTGCCGTACTTGGCCTGCAGGCCCTGCGTGCAGCGGAAGACGCCGCCGAAGAAACCGACATCCTCGCCGAACACGACGACTTTGGCGTCGCGCTCCATCGACACATCCATGGCGTCGCGGATCGCCTCGATCATGCTGCGTCTCGGCATGCTCAGACTCCCGCCTGCTGGCGCTGGCGCCGCAGATGCGGCGGCATATCGGCAAAGACACCCTCGAACATCTCGCGCGTCGACGGCTTGCCGCCCGCATGCAGCGTGCCGTGGCTCTCCGCCTCCTTCTGCGCCGCGATCACCGTGTCGAGGATCTCGGCCTCGGCCTGCGCGTGCCGCTCGTCGGACCAGGCGCCGAGCCGGATGAGATGGTTCTTCAGCCGCACGACCGGATCGCCGAGCGGCCAGGAATCGGATTCGGCCTTTGGCCGGTAGGCGGAAGGATCGTCCGAGCTCGAATGGGCGCCGGCGCGGTAGGTGACATATTCGACCAGCGTCGGCCCAAGATTGCCGCGCGCCCGTTCCGCCGCCCATTTCGCCACGGCGTGGACGGCGAGATAGTCATTGCCGTCGACGCGCAGCGACGGGATGCCGAAGCCAAGGCCCCTGGCCGCGAACGTGCCCGAGCCGCCGCGCGCGATGCCCTGGAAGGTCGAGATCGCCCACTGGTTGTTGACGACATTGAGCACGACCGGCGCCTTGTAGGTGGAGGCGAACACCAGCGCCGAATGGAAGTCGGATTCCGCCGTCGAACCGTCGCCGATCCAGGCGGCGGCGATCCTGGAATCGTTGGAGATCGCCGACGCCATCGCCCAGCCGACCGCCTGGATGTACTGCGTTGCCAGGTTGCCGGAGATCGAGAAGAAACCGTGCTCCTTCGAGGAATACATGATCGGCAGCTGCCGGCCCTTCAGCGGGTCGGCCTCGTTGGAATAGATCTGGTTCATCATCGTGACCATCGGGTATCCGTCGGCGATCAGCAGCCCCGCCTGGCGATAGGTGGGGAAATTCATGTCCCCCGGCGAGAGCGCCTTGCGGAAAGCGCAGCTCACCGCCTCCTCGCCCAGATGCTGCATGTAGAACGAGGTCTTGCCCTGGCGCTGCGCCATCTGCATGCGGGCATCGAAGGTTCTGAGCGTCATCATGTGGCGCAGGCCCTCAAGCAGTTCCTCTGTCGATAGCAGCCCGGCCCAGGGGCCGACGGCTTCGCCATTGCGGTTCAGCACGCGGATGATCGAAAAGGCCATGTCCCTGATGGTGCGCGGATCGACATCGATATCCGGGCACGGCACCGAACCGGCCGCGGCGATGGTCACGTTGGAGAAGTCAGGCGCTCCGCCCGGCCGCACTTCCGGTTCCGGAACGTGAAACCGCAACATCCCAGCATCGGCCATGACCTTCGTCCTCCAAGGTTGCCTGGTCGGGATACTCGCATATCCCCTCCGCCAGACCAGTACGAATCCGTCGGCATGGCCTTCGGGCTTCGGTGGCGGAACCCCGGGCCTTCCGACCACAGGATGTAAGTAAGTCCGCGAAATATCTTGTCGATGTTTCGGTGCATCGCGCAACTTAGCGCAAGGTTGAGCAGGGTTCCCGGCCAGATGAGCCAAAGTGGCCGGACTCGCGCCCTTCCTCTCCCCCGTCGATCGGGGGAGAGGTGTCGAGCGAAGCTCGACGGAGTGGGGGTCGACCTGGCTCGGTCGTTTTGGCTTGAACGGGGCGACTGCCCAGGTCGGTCGATTGCAAACGGCGGCGCACTTAGAACCGCCTTCCCCCACTCCGTCTCGGCTTCGCCGAGCCACCTCTCCCCCCTCCGGAGAGAGAGGAAAGGAGCCACCGCTGCGGGCGGTTAGGGGGAGACTGTTACCCATGTATCCGGTTCGTAGTGTTACCCATCTACCGGCTGAACAGCGCAGCCGCCAGAAGCTCGCGCCCTTCCTCTCCCCCGTCGATCGGGGGAGTCAAGCGAAGCTCGACGGAGTGGGGGTCGACCCTCATCGAAGCGATGCTTGCGATCCGGAAATGTTCCCTCCGCCCCCGCGCCATGCTAACCAGCCCAGATGGCACAGAAGAAAGCTTTCGAGGTCGATTCTTGGCTGGCGAAGCCCGACCCGCGCATCTCGATCGTCCTGCTTTACGGACCCGATCGGGGGCTGGTTTCCGAGCGGGCCAAGGCCTTTGCCGAAAAGACCGGCCTGCCGCTCGACGATCCGTTCTCCGTGGTCCGGCTGGAGGGCTCGGAGGTCGATCGCGACGAGGGCCGCCTGCTCGATGAAGCCCGCACCGTGCCGATGTTTTCCGACCGGCGGCTGCTCTGGGTCCGCAATGCGACCGGCCAGAAGGCGCTGGCCGACGACGTGAAGGTGCTGACCGCGGAGCCGGCGCGCGACGCGATCATTCTCATCGAGGCAGGCGACCTCAAGAAGGGCGTCGGGCTGCGCGCAATTGTCGAGGCGGCGGACGGTGCCATGGCGCTGCCCTGTTACGCTGATGAGGCCCGCGACGTCGATGCGGTCATCGACGACGAATTGCGCAAGGCCGGCATGTCGATGACCATGGAAGCGCGACAGGCGCTGCGCCGCAATCTTGGCGGCGATCGCCTCGCCTCGCGCGGCGAGATCGAAAAGCTTGTCCTCTACGCCCACGGCCAGCAGGAGATCGGGATCGAGGACGTCCGCGCCATGTCGGGCGATGTATCCGGGGCCTCCTTTGACGACGCCGTCGACGCGCTGCTTGAAGGCAAGGTCGGCGACTTCGACATTGCGTTTACCCGCCATTGCCAATCGGGCGGGCAGCCTTTCCTCGTTCTGTCATCCGCGATGCGGCAATTGCAGGCGATCCAGGCCATGCGCGGCCAGATGGACTCCGGCGGCCGCAACGCAGCGGCCGTTGTCGCCGCCGCGCGCCCACCAGTCTTCTTCTCGCGCCGCAAGCTGGTGGAGAGGGCCCTTGAGCGCTGGAGCA
>NZ_JBAZUD010000118.1:0-16554 GCF_041661565.1 Mesorhizobium sp.
CGGACGCTCTGACATTTTGAATTCGAGCATGGTGCAAGGACGAGGTGGACATCTCGTGGCAGCATGCTCTAGCCGAACACGACAGGGGTGCCATGGCTGGCCATTCACAGTTCAAGAACATCATGCACCGCAAGGGCCGCCAGGACGCGGTGCGGTCGAAAATGTTTTCCAAGCTGGCGCGCGAAATCACCGTCGCCGCCAAGAGCGGCACGCCCGATCCATCGATGAACCCGCGCCTGCGACTGGCGATCCAGAACGCCAAGGCGGTTTCGATGCCTAAGGACAACATCCAGCGCGCCGTCAACAAGGCGTCGATGGGCGATGCCGAGAACTACGAAGCGGTGCGCTATGAGGGCTACGGCCCGGGTGGCGTCGCCCTGATCGTCGAAGCCCTGACCGACAACCGCAACCGTTCGGCGTCGAACGTGCGGGCCGCCTTCACCAAGGCCGGCGGCGCGCTTGGCGAAACCGGCTCGGTGTCGTTCATGTGGGACCGTGCCGGCGAGATCTACTATCCGGCATCCGCCGGCAGCGCCGACAAGGTCATGGACGCGGCGATCGAAGCGGGCGCCGACGATGTGGAATCGGACGAGGAAGGCCATACCATCCATTGCGCCTTCGAGAATCTCGGCGAAGTGTCGAAGGCGCTGGAAGCATCGCTCGGCGAAGCGGAATCGGTGAAGCCGATCTGGAAGCCGCAGAACAATGTTCCGGTCGACGAGGAACGGGCCCAGTCGCTGATGAAGCTGGTCGCGACGCTCGAGGACGACGATGACGTGCAAAGCGTCTACGCCAACTTCGAAGTCGACGACGAGACCATGGCCAAGCTCAGCGCGGCGTGAGTTTCTGCCCGTCACACGGAAGTGTAGGCGAACGCCATGGCCAAGGACTCCCCACCCAACGTATAGATCAGTCAGTGATCGACGGGAGGGGAGATGACTGACGAAGGGATTCAACTTGCCGCTGCGATGGCTTGGCCTCGCCGCGGTGGCTTCTGGCGCCGGTTCCTTGCTTCGTTTATCGACTACCTTGTGGTGCTGATACCGCTCTATTTTCTGGCGGCCGGCTTGTTCGCGCTGACCGACGGTGGGGTGAAAGGTCACTTCTGGCTCTTCTTAAGAATATGCATGTCGGCCAAGGTGCACGGCGGTCCGTCGCTTGAACGTTACGATTGGCAGGTGTGCAGGTCGTCTCTCTTCGGCTTTCCGGTAGCCAATTGGGCAGTTGGCACCGCGAAGGAAACCCAGTCTGCGAAGCCCGAGACGGTTTCAATCGATCTCAATTCGAAGGGGAATTTTCGACCTGCGGCGTTGGATCTGGGTTTCCTCCAGGTACCCGCTTTGGCGATCTATCTTCTTCTTATGGAAATGGCCTCGGGCCAATCAGTCGGTAAGCAGGCTTTGGTGCTCGTCGTGTATGACGAGAATGACTGGCAGAGAAGAGGCTTGCCCTTGCAAAAGGCGTTTCGTCGACAGGTGATCAAGTTTCTCGGGGCTTTCCCCCTCGTACTGACAGGGGCCTGGTCTGTCTTTCAGACCTGGGGGAGCGTTCCGGGACCTGCGCCGAGCTATTCCTGGCTGGAAATCGTGACTGCCTTCGTCGCGTTTGGCTTGGCTTTGATCTGGCCGCTCTGGATCGGAATATCGATAGCGTTGGGCAATGAGCCGATCCATGATCGGCTTGCCGGCACAACCGTTCGCACCCGCGAGACACATGAATGAGCCTCCCGGACAAACCTCGGATCGTCATCACCTACTGCACGCAGTGCCAGTGGCTGCTGCGCGCTGGCTGGATGGCGCAGGAGCTGCTTTCCACCTTCGGCACCGATCTCGGCGAAGTGACGCTGGTGCCTGGCACCGGAGGCATCTTCACCATCAGCTGCAACGACACGTTGGTCTGGGACCGCAAGCGCGACGGCGGCTTTCCCGAAGCTGCAAAACTCAAGCAACTTGTTCGCGATGTGATTGATCCCGGCCGTGACCTCGGCCACTCCGATCGCAAGGGTCACACGCAAAAAGACCCCGCTTGATGCGGAGTCTTTTGCATTTGCGAAGTGCCATAACTAAAGCAATGCGAAGATGAAGCAGGCCATCGCCACGATGGCGGTGACGGTGCGGACGTGGTTCCACATCACCCATTGGCTCAGATGGTTCGCCCACACGGCGGCGCCATTGCTGCTGGCCGGGTCGACGGCGGCGAGCGCATCGTTGAGCGGCACGTTGAAGATCATGGTGACGATCGGGTTGCCGATCAGGTAGATCACCGCGCCGGCAAGCAACCAGTACGAGCCGGACTGGCTCCAGCCCATGATGGCGGCGGCGATAAGCACCACACAGAGCAGGCCGGTTCCGAAAAGCGCCGTCATGAAGGTGGGCGTGATCACCGTGACGTTGATCGAATTCATCGCGGCGATGCCGCCCGCCGCCGGCAGGCGGGCAAGTGCCGGCATGACGAAATTGGAGAATGCGAAGAACACGCCGCCGACCACACCGGCACCGAGCGCGGCGACGAAGGTCAGGGTGGGGAGAAATTTCGCGATCATGTCGATTGCTCCGAGTCAGGGTTCGTTTAAACGTGAGTAGTTCTCACATTTGCTAAACGTGATAAACCCTCGTATTTTATCGGTCAAGCCACTTCCGTGGCGATTTCAGCCAGACGCATCTGTTCGGAGACGATCATGGAAGGCTTGCCGTCCAACGAGCCCAAAGCCTCGCCGCGCCGGGCACCGAGCCAGCGGCGCAGCCGCGAACGGGTCGAGCGCATGCTGGCCGCCGCCTCGGCGCTGATCGCCGAGCAAGGCAGCGATGCCATGCGCATGGGGGAAGTGGCGGAACGGGCGGGCGTATCGATCGGCTCGCTTTACCAGTTCTTTCCCGACAAGCGGGCGATCATCTGGGCGCTTGCCGAGCGCTACACAACCGAGGGCCAGGCCTGTATCTCAGCGGCGCTCGCCGTCGTCAGCGACGCCGAAGGCCTGCGCCAGGCGTTTTCGGAGCTGGTCGATATCTATTACGGCCTGTTCCTGGCCGAGCCGGTGATGCGCGACATCTGGTCCGGCACGCAAGCGGACAAGGCGCTGCGTCAACTCGAACTCGCCGACAGCCGGGCCAACGCCGGGTTCCTTACAGCAGTGCTGAAGCTGCTGCGTCCCAATGCCGATCCCGTCTCCCTGGAGACGACGGCGTTTCTCATCTGGCAGATGGGCGAAGCAGTTATGCGGCTGGCAATCTCGGTCGAGCGGCAGGAGGGCGACAGGCTGGTGGCGGCCTACAAGCGGATGGCGTTGCGGGAACTGACCGTCGCCTGAGTGGCGCTGTTCGCATTCATTGTTCGGGCATGGATCTGGCCGGCAACGATGTGGCTGACACAACGCTGCCTGGCGGCTGGTGCTCTAGCCGCCAGGCCTTCGGGCTCAAGCCGGTGATGCGAAGGAACTCGCGGTTGAAATTCGATTTGCTGAGGAAGCCGGCGTCGAACATGATGCGGGTGATCGGTTCTTCCGTCGCAGCCAGCAGGCGGCGCGCCTCGTCGATCCGATGGTTGTTGACATATTGCGACACGCTCGATCCGTGGATGCGATTGATCGCCGACGACACTTGCCGTGCCGGCAGGCCGAGGCGCCTGGCGATGCGCCCAAGATTGAGATCGACGTCCTTGTAGAGCTCCTTCGTTTGCATCAGCGCGTCGACCGCCGCTGCGATCGCTGAATCTTCGCTGGTTGCCCGTGGCGTGGTTTGCGCCACATCCACGGTCTCTTCATCCTGAGCAGGCGCTTCGCTGGCAACCGCGGCGGCACCCCCCAGCAGCAGCAGCGCCAGCACGTTGCCGCCGGCAATCACCGCGCCGGAATGAGCTCCGCCGGTCCATTGCATGTCGAAACTGATGATGATGTCGGTGAACGGCGACGCGAGGATCGCAAGCGCCGTCACCCACAGCGACCGGTAGGATCGCAAGACGCCGTCGAGGCGCGATTCGACAAGGACGTCCGGGCCAGCCAGCGCGAGCCAAAGAAGCGCGAACCCATACGACAAGTACACCAGGATGATCACCGGCCCGACCGGCTCGCGCCAGAAGACCAGCAGCAAGGCAACCAGGAAGGCCGGCAGCAGATGCGGCCACAGCCGTGACAGGCGGTGCTCCGACGGTTCCGTCGTCAGGCTGCCGAAGGCGATCCAGGCCAGCGGCGCGATCAGCGTCGCCAGCACCGACTGGGCCGGCATCATTGCCCTGACATCATAGCCCCAGCGGATGCCAATCAGCACCGACTGCAATGCATAGGCCGCCATCAGCAGAATGAAGGCGATGTTCTCGCGCAGATCGGCTTCGTTTCGGCGGATCATCTGCACAAGCAGGATGACAAGCAGCAGAGCAACGACGAACGGCAGGGGAATAAAGATCATGATCGCAAGCGTGGTTCCAAGGCTGGCGACCGACAATGACCTGGATTGCGTTCACGGTCGTCCCGGATCGCGATCGAGGACGCGGAAATCGGCATCCCGGGTCATTGCGACAACGCCGCGGTCCAACGGGGACCGCCATACATGATCGGAGATATCAATGAAATCCGCAATTCTCGTCTTGCTGTCATTCGCCAGTGTAGCACTTGCCTCACCGGCAAGCGGAGAGGCCGGCAAGACGCTCGATCTCGCTGGCGTGAGCGCCATCGTCATATCGGGTCAAGCCAGTTCCGTCAGGATCACCACCTTGGTGTCGGCATCTTACCAGGCGACGATTGGCAGCCGCCGCGAGGGCTGGTTTTCACGCTGGTATTCGAGCTGGTTCGCCAATGACTGCAGCCTTGCCAGCGACATGAAGCTGGAGGCCTCGACGCTGCGTATCGACGTTGCGCCGTCTTCATGGATGGACCCTTCAGACTGCAGGGTCGAGATCAATGCAAACATCCAACCTGAAAGCTCGGTGTCGATCGACCAGGCGGCGCTGCAGGCCAGGATGGAGGGGAATTTTTCCACCATAGCCATAACCAGCAAGGCAGCCGATGTCTCGCTGAACGGGCATGCGTCGACCGTCGAGCTCAAAGGCGACGCGCTGAAAGCCAATCTCACTTTTGGCAGCGTCAGACATGACGAAAACATTGCCATCGCCGGCAAGGCGCTGGACGCCACGCTAGTGTTCGGACAAGGGGTTGCGATCAGCTACTCGGTGACGGCGTCGGCATCCTTCGTCGACAGCTCGCTTCCCAACACCGTCGGCGCCAAGCCCTTGGTCGCCATCAACGGCGACTTTGTTCGCGCCACCATTCGCTGAAGCAAAAAACCCGCCACGAGGGCGGGTTCTTGATCTGCAAGGCTTGTCTGGCTTAGAGGCCGAAACCTTCGAAACGCTTCTTGAACTTCGACAGGCGGCCGCCGCGATCGAGCAGGGTCTGCTGGCCACCGGTCCAGGCCGGGTGGGTGGTCGGGTCGATATCGAGGTTCATCGTATCGCCTTCCTTGCCCCAGGTCGAACGGGTCATGTATTCGGTGCCATCGGTCATGACGACCTTGATGGTGTGGTAGTCGGGATGGATGTCGGTCTTCATGGCGCGGTTCCTGGCTTGCCGGCGCCGACGGGCATGAGCCTGCGTCGATGCGCCTCTTTTTTAAACTCAAAGCCGCGGCTATTGAGGAGCCACGGCTTCTAAAACGGTCGGCGAGCCTATACATCAGGCGGAATTGAATCACAAGGCCGCGACAAGCGCATAGTGAAGCGCATGCCCAAGAGCGGCCAGAGGAAACACTGCCATGGCGCAAACCAGCAGCGCAGACGAGCGGCGGCGCTCGCTCAAGCCGCTCAGGCGCCTGTTTCCTTATATCACGCACTATCGCACGCTGGTTGTCGGCGCCGTCATCTCGCTGGTCATCGCGGCGGCGACCACGCTGGCCCTGCCGCTCGCGGTTCGCCGCATGATCGATCATGGCTTCTCGTCATCCAACACAAGTTTCATCGCTGAATATTTCGTCGCATTGCTGGCGATGGCCGCCATGCTGGCGGCGGCATCGGCCGGCCGCTATTATTTCGTCATCACGCTTGGCGAGCGCGTTGTCGCCGATATCAGGCGCGATGTGTTCGCCCATGTGACGACACTGTCGCCCTCCTTCTTCGATACCGCGCAGTCCGGCGAGATCGTGTCGCGGCTCGCCGCCGACACGACTCAGGTCAAGTCGGCGGTCGGCGCCACGGCCTCGGTCGCGCTGCGCAATGTCATCCTCGGCCTCGGCGCGGTGGCAATGATGGTCGTCACCAGCCCGAAACTGTCCAGCCTGGTCATCGCCGCCATTCCAATCATCGTACTGCCGCTGGTCGCCTTCGGCCGTTCGGTGCGGCGGAAGTCGCGGCAGGCGCAGGACACGCTCGCCGACGCGACGGCCTATGCCAGCGAGCAGATCGGCGCCGTTCGCACGCTGCAGGCCTTCACCAACGAGAAGCTGGTCACCGGTCATTTCTCGGCCGCCGTGGAGGCCGCTTTCGAGGCGGCCCGGTCCTCGATCTTCGCACGCTCGTTCCTCACTTTCTTCGCCATCTTCACGATCTTCTCCTCGGTCGTGGCCGTGCTGTGGTTCGGCTCGCGCGACGTGCTGGAAGGCACCCTGTCGCCAGGCACGCTTGGCCAGTTCCTGCTCTATTCGGTGTTCGCCGCCGGCGCGCTTGGCGCGCTGTCGGAGGTCTGGGGCGAACTCGCCCAGGCGGCGGGCGCCGCCGAACGGCTGACCGAAATCCTGGCCGAAAAGCCGGCGATCCAGGCCCCCGCCGACCCGAAGCCGCTGCCGGCCGTGGCCAAGGGCGCGATCAGCTTCGAGGGCGTGTCCTTCTCCTATCCGGCAAGGCCGGACCGCGCCGCCGTGCACGGTTTGAGCTTCCAGGTCATGCCCGGCGAGACGGTGGCGATCGTCGGTCCTTCGGGGGCGGGCAAGAGCACCGTCTTTTCGCTGATCCTGCGCTTCTACGACCCCGAAACCGGCAGGATCACGATCGACGGCGTCGACGTGCGCGAGGCCGATCCCGTCGCGGTCAGGCAGCGTATCGCGATCGTGCCGCAGGATGTCACCATCTTCGCGGCGACCGCCCGCGACAATATCGGCTTCGGCCGGCCGGGTGCCGGCAATGCCGAGATCGAGGCGGCGGCCAAGGACGCGCTGGCCGATGAATTCATCCTGCGGCTGGAAAAAGGCTATGACAGCCAGGTCGGCGAGCGCGGCGTGACGCTGTCCGGCGGCCAGCGCCAGCGGGTGGCCATCGCGCGCGCCATCCTTCGCGACGCGCCGATCCTGTTGCTCGACGAAGCCACCTCCGCCCTCGACGCCGAAAGCGAGACGCTGGTGCAGGTTGCGCTTGAACGGCTAATGCAGGGCCGTACCACCGTCGTCATCGCCCACCGCTTGGCGACCGTGCTGAAGGCCGACAGGATCCTGGTCATGGATGGCGGCCGCATCGTCGAGGAAGGTACGCATCACAGTCTCGTCGCCAAGGGCGGGATCTATGCGCGGCTGGCCAAGCTGCAGTTCGAGAGCGGGGCGACCGCCTTCCGGGGCGCGGCCGAATAAGCATTGCCGATGGTTCAGTTGGCCGGTGCCTCGGCATAGGCGAAATTGTAGTCCCAGGACGAATTCCCGCTCATCTTCCTGCGCGATTTCAGATAGGCGCCGATGTCCCTGGCGGGAACCTTGTCGCCGATCGTCTTGAGAAACCAGTCAACCTGAAATTCGGTCGGCGTGCTGGACCAGCGCGCCTTGAAGGCGACGTAGGGCGTGATCACGTCATCAGGTTTCTCGGGGCCGACGAATTGTGCCTTGAGGTTGCGGACGATGCATTGATGCCGCCTGAAGGCGGGACCGCCAAGCCAGACCGGCCCAACCCTGCCAACCATGTCGGGCTCCGGCAGATTGCCGATGCCGACGTCGGCCTTCAACGGAAAATTCTTGGCAAGATCATCCTCGTCGAGGGCGTCGGCCGGCAGCTGGTAGGATTCGATCACCAGGACGACATTCTCATCCCGGCTGTCATGCGTCACCAAGGGCGCCACACTCGCCATCCCGGGATACTGGCGGTTGTAATATTGGAGATAGTCGTTGGCGAGCTTGCTCACGGATTGTGAAACCAGCTTGTAGCGCATGACGTCGGCGTCCCCGCCGCGATAGGTCGTGGTGACCGTCAGCGCCAGCGGCTCGCCCTCGCGCCGGGGAAAATCGAACGCCTCGCTGACGAAGGTGGTCGGCTGGAACAGCTCCTTGCGTTCCATTCTTTCCATCTTCGCGTCATTGGCGACAATCGGCAGGGCAAAGCCATAGTCGGGTGCGACAAGGTTCTCGGCGCGGCCGCCCTGGAGGTAGTTGGTGGCGTCGATCCAGTAAGTCTGGCTGCCGATGACGGCCTTGACGATGACATGGTCAAAGGCGCGGACCGTCGGAAGAACGTCGCCCAGTGCCAATCCGTCGTCGAGATCGGTCAGCGCGGAGTCCGCCCGTATGCCCAGCCGTCGAAGGCTGGTGGCGAGAAGCAGGGCTTTGTCCTTGCAGTCGCCGAAGCCGCTCCTGACCACCACATCGGGACTGCGCGGGACATACGAGCCGCGGCCCATGGACAGGCTGACATAGCGGATATTGTCCTGGACCAGCCGCATGGCCTCGATCATCCGGTCTTCCGGCCTGGCAAATCTGGCGGCGATGTCGTCGAGTTTGGCGGCGAAATCATCCGGCAATCGCTGATCGAGCCGATAGTAGGGCAAAAGCGCGTCGACGATGTCCTGCCATTTGTCGGTCGAGGAGATCTCGACCGCCGGATAGGCCGGGAAATCCGCCGGCAGGTTGTCCTCGGACAGGACCGGAGTGGGATCGGCGCTTTGCCAGAGATAGGTGGTCAGGGCACCGTCCGTCTTGATGTCGGGCCGGATGTCGGTGCGGAGCTGGCGGATCTTGAGCGGCGCGGCTGTCGGCCACGTCACCTTTTCGCGGATGAGCGCTATGGGTTCGTCCCACGCCACCGAGACGGAACGGAAAAACAGGTTGGCCCCGACAATGGGCGTTCTGACGGTCGTCTTGCCGTAGTCGATGATGTCGCCGACACGAACATCGTCGATGTTCAAATAGGCGGTGAGCCAGCCATCGAAGAGGCCTTTCTCCGCATCCTTCTCGCGTCGAAACACATCGAAGCTGGCATCGGGAAGCCGGTCGATCACCACGCCGTCGCGAATGATGCGCAGCCAGTTCATCGTCACCTCGGACGTCGCCGGGTCGAACTCGAAACTTATCGCCGCGCCGCGTTCGAGCCCGCTGCGGTCGACGATCCTGTAGGCGTATCGGTCGAAAGTCTCGGATCCGTCCGGCCGATTCCTGGTCTGGTAGTCCGACAGAAGACTGGACACGCCGTTCCTGACCTGGCTGTCGAATAGCGGATCCGCCTTCGGCAGGTCGATCCGATCCACCCAGCCGGCGGGGTCGCCCTTGTGGACTTCGCCTCCGGCGAGCGCCGGCAGGCAGACCATGACAAGGGCGATCCAGGCGCAGAGTCTTGCCATTGCCTTGAATGTCATTTGAAAAGCGCCCGTCCCCTCGGATGCCACCAGTGATAGAAAAGTAAAAGCAGTCCGGCAAGACGCATTGCGGCGGGCGGCCTGCTCCTCGCCGCCCGCCTGCTTCGGGGGCCGTGGCGAAAGGACGGCGCTCCGGCGATCTCAGCTTCCGTAGCGCTGCTTCAGATGGTTCACGAAATAGCTCGCGTCGAGCTTTTCGCCGGTGGCGCGTTCGAGCAACTCCGGCGTCGACCAGCGCGAGCCCTGCGACCAGATTTTTTCGCGGCGCCACGCGTTGATCGCCTCGAAGTTTCCTTTTGCGAGGTCGTCGTCGGCGGAGGGGTGTTCCCTGGTCAGCGCCGCCCATTGCTGCGCCGCCATCATCGCGCCCAGCGTGTAGGACGGGAAATAGCCGAAGGCAGCGCCCGGCCAATGCACGTCCTGCATCGGTCCGTCGGCCGGATTGTCGATGGTCGAGAGCCCGAGATAGTCGCGCATCCTGGCGTCCCAGGCTTCGGGAAGATCCGCCACTTCCAGCCTGCCGGACACGAGTTCCTGCTCCAGTTCATAACGCAGGATGACATGCAGGGGGTAGGTCACCTCATCGGCATCGACACGGATCAGTCCGCGTTCGACACGGTGCACATGCGGCAGGATGTCCTCGAGCGACCATGCCTCGCCGAGATGCCTTTCGACCACCGGCAGGGCCCAGCGCCAGAAGGCCGGGTTGCGGCCGAGCTGCTTTTCGACGAACAGGCTCTGGCTTTCATGCACGGCCATGCCGCGCGCCTTGCCGAGCGGCCAGTGCGACCATGCCTTGGCCAGGTTCTGTTCATAGAGCGCATGGCCGGTCTCATGCAGCACGCCCATCAGCGCCGACAGGAAATCGGAGGTCTTGTAGCGGGTGGTGATGCGCACGTCGCTCGGCACGCCGCCGCAGAACGGGTGATGCGACACCGACAGCGAGCCGTGCGTCAGGTCGAAACCAACCGCCGCCATCATCGCAAGGCCGAGTTCGCGCTGCTTGTCGATCGCATAGGTGCCCGAGAGCGGCTTCAGCGGGCGCTTGCGCAGCCGGGTTTCCTGCACCGCCAGCGCTTCCGGCACGAACCCCTTCAAGAAAGCCTTCAGGTCGGTGAAGACCGGGGTGATGTCGGCGGTGCGGTTGCCGGGGTCGTATTGCTCCATCAGCGCGTCATAGGGCGCGAGGCCAAGCACGTCGGCGCGCAAGGCCGCCTCCTCGCGCACCAGCGCCACCACGCCTTCCAGCGCCGGCTGGAAGCCCGCCCAGTCGTTCCGGGCGCGCAACTCGCGCCACAGTTGCTCGCAGCGCATGCGCGCGGTCGTCTGGCGCTCGACGAATTCGACCGGCAGGCAGGTCAGATTGGTGTACTGCCGCCGCAGTTCGGCAACAGCCGCCTTCTGCTCGTCGTTGAGCGTTTCGGCCTCGGCGGCGGCGATCCAGTCGCCTATCTCCGGCGCGGTTGCCCTTGTGTGATACATGCCGGCCAGCGCCGACATCGCCTCGGCACGCTTCTCGCCGCCGCCAACCGCCATGTGGGTGGCCTCGTCGGCTCCCAGGATGGCCAGCGCATGCTCGAGTGCTTCGAGCTTGTGGCCGAGATCATCGAGTTTCTGAAAGGACATGGCGGTTTCCTTGATTGAGGACGGCGCGAAAAGATACCAACGCCAGGGCGTTTGCAACCCTCCGGCATGATCCGGGCAGGCATCTTGCGCAGGCAAGGTGACGCGTGAAATGCTGCCGCGAGAAATCGAAGGGAACGCAATGATCGGCAACGTCCTGGTTGGCCTGGTGGCCTTGATCCATGTCTACATCGTCTATCTAGAGATGGTGCTGTGGGACACGCCCCGCGGTCGCAAGGCCTTCGGCCTGACGCCGGAATTCGCCAGCGCGTCGAAGGTGCTCGCCGCCAACCAGGGCCTCTACAACGGATTTCTTGCCGCCGGCCTGATCTGGGGGCTGACCCTCGGCGCGGCCGGGTTTCAGATCAAGGTGTTCTTCCTGCTGTGCGTGGCCATTGCCGGCCTTTACGGGGCGACGACAGTCGGCCGCAAGATCCTGTTCATCCAGGCCGTGCCGGCGGTGCTTGCGCTGGTTGCCATCTGGCTGGGCCGCTAGTCCACGCGTGATCCGCTTGATGATCAGTCACCGTTCGGTGAGTTTCAATTCAATACGGCGGTTCTTGTTGCGTGCCTCGTCGGTGTCGGCGGGGTCGAGCGGCTGGAACTCGCCGAAACCGGCGGCGACCAGCCGGTTGGCCGGCACGCCATTCTCGATGAGGAATTTCACCACCGAGGTCGAGCGGGCCGTCGACAGCTCCCAATTGTCGCGGTAGCGGCCGTTGCCGGAGAGCGGCTTGTTGTCGGTGTGGCCGTCGACGCGCAGCACCCAGTTGATCTCCGGCGGAATTTCCTTCTGCAGCTCGATGATGGCGTCGGCGAGCTTCTTCATCTCGCCCTTGCCGGCATCGTTGATCACCTCGGAGCCGGTCGGGAACAGCACTTCCGACTGGAACACGAAGCGGTCGCCGACGATGCGGATGTTCTCGCGGTCGGCGAGGATTTCACGCAGGCGGCCGAAGAAGTCGGAGCGGTAGCGGTTCAATTCCTGCACGCGCTGCGCCAGCGCGACATTGAGGCGGCGGCCGAGATCGGCGATCTTGGTGTTGGAATCGCGGTCGCGCGTTTCGGACACGTTGAGCGCGTCCTCGAGCGCGCCGATCTGCTTGCGCAGCGCCGCGATCTGCTGGTTGAGGATTTCGACCTGGCTCAACGCCTGCTGGCTGATCTGCCGCTGGCTGTCGAGTTCGCCGCCCAGTTCGATGGCGCGCTGGTTGGCGGCGTCGCCGGCGCCGGCGCCTTGCGCCAGCAATTGTTCGAGCCGGCTCTTTTCCGCTTCCGCCGCCGACAGCGACGCCTGCAGATTGGCCAGCGAATCGTCCTTGTCCTGCGCCGTCGAGCGTTCCAGCGCCAGAAGCTGGGTCAGTTCGTTGATCTGCGAGTTGAGGCGCGACAGCGCCGTGTCCTTGCCCGAGAGTTCACGCCCGAGCAGGAACTGGGCCAGCACGAACACGGTGAGCAGGAACATGATGGCCAGCAGCAGCGTCGACAGCGCGTCGACGAAGCCTGGCCAGTAGTCGATGCGGCGATCGGTGCGCCGGCCCCTGGCGAGCGCCATGTCAGTGCACCCCGGGCTTCTTCAGGGCTTCGGCGATCTTTTCCAGCGTGTTGCGCATCGCCTTCTGCTCATCCGACTGGGCCTCGACCCAATCGCGCATGATCTGCTGCTCCGAGCGCATGTTCTTCACTAGGCCGGAGATGCCGTCGGCGAGGTTGGCCATGGCGGTGGCGACGCGGGGGTTGGAGCCGCCGCCATTCTCCTGCATGCTGCGCAGCCGTTCGGACAGCACACGGATCTCGTCGGAGGATTCGGACTTGGCCGGATCGGAGACGACGATGTCGGACGACAGGTCGGTGACCGAGGAAAGCCAGTTCTCAAGCTCGGTGTAGAAGCGGGTCTGGGCGCGGCCGGCCTGCAAGTCGAGGAAGCCGAGCACGAGCGAGCCGGAAAGGCCGAACAGCGACGACGAGAAGGCCGTGCCCATGCCGGCCAGCGGCGCCGAAAGCCCCTGCTTCAGCGAGTCGAGCACGGCGGCGGCGTCGCCGGTGCCCGGATCGAGCGATTCGATGGTCTCACGGATCGAGCCGATGGTGTTCAGCAGGCCCCAGAAGGTGCCGAGCAGGCCGAGGAACACAAGCAGGCCGACGAGGTAGCGCGAGGTGTCGCGGCTTTCGTCGAGGCGCGTGGCGATGGAATCGAGCATAGTGCGCATCGAACTGGTCGAGAAGGCGGTCGCGGATGAGCGGCCAATCATCGCCTTCATCGGCGCCAGCAGCACCGGTTCGGTGGTCTCGGAGCCGGCGCGGAACGAGTTGACCCAGCGCACTTCGCGAAACAGCCGCCCGACCTGGCCGAAGGCCAGCAGGATGCCGACCGCCAGCACGCCGACGATGAGGCCGTTGAGGCCCGGATTGCTGCCAAAGGCCGTCGAGATCTGGCGGGTCAGGATGGCGGCGATAAAGGCGACGATGGCGAGGAAGATCACCATGGTCAGCAAGAAGACCTGCGGGCTCGACAGTTTGTGCGGGTCGTAGACCAGGACGTCGGAACGCCTGCCCACGCCGAAGGATCTGAGAAAAGCCATCCGTGCCCCGTTTCCACTGCCGCCGATCGCGCCGCTCGCGACTCTAAACGGAATTGTGACCAAATTGAATGGCGATTGGCAATATTGCCGTTCCGGCAGGCCTGTTCAGAGGCGGCTGACAACCAGGCAGTCGACCATGGCGGCCAGATGCAGGCCGGCGCCGGTGACGACGAAGCCATGCCAAAGCGCGTTGTGGAAGCGCAGCCGCTTCCAGGCGAAGAAGATGACGCCGCAGGAATAGACGATGCCGCCTGCAACGATCAGCATCAGGGATGTCGTCGGCAGCGTCTGGACCAGCGGCTTGGCCAGGACGATGCCGCTCCAGCCGATGGCGAGATAGAAGACGATGGCCAGCCGGTCAAAACGGCCGGGAAGGAACACCTTGATCGCGATCCCCAGCGCCGCGGCGCTCCAGACCAGCACGATCATCCAGTTCGCCAGCGGCGAGCCGTCGAGTTGCGCCAGGAAGGGCGTGTATGTGCCGGCGATCAGGAGATAGATCGCGGCGTGGTCGAAACGCCTTAAGACCCATTTCGCCGGCGAGGAGACCGGCCACAGATTGTAGGTCATCGACACCGACAGCACGGTGAGCAGCGAGACCACGTAGAAGGCGGCGGCGATGTATTCGCCCGGGCCGACCCGATAGGCTGCCAGTGCCAGCAATGCCGAACCGGCCGCTATCGCCAGCACGATGCCGACGGCGTGAACGATGCCGTCGGCAATCATCTCCGCGCGGGAATAGTGCCAGCGGCCCATGAACGGGATTTCGAGTTGCGGCGGGATATCGGTCATCTATGGTCCTGCGTCACCCCCATATCTGGGTAACCGCCTGACAGTATTTCAAGCTTTTGTTGCGGTTATGCGACCGCGGCGCATCAGCGCGTCGTGCCGGTCAGCGTGCCATGAGCGGCTTTTTCACCGCCTTCAGCAGTGCGCGCTGGATGACCTCGTTGCCGGCGACCGCCGAGCCCTTGTCGAGCATGTCCTGGCCGCCATCCATGTCGGAAACGAATCCGCCCGCCTCGCGGATCATGAGGAGGCCGGCGGCGATATCCCAGGCCGAGAGGCCGGTTTCCCAGAACCCGTCCATACGGCCCGCGGCGACATAGGCAAGGTCGAGCGAGGCGGCGCCGAGGCGACGGACGCCCGACACTTCCGCCATGACATTGCGCAGTTCGACGAGGAAATTGCCGTGATGACCGCGCCCCAGATGCGGCACGCCACAGCCGATCACCGTGTCGACCAGCTTGGTGCGGCCGGCAACGCGCAGGCGGCGGTCGTTCATGAAGGCGCCGCCGCCACGCTCGGCGGTGTAGAGTTCATCCATCGCCGGGTTGTAGATGACGCCGGCAACAAGCTGGCCCTGGCGCTCCAGGGCGATGGAAACAGCAAAGAGCGGGATGCCATGCAGGAAATTGGTGGTGCCGTCGAGCGGGTCGACGATCCAGCGGTGCTGGCCGTCGTCGCCTTCGACCACGCCGCGCTCTTCCATCAGGAAGCCATAGCCGGGGCGTGCCTTCGACAGTTCCGCGAAAACGATGTCCTCGGCCTTGCGGTCGGCCTGGCTGACATAGTCGCCGGGACCCTTCATGGACACCTGCAGGTTCTGGACCTCGCCGAAGTCGCGCGACAGCGAACGGCCGGCCTTCATTGCGGCCTGGACCATGACGTTGAGGAGGGCTGATCGTGCCATCTTAAATCTTCCTGCCGTCGCGCGTCAGTCGGCGCGGCGCACGTAAGTGATTTCGTTGGTGTCGACGATGATGCGTTCGCCGGCGCCGATGAAGGGCGGAACCAGGACGCGGATGCCGTTCTCCAGCACCGCCGGCTTGTATGAGGAGGCCGCTGTCTGCCCCTTTACCACCGGATCCGCCTCGGTGATGGTCAGCGTCACATAGTCGGGCAGCGAAATGCCGATCGGCCTGTCCTCGTAGAGTTGCACCGTCACCATCATGCCGTCCTGCAGGAAGGCGGCGCGGTCGCCGACGAATTCCTTGTTCAGTTCCAGCTGCTCGTAGCTCTGGGTGTCCATGAACACCAGCGCGTCGTCCTGCTCGTAGAGGAAGGAGAAATCCTTGAGGTCGAGCCGGATCTGCTCGACGGTCTCGGCGGAACGGAAGCGCTCGTTGAGCTTGGTGCCGTTGATCAGGTTCTTCAGTTCGACCTGGTTGTAGGCGCCGCCCTTGCCGGGCTTGACCGTGTTGGTCCTGACCGCCACCCACAGGCCGCCATCATGCTCGATGACGTAGCCGGGACGAATTTCGTTGCCATTGATCTTGGCCATGATGAGGTGATCCGGGATGCTACCAATGGCCGGGCCGCTGGTATGGGATGTTCGCTGGGACGCGATTTCGGGCTCCCAAGACCACAAATCAACCGAAGAGGCAAGGGAGCGCCAAGTCGCCGCCGCGCCCCGAGGGGCCGTCAGGGCAGGCGGTTCGCCTTGCGCAAGGCCTGCTTGGTCTGGTCGTCGCCCAAGCCTTGCAGGAAATCATCCATTTCTGGATCGATGAGACCGGCGCGGCGGGCCACGATGTACCAGGCGCCGGCGAGCACCAGGTCCGGATCGGTGCCGATGCCTTGCATGTAGAGTTTCGCCAGGCGGTTCTGGGCGGCGACATTGCCGCCTTCCGCCGCCTGCTTGGTCCAGCCAAAGGCGGACTTCAGGTCGCGCGCGCCGCCGCGTCCCTCGATCATCCAGGCGGCGAGATCGATCTGGGCGGTGTCGTAATTCTGCCTGGCGGCTTGTGCCAGCAGGCGCCTCGCCTGCGCGTCGTCGCGCGGTTTGCCGCCGACGCCATTGGCATAGATCTGCGACATCGC